>DASWRZ010000233.1:0-39243 GCA_036402935.1 Actinoplanes sp.
CCGAACCGCAGCCCCACCCGAACCGCAGCCCCACCCGAACCGCAGCCCCACCCCGATCGGGTCGCGGAACCGCTCGATGTCCTGGACTGCAAAGCGGTCCGCGATCCTCTTGGGTCACGGCTTCCGGTCGGCCACGCCGAACTCGTGAATCTCACGAAGGTAGCTGCCGGACGGCAGGGCGCTCACCAGGTGGCCCCCGGCCTGCACGATCCCGACGGCCTCGTCCAGGCTGACCGGCCACCTCGCGCAGCCGGGCGGCGATCCGCTCGAAGCGGATGATTTCGTGGCCGTCGGCCGTCCGGCGCGACGTCTCCGGGCAGCCGGTGCCCGGGTGCCCGGACTCATGAAAGCTCCTCCAGTCTCACCCGCCCGGCAACCCTTACGTAGTCGAGCGCCACCAACTGCCCGTCCGAGCCGAGCAGCCGCTCCCGGGCGTCGACCGGCAACGACACCGGCGACCCGGCGGCCAGCGGCAGCAGGTGCAGGCTGAGCCGGGAGCCGGCCCGGTAGCCGACGTCGCGCAGGTTCACGATCCACTCGGACCCGTCCCAGAATCGGTCGGTGACCGTGCGTCCGTCCACTCGAAGCTGCCCGACGTCGCCCGCCCAGCCGATCCGCAGCAGTGCGTCGAGCGCCGGATCGGACGCCCAGTCCGGGAGTTCCAGCCGATAGATCGCGGCGAGATCGTCGAACACGTCCGGCGTCGGCGCCGACTGCCGGCCGTCGAACTTGCCGTAGGAGACCGGCACCGCGCGGCCGGGCTCGCGCTCAACCACGCCTGTCGCCCACCCACTCATCGGGCGGGGGGCGATTGCACGAGCCGGGTCCGACGATTTCCCGTCGTTGTCCGCCGGAGCAACGTCATTGCCTGCCGGAGCAACGTCGTTGCCTGCCGGAGCAACGTTGTCACCGAGGGCCAGCGCGAGTGCACCGAAGCCCCGGCGATCCGGGTCGTAGACCAGGACATCCGGACCGGCCGACGTGATCCGGCCGTCCGGTCCCCAGGTCAGTTCGGCGTCGCTCAGCAGCAGACGACGACCGGCCGGGCCGTCCGAGCAGACCCAGACGAGGGCGGCGTCGTCGGCCGGCAGGACCAGCAGATCGAGGTCTCCGGTGGACGTGGAGACACGGGTCGGTGTGCGCGAGGGGGTCAGCGGGCGAGCCTCGCCGTCAACGGCGAACTCGACCGGAATCCCCGGCTCGGCAGTCAGGATCAGCGTCGGCACTCCGAGCCGGCCCTCGATCTCCCTGCCGCGCTCATCCGCGCCGGCCCCGGGAAGAAGCGTCACCTCATCCGCCCCGGCCCCGGAAAGAAGCATCACCTCATCCGCCCCGGCCCCGGAAAGAAGCGTCACCGCCGACTGCTGATCGGCGTCGGCCCCGGCGTGGAGGGGCACCCCCGACTGCTGAGCCGAGGCGGCACCCGGAAGGAGCGTCACCGCCGACGCGGTCACCCAGTCCAGGCGTACGCCCCCCAGCGTGAGCCGAAGTGGCCAGCGCGCCGAGGTCCCCGCCGGAATGTCCACCGGCCGGGACGGCAGGACCAGCGCGTCGTGGTCGAGCGAGACCTGGAACTGCGCCCCGCGACAGGTGGGCAGCGGCACGTGCGGCTGGTGCCAGGAGATGAAGAGGAACCCGCTGACGCCGTCCGATCGCAGCGCCCAGCGCAACGTCTCCGCGTCCTCGACCCCGGACGGCCGAAGATCGGGCAGGCTCGACGGCATCTCGGTCAGCGCGGGGCCGAAAGCAGCCAGAAACGCGTGCTGCCGCCGCAGCGTCGCATGGCTCTCGGCGAGCACCCCGGCCTCGCCGATCGGCGCGTGGAAGTCATAGCCGAAGCGGGGCAGATCGTTGGGATAGCCGGTCGCATGCGACTCCTGCACCCCGTCGACCCCGGCCGGGTTGGTGCCTCCGGCATACATGTAGTAGCCCTGCCAGGCCGACCCGTTGCCGATTTTGCAGTGCGCGACGGTGGCCACGTCGAGCGCCGAGGGCCGCGGCCGCCGGTGGTAGGCCGTGGCCATGCCGCCGCCCAGTTCGGCGGTCGCCGGCGGAAAGAGGGGCGAGAGCTCGGAGGCGGGAGCCCGGGGCCGGTCCCGCCGCAGGTCGGCGCCGATTCCCGGGTCGTCCCAGACGTGCGAGAAGAAGTAGTGATCGCGGAACGTCGGATCCCAGGGCGCGTCCGCGTCGACCCAGAATCCGTCGCCGTAGCCGCCGTAGAGCGGCATCACCTCCTCGGCCGGCAGGGCGGCGCTCCCCCAGGCCGTCGCCGTCCAGAGCGGCGCCGTCATGTTCGCGGCCCGGGCCAGCTGTTTCAAGGTGACCAGGTGCTGCGGCTGGTCGTACAGCTCGTTCTCCAGCTGGATCCCGAGGAACGGCCGCCCGCCGAGGTGGGCACCGAGCCGGCCGAACCACTCGGCGACCATCGAGAGATAACCGGGGTCGTCGGTGCGATGGCGTACGGAAGCCTGCTGAACCCAGTCGGGGAAGCCGCCGTTGCGGGTTTCGCCGTGGCACCACGGACCGATCCGGAGGATCAGGTCCATGCCCTCCTGCGCGCACAGATCGACAAAGGCCGCGACGTCGAGGTTGTCGTCGAAGCAAGGCGCGCCGCGGACCGGAACGTGGTGAAGCCAGAAGACGTACGTCGCCACCACGGTGACGCCGCCGGCTCGCATCTGGCGGAGCCGGTCCCGCCAGCGCTCGCGCGGGACGCGGCTGTAGTGCAGCTCGCCGGAGACCGGGATGACCGGCACGCCGTCGCGCAGCAGGGCCCGGCTGGTCAGCGCGACGCCGGGACGGGCGTCCTCGTCGTTGCTCATCCGCGGCCGGCGAAGGGGCGTGGCCCAGGGGTGGTGACGCACCTGCAGCACGAGCGACTCCTCACGAAGCTGTAACCGGTCACAGGACGATACCGCCTGGCAGAGACAAGTAAGCAAGCCCTTGACAGGCCGGAAACAAAGAAGCACTGTAACCGGTCACAGGCACGGTTCAGTGACGCACGTCTCCGGAGGACCGATGAACAAGAAGATGACGCTGGCCGGGGCGCTGGCCGCGGCCTTGATCTTGACAAGCGCATGTGGAAACGACGATAAATCGGACACATCCCAGGCCGCCGGCAAGGTGGAACTCACCTACTGGAGCTGGGCTCCCAACATGGACAAGGTCGTCGAGGGCTGGAACACCACCCACCCCGACATCCACGTCACGGTCAACAAGCAAGACGGTGGCGACCCGGCGGTCACCAAGCTGCTGACCGCGATCAAGGCGGGCAGCGGCGCTCCCGACGTCATGCAGGCCGAGTACCAGAAGATCCCCACGCTGGTCTCGGCCAACGCGGTCGCCGACATCAGCAAGCAGGCCGGCTCGCTCAAGGACAAGTTCCCGGCCAGCGCGTGGAACTCGGTAACCCTCGGCTCGGACGCGGTCTACGGCGTGCCGCAGGACACCGGCCCGATGATGTTCTTCTACCGGTCCGACGTGTTCGACAAGCTCGGCCTACAGGCACCGAAGACCTGGGACGACTACGCCGCCGACGCGAAGAAGATCCACCAGGCCAACGCCAAGCAATACCTGGGCACCTTCTCGGCCAACGACCCCGGCTGGTTCACCGGCCTCGCGCAGCAGGCCGGCGCGAGCTGGTGGGGCGTGCAGGGCGACTCCTGGTCGGTCGACATCAACGACGCCGCCACCCAGAAGGTCGCCTCCTACTGGGGCAACCTGGTGCAGCAGGGCGTGGTCGACAACAAGCCCATGTACACCCCGGAGTGGAACGCGGCGCTCAACGACGGCACCCAGGTCGGCTGGCTCGGCGCGGTCTGGGGCCCGGGCGTCCTCGAGGGCAACGCGGCCAAGACCAAGGGCAAGTGGACGGCCGCGCTGCTGCCGCAGTGGGACACCGCGAAGACGGCCAACGGCAACTGGGGCGGCTCGGCCACCAGCGTCACCGCGCAGAGCAAGCACAAGGACCAGGCGGCCCAGTTCATCGCCTGGCTCAACACCGACCCGGCCGCGCTCAAGGCCCTGGCCGGCGACTCCAACGTCTACCCGGCCGCCAACGACGCGACCAGCACCGCGCTGACCTCGCCGCCGGCGTTCTTCAGCAACCAGCCCGACTTCTACGCGATCGCCCAGCAGGCTGGGCAGGCCACCAACCCGTTCACCTACGGGCCCGACGTCAACGTCACCTTCAGCTCCTACAACGACGCCTTCGGCAAGGCGGCCGAGTCGAAGCAGTCGTCGCGGTTCACCGCCGCGCTGACGACCATGCAGCAGGCGACCATCACCGACATGAAGAACACCGGGTTCAAACTCGCCGGCTGACGCCGACATCGAGAGCAGAGGGGAGGTCACGGTCGCATGCGAGCAAGCTTTTCCCGTACGCGTCCCGCGCGGCCGGCACCGTATGCGTTCCTCGCACCGGCACTGATCCTGTTCGCCGCCTTCCTGGCCGCGCCGATCGTCTACACGGTCTATCTGAGCCTGCGCAAGGTGCGGGTCAAGGGCCTGGGTCTGGGCGCCGGGTCGCGGACCGAGGTGTGGGCCGGGCTGAGCAACTACGCCCGGTCGATGACCGACCCCGACTGGCTGCCCAGCGTCGAGCGGATCGGGGCGTACGGCGCGATCGTCGTCCCGATCATGCTCGGCCTGGCCCTGCTGATGGCCCTGCTGCTCGATGCCGGGCGCACCCGGGTCGGCACGTTCGCGCGTACGGCGATCTTCCTGCCGTACGCCGTCCCGGCCGTCGTCGCCTCGCTGCTCTGGGGCTTCCTCTACCTGCCCCGGGTGAGCCCGATCGTCGACGCCATGCAGGGCGCCGGGATCACCCCGCCCAACTTCCTCGGCTCGTCGTGGGTGCTCTGGGCGGTCGCCAACATCGCGGTCTGGGGCGGCACCGGCTTCAACATGATCGTGCTCTACACCGCGCTGCGCGCCATCCCGAGCGACCTGTTCGAGGCGGCCCGGCTCGACGGCGCCTCGGACATCCAGATCGCGCTCCGCATCAAGATCCCGATCATCGCGCCCTCGCTGGTGATGACGTGCGTCTTCTCGCTGATCGCGACCCTGCAGGTGTTCGCCGAGCCGATGACGCTGCGGCCGCTGAGCAACACGATCTCGACCACCTGGACCCCGCTGATGAAGGTCTTCCGTGACGCCTTCACCCGCAACGACATCTACTCGGCCGCGGCCACCTCGGTGGTGATCGCGGTGGCGAGCTTCGCACTGTCGTTCGGGTTCCTCAAGATCGTCGGCGCGCGCGCCTTCAGCCAGGAGGACTGACACGATGGCCCAGGAGGAGCGATGACTCTGACCACCGCCGTACCGGTCACGCCGGCGGCCGCGAAGCCGGCGCCGAGAGTCGGAAGCCGGGGAAATCTGCGCCGTAGCCCGACCGCCACCGTGCTCCTGCTGCTCGGCGCCGCCTACTGCCTCTTTCCGGTGTTGTGGGTGCTGATCGCGTCGACCAAGAACGCGGGCGAACTGTTCAGCACGCTCACCCTCTCGCCGAGCACGCACCTGTTCGACAACGTGCGCACGCTCAGCGACTACCGCGGCGGACTCTACTGGCGGTGGATGCTCAACTCGGCGCTCTACGCCGGGGTGGGCGCGGCCGCCTCGATGCTGGTCTCGGCGATGGCCGGCTTCGCACTGGCCAAGTACGCCTTTCCCGGCAAGTCGGCGATCTTCAACCTGATCCTGGCCGGCGTGCTGGTGCCCGGGGTGCTGCTCGCCGTGCCGCAATATCTGCTGCTGGCCAAGGTCGGGATGACCAACACCTACTGGTCGGTGCTCCTGCCCAGCATCATCTCGCCGTACGGAATCTATCTGTGCCGCATCTTTGCGGCAGCCACCGTGCCCACCGACGTTCTGGAGGCGGCCCGGATCGACGGCGCCGGGGATTGGCGGACGTTCGGCCGCGTCGCCCTGCCGATGATGCGGGGCGGGCTGGTGACCGTATTCCTGTTCCAGTTCGTGGCGATCTGGAACAACTTCATGCTGCCCTACATCATGCTCGGCGACGATCACCTCTACCCGGTCACGGTCGGCCTGAGCGGCCTGCTCAACCAGGGGGCGTCGCAGCCGGCGATGTACACCTCGGTGGTCACCGGCGCACTCCTGTCGATCATCCCGCTCGTCGCGCTCTTCCTCGCCCTGCAGCGCTACTGGCGCGTCGACCTGGCCGCCGGTGCGGTCAAAGCGTGAGGTGGTGGCGGATATGATCCCCGTTGTGCCGACCCGCAAGCGGCCCACTATTCGCGACGTCGCGCGCGAGGCCGGGGTCTCCTACGCCACCGTCTCCCGTGTGCTCAACGGCCGGGAGTGGGTCAGTCCCGAGGCCGTGCGTTCCGTGCGCGACGCGATCGCCCGCACCGGCTACACGGCCAACCCGCACGCGCGCTCGCTGGCCACCGGCCGGTCCGGCTCGATCGCCTTCCTGCTCACCGAGCCGCAGCACCTGCTCTTCTCCGACCCCAACTTCTCGGTGCTGTTGCGCCGGGTCGCCCAGGCGCTGTCCGATCGCGAGCAGACGCTGATCCTGATGATCGCGGCCACCCCGGAGGAGCGCAGCCGCACGTTCAACTACCTGTCCGGCGGGCACGTCGACGGGGTTCTGCTGGTCTCGCCGCACTCCGGTGACCCGCTGCTCGGTCACCTGGTGCGGGCCGAGGTGCCGATCGTGGCCTGCGGGCGCGTGCTCGGCTACGAGCAGGTGATCAGCTCGGTGGCGGCCGACGACCGCTCGGGCGGCCGGTCGGCGGCCGAGCACCTGCTGGCGGCCGGCTGCCGGAAGATCGCCATGATCACCGGGCCGCAGGACACGTCGGGCGGGGTCGACCGGCTGCAGGGCTATACGGACGCGCTGATCGCGCACGGGCTCGACATCGAGCCGGCCCGGATCGTGCACGGGGACTGGAGCCGCGAGAGCGGGGCGGCGGCCATGCGGATCCTGCTGGACCGTGCGCCCGACCTCGACGCCGTCTTCGTCGCCTCGGACTCGATGGCCGCGGCGACGCTGCCGGTGTTGCGGGAGGCCGGCCGTCGTGTCCCCGACGACGTCCGGGTGGTCGGCTTCGACGACACCGGTCTGGCCGAGACGCTCGATCCGACGCTCTCGACCGTGCACCACCCCCTCGATCGAATCGCCGAGGAGATGGTGCGGCTGCTCACCGACGTGGTGGCCGGCCGCACCCCGTTGTCCATCACCGTGCCGACGACGCTGGTGCTGCGCGAATCCTCGCCCGCCGGGACCGACGCGGCGCGGCCCGACTTCCGCTGGATCGGCCCGGAACCGACCTGATCCCCCTGCTCCCCCGGCTTGCTGAAAGGCACCACACCGGCGTCTCCACCGTCGCCGGTCCGCACCTTTTGTTCACAGAAGGAGCGATATGAAACCGTCCCTGCGTGCGGCCTTCGCCGCCGCCGTCCTCAGCGCCGTCCCGCTCGCGATCGCGGCCACTCCCGCCCACGCCGCGAACACCCTCTCCATGCTCGGTGCCGACGTCTCCTCGCTGCAGCGGAGCCTCGACCTGGGCGCCAGGTACTACAACGCCGCGGGCCTCGCCGCCGACCCGCTCGACATCCTCAAGTCGAAGGGCCTCAACTACGCCCGGCTGCGGGTCTGGAACTCCCCCGCCAGCGGCTACGACAACAAGGCCAAGGTCCTGCAGGCGGCGAAATCGATCAAGTCGAAAGGCCTCAAGCTGCTGATCGACTTCCACTACTCCGACACCTGGGCCGATCCCGGCAAGCAGTACCCGCCCGCGGCCTGGGCCTCGCACTCGCTCACCCAGCTGCGGACCGATGTCTACAACTACACGTACGACGTCTGCTCGAGCCTCAAGGCGCAGGGCACCACGCCGGACAGCGTGCAGATCGGCAACGAGATCAACGTCGGCCTGCTGTGGCCGCAGGGCAAGGTGACCAACAACAACTTCGCCCCGCTCGCGTCGCTGCTCAAACAGGGTTACAACGCGACCAAGGCCTGCAACAGCGGCACCCAGGTGATGATCCACACCGCCGACGCGGACAGCGACGCGAACGCCCGCTGGTTCTACGACGGTATCAAGGCGCAGGGCGTGACCTGGGACGTCACGGCGCTGTCGTACTACTGCTTCTGGCACGGCAGCCTGGCCAACCTCTACAACGTCATCACCGACGTGAAGTCCCGCTACGGCAAGCCGGTCGTGATCGCCGAGACGGCGTACCCGTTCACGACCGCCAATGCCGACAGCGAGGCCAACTCGTACACCGGCGCGACGCCCTGCGACGGCAACGCCGCCAGCTTCAGCGGGCAGGCGACCGAGTTCTCCTGGATCCAGAACACGGCCCGCAATGCCGGGGCGATCGGCATCTTCTACTGGGAGCCGACCTGGTACGCCATCAAGGGCAACGGCTGGGACCCGGCCGACATGAACGGAACCGGGGACGGCTGGGACAACATGGCCGTCTTCGACTGGACCGGCCACGTGAACCCGAGCATCGTCTGGACGCCGTAGTCTCCCGCCCCGGCCCGGGTGCCACCTCACACCCGGGCCGGGCATAATCACCCTGATCAGCACGCTGTACCAATTGGTAACAAACCAGTTGGTGACAACGAACTTCCCTCGGGAGCAGACATGCAGCGGCATCGGGTTGTGGTGATCGGCGCCGGATTCGGCGGCCTCTTCGCGATCAAGGCTCTGCGTAAGGCACCGGTCGACATCACTCTGATCAACGGTACGGCGTACCACCTCTTCCAGCCCCTGCTCTACCAGGTCGCCACCGGCATCCTCTCCGAGGGCGAGATCGCGCCCCCGATCCGCGAGGTGCTCAAGCGCCAGGACAACGTCGACGTGAAGCTCGGCTGGGCCGAGAACATCGACGTCGAGAACAAGGTCGTGTCGGTGTCCGGCCCGGGCGTCGACTACAAGGTCGAGTACGACACGCTGATCGTCGCGGCCGGCGCCTCGCAGTCCTATTTCGGCAACGACGGCTACGCCGAGTTCGCCCCCGGCATGAAGAGCATCGACGACGCGCTCGAACTGCGCTCCCGCATCTTCGGCGCGTTCGAGATCGCCGATCTGCAGACCGACCCGGCCGACATCGACCGCTGGCTCACCTTCGTGGTCGTCGGTGCCGGCCCGACCGGCACCGAGATGGCCGGCCAGATCGCCGAGCTGGCCCACCGCAACCTCCCCGGGCAGTACAAGCACATCGACCCCCGCAAGGCCCGGATCATCCTGGTCGACGCGGTCGGGGCGGTGCTCAACACGTTCGGCGACCACCTGTCCACCCGGGCGCTGCGCCAGCTGCACCTGCTCGGCGTCGAGGTCGAGCTCAACACCAAGGTCGTCGGCGTCGACGCGACCGGCATCGAGGTCGAGACCGAGCGCGGCCACGAGCGCATCCCGGCCATGACCAAGATCTGGGCGGCCGGCGTGGCCGCTCCCCCGCTGGCCCGCCAGATCGCCGAGGCCACCGGCGCCCCGGCCGACCGCTCGGGCCGCATCCACGTCGAGAAGGACCTCACGGTCCCCGGCCACCCCGAGATCTTCGTCCTCGGCGACATGATCAACCTGAACGACGAGCACGGCCAGCAGCTGCCGGGCGTCGCCCAGGTCGCCATCCAGGGCGGCCGCTACGCCGCCGCGCTCGTCCAGGACCGCCTGGCCGGCAAGCCCGCGGGCAAGCCGTTCAAGTACTTCGACAAGGGCAGCCTGGCCACCATCTCCCGCTTCTCGGCGGTGGCGAGCGTCGGCAAGCTGCGGCTCTCCGGCTTCACCGCGTGGCTGATCTGGGTCGCGGTCCACCTGTTCTACCTGGTCGGCTTCAAGAACCGCCTGACCGCCGTCCTCCACTGGATCGTCAGCTTCCTCGGCCGCGGCCGCAGCGAACGCGTCTCCACGGTCCAGCAGGCCTTCGCCCGCCAGGCCATCAAGGCCTACGGCGACCCGTTCGAACGCGCCCGCCAACAGATCGAGTCGTCCGAGGCCACGCGCACGGACGCGTAGCCGCTCGCGCCGTCGGTCCACAGGCGCCCGTCGAGATCTCACCCGCGGTCGGGCCGGCTACGCCTCCTGAACTCCTCGTGCAGATGCTGACGGCCGTCACGACCAGCGGGGCCGGACCGCCACCGGTGGGTGGCAGCGCGGTGAACGGGACGCCGGCAGCGGTACCGATGATGGCCATGCACCGACGCTATGCGCCCGACCACCTGGATAAGCGCTAGAGCTGGACGCCGTAGCGTGCTGTCATGAGTAGCGGGCCGGCTCGCTTCGGCGGGCGAGACGATGTGGTTCTGGCGGTAGTTCTGGACTGCTCCGACCTGGACCGGTCGGCAGCCTTCTGGTGTGGCGTGCTCGGGTATCGAGCTGAGCCCAGCTCGCCGGGTCGCTACCAGCAATTGCTGCCGCGCGACGGCAACGGCGTCGAGTTGCTGCTCCAGCGGGTCGCCGAGGCCAAGGGCACCAAGAATCGATTGCACCTGGACCTTCGGGTGCCCGATCTGGACGCCGAGACCGCCCGGGTGATGGCGCTGGGCGCCCGTCGTGTCACAGTCGAACCTATCGAGGAGCACGGCTGGATCTGGCACGTGCTTGCCGATCCTGACGGCAACGAGTTCTGCGTGCTCCAGCCGCCCACCGACCTCGACGACGATCGACCCACCTGAGCCGCGGACCGGGCGGTGTCAGCGCAGCGGGGTCACGCCGACGTGGCCAGGGTGCAGCGCACCTGCTGGTGCAGGTGTATTCGGCCGTCGGTGCCGCGGGCCTGTTCGAGGTGCGTCCCGGCGACCGCCTTGACGGTGTCGTGGTCAGCCTCGCCCATGGCTTCCCACATCGCTCGCTGGCCGTGTGACCGGCTGAAGGCATACCACTCGTCCACGTCGGCGAAGGTCACCTCGATGTCGAAGAGGCCCGTTCGCACGCCGGTGTATCCCGCCGCGCTGACCAGCTCTTCGACCCCTGCGTCCGTGCTGAAGGGCCCGGCGGCGCCGGTCGTCCTGGCGTCGAGCATTCCGGCGGGCAGATACGGCCGGAAAGTCGCGTCGACCGCATCCCACACCCGATCACGACGCCCGAACGTCGAGATCGCGAGCCGGCCGCCCGGCGTGACCAGCAGGCGCCGCCATGCGACGAGGGCAGCCGGCGGATCCGGCAGAAAGAACACGACCAATGACGACACCACGAGGTCGTACCCGGCCGTCGGCAGTGACGGCGACGAGGCATCCATGACCTGAACCTCGACGTTCGACAGACCACGACCGGCAATGTCGGCGCCGCACGCCTCGACCATTCTCGGAGACAAGTCGATACCGGTGACGTGGCCGTCGCTGCCGACCGCCTCCGCCAGGGCGACAGTAGCGGCCCCACGTCCGCATCCGACGTCGAGGACCCGCTCGCCCCGTCCGGGCGCCGCCAGGCGTACCAGCTCCTGCGCGATAGGCGTGAACCACGGTATCCCCACGCGGTCGTAGACGTCCGCGACCCGATCGAACACCGCCGCCACCCGCGCGCTCCGGGCTGCCCTGTCCGTCATCTCCATACGGTCAGCCTTGCCTGCCCGAGGGCCGGAAGCCAGAGCCGTTCCGGCAGGTCAACCTTCCGATCGTCGCCGCCGCGGAGCACGACCGGCAGTAGGCGCACTGCTCGGCCTCCGACGCCACCGATGGACTGGCGATGGGTGTCATGCCCGGCGTGGCGGTGGTGCGGATCGCTCAGAATTGGTCGCCACCCGCAAGCAGCGCCTCAAGCCGATCGGCGGTATTGG
This sequence comes from Actinoplanes sp., assembly GCA_036402935.1. Taxonomy (GTDB): domain Bacteria; phylum Actinomycetota; class Actinomycetes; order Mycobacteriales; family Micromonosporaceae; genus Actinoplanes. The sequence continues at coordinate 11,752 of DASWRZ010000233.1, forward strand.
TCACCAATACCAGCGGCCGCTCGAACTCGTTGATATTGAGGTTCGCAGCCGAACGCACCCGCGGCAGCCTGGCCGGAGCGATCTTCGATTCCGATCACGGAGCCCAATACACGTCGAAGGACTTCGCTGCTGCGCGTGAGGCGGTCAGGGCCCGGCAGTCGATGAGCACGGTCGGCGGTTCCGCTGACAACGCGCTCGACGAGTCATTCAGCGCCAGCTTCAAACGCGAGACCCTGCGAGGCCGCCGCGCGTTCGCCGACGAGCGCGATGCCCGGCTGACATCGTTTCGCTAGTTGCACCGCTACAACACCGTGGTCCTCACGGGCCCGATCGCGGCCGGCAAGAACACCGTCGCCGGCAAGCTCGCCGAACGTTTGACCGGCCGCGGCAAAACCGTTGTGGTTGCCGATGTCGATGACATCGCGGCGATGGTGGCGACGCCGGGCGCTGCGAGGGCCGGATTATGGTGGTTGTCATCGACGCCACGGTGGCGGTGACGTTCGCGCGTGCACAGGCCGATCCAGGGCGCGGGTTGTCACGCGAGCCGGAGTTTCATCACGCCGCTCATCGCCGTTTTCGCGAGTTACTGCCAGCGATCCCTGCCGACCGAGCCTTCAACTCCGAGGAAACGGGTGCCGAGCAGATCGCAGCCGCGATCGAGGCCACGATGGATGCTCGCTGACCGGCCCTTCTCCGGGGCGAGCCGCTACGACTTGGACGACGACCGGAGCCCCCTCGAATCGCGCGAGTTCTCCGTTAGGCGCTCCCGTAGCCGGTCTTTCTGACCAGCATGTACCCGTACGGCGGCTCCGCTTCCTCGGGTGGGGTGCTGCCCTGGAAGACCGGGACGAAACCGGAGGCGGCGAACCGCTCCTGCATCTCCCGGGCCGACAGCCAGTACCGATCGAAGTCGAGGCCGAGACCGCCGACCCGGCTGCCGGGACCGTTACGGTGCAAGGTGCCGTCGCCGTGCTTGAAGGCCGCCACCAGATATCCGCCCGGCCGTACCACCCGGGCGAGCTCGGCGAACGCACGTGCTCTGGCATCCGGCGCAAGGTAGATCAACGAATACCAGCACACCACCCCCGCCAGCGAGGCGTCCTCGAACGGCAGCTCGCGCAGGTCGGCGACCTCGTAGGCGAAGCCCGGATGCTCGCGCCGCGCCACCTCGACCATCCCCGGCGAGAGATCCACCCCGCGCGGCGACAGACCGCGGCTCGCGAGGTACGGAAGAAGGCGCCCGGTGCCGCAGCCCACGTCCGCGACCTCCGCACCCACCTCCAAGGTCATCTCGGCGAACAGATCGAGCACCGCCCGCTCGACCGGCCTGCTTTCGAGCACCCCGACCAGGTTCTTCGCGTACCACTCCGAAAGCACGTCGTGCGCGTCCCGCAGCTCCTCGGTGCTGGCGTCCATCCCGCTGACCTCCCGTCGCCGGCCGTCGCGGCGGCGAATCTACCGCAGGCCACCCGGGGTGAACACGGAAGGGACCGTTCGATTGCGACGAGGCGATCGTCACATCGTGCAGTAAGCAGATCGCGGCCGATCGGCAGCGCCTACCCTGCAGACAGTGCCGGGTGGCGGGCCATTTTCGTGAGGTTCTCCCCGAACGGATAGTCGTCGCCCGGCACCGCGCCGCACCTCGCGACCAGCGTTTCGTTCCCGGCATGGGCCGGCGAGAACTGACGCGGCAGAAACGCGCACCTATCTATGCAAGCGTCCCGTCTCACGCCCCCTACCCGTCGACCCGATTGCGATAGCGTCCGGGGCAGTGCCGGCCGGGTCAACGTCGGGCTCGGGGCACCCGCGCCGGAACGCGCGTCGACCTGCTCATCCGGTTCCGCACGGCCGAGGACCTGACGCTGCTGGACGCCGGGTTCGGTACCTCCGAGGCGACCGCGTACCGCTACCGCGACGAGAGCTGGGACCAGCTCGGTATCCGGTTCGACGACGTCGAACGCCTAGCCGAAATGGCCGCCCACGGCGGCCATTTCGGCCTCGGTGGGTGCCGGGTCGCTGTTGGTGCGGACGGCGCGGACGACGAGGTCTATGGCGTACGCGACGAGCGCCGGCGCCTCGCGGGGCAGGTGATGGCCCGCGTCGGTGGCGATGATCAGCGGGGCGTGGTGCTCGTCGGCCAGCTCGCGCTGGTTCATCTGCCACAGGGCGTCGAGGGCCGGGTGCGGGATCGGCCCGGAGGACCACCAGCCGGGGGTGCGGCCGAGCACGACCGCGGGCACCGGCGGCGGGGTGGACTTGCGGACCTCGACCTCGCCGGCCAGGGTGTCGATCGGGCTGGCCCGGGGCCGGTCGCCGTCGTGGAGCGGCGGCTCGTCGCCGGCCGGCAGGGCGAGGCGGGGCAGCGAGCCGTCGGCGAAGACCAGGCCGGCCACCCAGGCCGGGTGGCGGTCGGCGAAGACGCGTACGACGTTGGCGCCCATCGAGTGGCCGACCAGCACCATCGGTTTTTCCACACCCGACTCCTCGAGCAGCTCGGCCAGTTCTTCGGCCAGCACGCCGTACGAGACCGGCCGCGCCGGATCGGCGCGGCCGGGAGCCTCGCCGATGCCGGGGCGGTCGTAGGCGAAGGTGGAACTGCCCGACCGGAGCAGTTCGATCACCGGATGCCAGCTCTCCCGCGTGAATCCGAGCCCGGCCACCAGCACCACGGGAGGATCGTCGCCATGAGTGATCGAGTAGATCATTTCAGTGACGATAGGCTATCCGAGCAAGGTTCACATCCGGTGGCGACAACCGACAAACCCGTCGATCAGGACCGATCCCGCGGAGGTTCCGGCCCATAGACCGGCCCCGCTACCGGGCCCAGTAGCGGGCCCAGTAGCGGGCCGGGCGCCGGCCCCAGCAGCGGGCCCGTCATCGGCGCCTCGCCGAACAGCTCCCGCTCGACCCGGCGGTACGGCTCCGGCCGGTGCGGAAGTTCGGCGGCGTGCCGTGGCGCGTGCGACGGGCCCTCGATCGCGCGTTCGATCGCGCCCAGCAACCGGCTCTCCTCGTGGTGGCGGTTGCGGTACCACGCCGTCGACCACACCCGATAGAGCGTCCAGCCCCGGTCGCGCAGCACCTGCTCGCGCACCCGGTCGCGGTCGCGCACCGCGGGCACCGCTCGATAGGCCGGGCCGTCGCACTCGACACCGAGCACGTACACCTCGTCCGGCCGGTCCGGATGCCGCACCGCCAGGTCGACGGTGTGGCCGGCCGTGCCGACCCGGGCCCGCACGCCGAAGCCCCACGACCGGATCGCGTCCATCACCGACTGTTCGAGCGCCGTCGACGCCTGGTCCGACCCGGAGCCGAGCAGCGCGGCCGCTCCGTGCTCGGCATAGTCCAGATAGGCCTTGAGGTGGCGTACCGTCTCGTTGCCCAGGTCGGGCACGTCGTCGGCGCGCAGCGACGAGACCACCTCGACCAGGCGGCGGGCGCGGCTGATCGCGACGTTGAGGCGCCGCCAGCCCTTGGGCCGGGTCAGCGCGCCCAGGTTCGTACTGATCTTGTCGTGCTCGTCGTAGCCATAGCCGACCGAGAGGATGATGACGTCACGCTCGTCGCCCTGGGCGGCCTCGACGCTCTTGACGAAGAAGCCGGTGGTGCGGTCACCCTCGAACAGGCCGGCGTACTGCGGCTGCTTCTCGATCACCCATTCCAGCGCGTCCCGGATCGCCTCGGCCTGCGCGGTGGACAGCGTGACCACGCCGAGCGTCTGGCCGGGCCGGTGCTTGAGGTGGTGGAGCACGCGCTCGGCGACCGCCGCCGCCTCGATCGGGTTGTCGCGGGCGGTCTCCCGGCGATAGACGCCGTCGATCGGGAAGAACGCGACCCCCATGTCCGGCGAGGTCACGTCGGCGCGCGGGAAGATCGTCAACGCGCCCTGGTAGTAGGCGTGGTCGGCGAACGCCATCAGCCCCTCGTGCCGGCTGCGGTAGTGGGTGTTCAGCGGCAGCACCGCGAACGCCCGCCGGGCCGGTTCGAGCAGCGAGGTGGCGTCGGTCGGGGTGTCCTCCGGCCGCTCGTAGAACGAGGTCGGCGGGAGCTGGCGCTCGTCGCCGGCCACGATCAGGGCGGCGCCGCGGAGGATCGCGGGCAGCGCGTCGGCCGGGGTCAGGCGCGAGCCCTCGTCGACGATCACGACGTCGAAGCCGATGTCGGGCGGGAGCAGGGCGCTCACGGCGTACGGGGACATCAGGAAGCAGGGTTTGAGGCCGAGGACGGTCGTGCGGGTCAGGGCGATCAGGTCGCGTACGGGCAGGTGGCCGAGGTGCTTGTTGCCCTCCCGGCGGACGACCTCGGTCGGCCCGCCCCGCCGGTTCTCGACCGCGACCACGATGTCGGCCAGGGCGCCCGCGGTCAGTTCCTGGTCGAGCAGGTGGTACTCCTCGACCAGGTGGTTGCGGTCCTCGGCCCCCAGCGGGCTCAGGTCCGGATCGTCACGCAGCACCGCGTCGGCCCAGCCGCGATAGAGCGCCCGTTCCAGCACCGGCCACATCGCGGCGGGCACGATCCCCTCGGCGGCGCAGAAGTCGACCGCCGCGTCGAGCCCGTGGTCGGTGAAGATCTGCCCGGCGTCGGCGTGGGAGAACCACTGGTGCTGGCCCTCCTCGTCGGCGAGCAACTCCCCCAGCAGCCGGTGCGCCTGGTCGTAGTCGTCGAGCAGGGTGCTCAGCTCGCCCCTTCGCACCGGCGCGAAGGCGTCCATCAGCTGCCCGCGGGCCTCCTGCCAGTCGGCCACCGCGTCGGCCAGCGCGGTCGACGGCCAGCATTCGGACAGCGCGTGGGCCTGCTTGTCGGTCAGCGGCTCGTCGTTGCCGGTGCGCAACCGCCGCGCCTCGGCCGTCCACTCGGCGATGTCGGCCAGCGCCTTGACGTTCGTCTTGGTGCCCCGATAGCCGGTGCCGAGCAGCGCGGCGTGGCTGGCCGCGTTGCGCCAGATCGCCGCCTCGGCCTCGGCCGCCGCCTCGCGCTGGCGGGACAGGTCCATCGCCTCGCCGAGGGTGAGTCGCCGCCCGGTCGGCCCGCTGTACGCCCGGATCAGTTCCGCCGCCTTGGTCAGCGGCCCGATGTGGGCCCGCAGCCACGCGATCGCGCCCTGGATGCTTCCCTCGGCCAGTTCGGGCCGGGCCGCGTTGGCCGGCGGCGGATAGAGCTTGGCGATCCACGTGCTGAACGCGGTCCGCGCCTCGCCGACGATCCGCAGCATCGCGTTGTTGGGCCGCGCCGCCGACAGGTGGACGGCCACCGCGGGCAGCGCCTCGGCCGGCGTCGTCTCGATCCCCTCGGCCGCCGTCCGCAGCGCCTCCTCGAGAGCCGCGAAGTCGGTGTCCCGGCCCTGGTAGTAGCGGCCGAGCAACTCCCCGTACGTGAGAGAAGCCGCTTCCAGGGCGTCCGAGGCCTGCTTCCACGCCGCCGCGGTGTCCAGCCGCGCCACGGCATCGGCCGGCTTCACGGTCGGCAGCGCCACCTCGGCCGCGGCCTTCTTGTCCCGGCGATAGGAACCGAACAGCTTGCGGGCCCCCCGGTGCCGGGTCGCGAACCGCTCGGCCAGTTCGTCGACCGGCTCGTCCAGGGCCTCCTCACGGAAGTGCTGCCGGGCCTCGGTCTCGGCCGCTTCGGCGTCGGCTACGCGCGTACGGAGAATGGCCGCGCCCTCCCGGGCGCGAGCCAGACCGCCCGGCTCGAACCAACTCGCCTCGGGTTTGTGGGGCCGGCCGATCAGGTCGGCGAGCGCCACCACCCGGGCCGTGTCGGGGAAGCTGACCACGTTGGGCAGCCCGAGCCGCGCCGTGACCCGGGCCAGGTTCTCCTGGTGCTGCTCGAGCACGTCGGCGTCGTCGGTGAACTTGCGGGCCAGGTCCTCGGCCTGGGTCGCGATCAGCGGCCGCAGGTCGAGCGCCGGCGGGTCGAGATAGAGATCGGGCACGGTGCCCAGGTCGGCCGCCGAGGGCAGTTCCGACCAGGCCACCCCCTGGTATTCGAGCGCGGCCAGGTGCCGGGTCAGCTCGTCGATCGCCCGCTGCACCGGCTGCAGGTTGCGCATGGTCAGCCAGTCCTCGTGCACGTGCGGCGGCCGCCGGGCGGCGTGCCCGACCAGCGCGGCGAGCGTGCCCGCGTCGGCCGGCTCGTGCAGGTCGAACGCCTCGGCCAGCGGGGCGTTCTGCTCCGCGACCTCGGCCAGGCCCTCCAACGCGAGCTGGGCGCGGCGCAGGCGAAGACCGAGCGGCTCGCGGTCGATCACATCCCGCCAGAGGTACGCGTCGCGCCAGGTCGCGGCGTAGTCGGCGACCGCCTGCCGCACCCGTTCGAACGAGGTCGGCGACAGGTCGGGCGGCAGCTCCGACGGCACCGGGGCGGCCGGCACCTCGATCAGGCCGGCACAGATCCCGAGCACCTCGTGCAGGCTTCGGCCGATCGGCCGGTGGATGCGGTTCATCGCGTCGGCGTACGCCTGAAGCCGTTCCCGCCGCTCCCGGACCGCCCGCCGGTCCACCGGGTCGACCCCGGCCAGCGGCGGCGGCTCGGTGTCGAGCGCGGCCGCCAGCGCCGACGCCACCTCGGCCCGCCCGGTGGTGTGGCTGTGCAGCGCGAGCAGGTAGTCGCCGAGCCCGGCCGCGTCCAGCCGCTCCCGCACCGTGTCGAGCGCGGCCGCCCGCTCCGAGACGACCAGCACCCGCTTGCCGGCGTGCAGCAGGCAGCCGACCATGTTGGCGATCGTCTGGGTCTTGCCGGTGCCCGGCGGGCCGTCGATCACGAAGCTGCGGCCCTCGACCGCAGCCGCCACGCAGGCCCGCTGGTCGGCGTCGGCGTCGAGCAGCAGCGGCACCTCCTCGGGCGGCCGGTGCTCGTCGATCCTGTCGGGCGGGATCGGGGTGAAGTCGTACAGCTCGTCGCGGTCGCCGACGGCCAGCGCCCGCACGATCGGGTGGGTCAGCACCCGCTCCTGCTGATCGGTCAGGTCCTGGTACGCCGCCTCCCGGTGCAGCGTGAACCGCGACAGCACGATCGTCTCGTCGGCCAGCCAGCGGTAGTCGCTGATCGCCACGTCGAGCCGGGCCCAGAGCACGGTCACGTCGAGGTCGCCGAGCGGACCGGCGACCGGCAGCTCGATGCCGAGCCTGCGCAGCCGCAGCGTGAGGGCCGGGTTGATCACCGGGTCCTCGCCCCGGATGCGCAGCCGGTGCCCGACGAGCTCGACCGGGAGCAGCAGGATCGGGCTGGCGTGGGCCGGGCCGGTCTCGTCCTGCCAGTGCAGCAGGCCGATCCCGAGATGCAGGGTGGCTACGCCGCGGTCGAGGAGCTCCTCGCGGGCGCGCACCTCGAGCCGGTGCAGGACCGGGCGCATGATCTCTTCGGGGACGCGGGTCCGCAGCGTCAGGGCGGGCCGGGGGTCGAGCTCCTCGGGTACGCCCTCGGCGCCGGCGAACCCGCAGTCGTCGCCCTGCCGCAGCGCCTCGACGAGGCTCTTGGGTGACGGGCCGGCGATCTCCAGAGCGCCCGGGGCGTCCGGCCTCAGGTTGATCAGGCGGTTGGCGCCAGAGAGATCGAGCAGTTCGTCCCGCCAGCCGTCCAATGCCGCCCGCACATCATCGTCCACCGGCGTCATATCCCGATTCCAGCAAGCCGGACACCCGTCACGCTGCCGTTTGGCCCGGTTACTTCCGATAAATCGGACTCATTCCTTTACCGCTGGGACTGGAGTGACTCGTGGGCCGGGATGGTCGGGTGGGCGCCGATGAGCTTGCTGACGAAGTCGGCCAGTAGAGCGATCCGCGCGTCGCGGCGAGAACGCGGCCGGACGCGACTCGGCCCCACCCGATCACGGGGTGGGGCCGAGTCAAGCATGGGGGTACGACACGATCCCCCCGAAATCCACCGGCCGGCCGAAATCCACCGGCGCCCGAAGTCCACCGGCCCCCCGAAATCCACCGGCCCCCGAAGTCCACCTGTCCCCGAAATCCACCGGCCCCCGAAGTCCACCGGCTCAGACGGTCGCCGGAACCTCGGCCGGTCGCTCGGCCTCGGGAGTGCCGCGCTCCAGCGCCGCCCCCTCGACGTCGAGCGCGGGCAGCCACCGCAGCCAGCCCGGCAGCCACCAGGCGGCCCGGCCGATCAGCGACAGCGCGGCCGGAATCGCGATCATGCGGACCACCACGGCGTCGAACAGGATGCCGATGGCCAGGGCGAACGCGATCGGCTTGATCGTGTCGTTGCCCTGCGGGACGAAGCCGGCGAACACCGAGAACATGATCGTCGCGGCCGCGACCACGACCGGGGCCGCCTGCCGGAAGCCGGTCACGATGGCCGAACGAGGGGACGCGCCGTGCGCGTGGGCCTCGTGCATCCGCGACACCAGGAATACCTGGTAGTCCATGGCCAGGCCGAACAGGATGCCCACGATGATGATCGGCGCGAGGCTCATCAGCGGCCCGGTCGAGCCGACGTTGAGCGCCTTGGCCAGCCAGCCCCACTGGAACACCGCGGTGGTCGCGCCGAGCGAGGCACCGATCGTGAGCAGGAAGCCGAGCACCCCGAACACCGGCACCAGCAGCGACCGGAACACCAGCACCAGCAGCACGAACGCGAGGCCGACCACCAGCACCAGATAGACCGGCAGGGCCTGGCTCAGTTTCTGCGAGACGTCGATGCTGATCGCGGTCTGGCCGGTGACGTAGACCTTGGCGCCCGGGCCGTCGGCGATCTGGTCACGGATCGCGTGCACCAGGTCGACCGTCGTCTGGCTCTCCGGTCCCGACTTCGGGATCAGGGTGACCAGGGCGGCGTCACCACTGCGGTCGGGCCGCGGCGGGAGGGCCAGGGCCACGTCGGGCAGCCCGGAGATCTGCTGCTGGACGGTGCCGGCGTAGGAGACCGCGTTCGGCCTGTCGACCAGCACGAGCAGCGGGCCGGCGACGCCGGGGCCGAACCGCTGGTCGATGATCTGGGCCGCCCTGGCCTGCGTGCTGCCGTCGGCCGCGCGCTGGGCAAGAGACGTCTTCATGGAGAAGACCGGGATCGCGATCACGCCGAGCGCGGCGACCGCGAGCACCAGGCTGATCCAGCGCTGCCCGGACACCGTACGCGCCCAGCCCGCGATGAATCCCCGCCCGGTCGGCGAAACCGGGACCGTGACGTCGCGCTTGCGGCGCGGAAGCGCCCGCAGGCCGATGAAGGCGAGCATGGCCGGTACCAGGGTGATCGCCACCAGCACGGCGATGATGATCGTCGCCGCGGCGGCCAGGCCCATCTCGGTCAGGAACGGGATGCCCGCCACCGCCAGGCCGGCCAGCGCGATCACCACGGTCAGGCCGGCGGTGACCACGGCCGACCCGGCCGTGCCGACCGCCGTCGCGGCCGCTTCCGGCACCGGCAGGCCGCGACGAAGCTCCTGCCGGAACCGGGTCATGATGAACAGCGCGTAGTCGATGCCGACGGCCAGGCCGAGCATCACCGCCAGGATCGAGGTGGTCGACTGCAGCTGGACGAAGCCGCTCAGGGTCGTGATGCCGAGCGCGCCGATGGCCACCCCGACCGCGGCGGTCAGCAGGTTCATGCCGGCCGCGACCAGCGAGCCGAAGGTCACCGCGAGCACGACCAGGGCGACGACCACGCCGATGCCCTCGGACGCGCCCCCGATGTCGGCCGGATTCTGCGTCACGTCGCCGCGTACCTCGACGGTGAGGCCGGTGGTCGACCGGGCGTGGTCGACCTCGTCGAGAAGCGCCTGACGCTGGGGGGCCGTCAGCTCGGAGGCCTGCACCGAGTAGGTCACGGTGCTGTACGCCGTGCTCTGGTCGGGCGACACCGCCGGAGCCTTCGGGTCGAGCGGGTTGGTGACGTTGGCCGCGCCGGGCAGCCTGGTCAGCTCACCGACCACCTGGGCGACCTTGCCCGCGCTCGCCGGATCGGTGATCTTGCTGCCGGCCGGGGCCTCGAGGACCACCTGGGCCGAGCCGCCGGCCGATGCGGAACCGAACTTCTTGGTCATCAGGTCCAGCGCGATCGTGGACTCCTGGCCCGGGATCTTGAACGTGCTGACCGTCTTGCCGGACAGCGTCGCCGCGCCCACCGCGACCGCGACCAGCGCGACCAGCCAGGCCACGATGACCACGACCCGGTGCCGGGCGGAGCCCATACCCAGGCGGTAGAGGAGTGTTGCCATGAGGGATCCCTTGCTAGTGGGTGGGGTGTCCTAGCGCGTCGAAGGCGATGTCGACCAGCTCGGCCGAACCTCCGAGATCGACTTCGAGCAGGGCGATGCGGGCGACCGCCAGCGCACCCAGCGCACCGACGACCCGCAGAGCCCGGGCCGGGTCGGCCGCCGGATCGACCGCGAAAGCCTCGAAGACCCCCGCGCCCACCTCCTTGAGCGTCTGGCCCATGTCGTCGTCCTTCTCGCCGAGCAGGCCGGAGAGCAGCAGGCGCACCGAGCCGGGGCGGCGCACCGCGAGGTGGGCCACGCCGTTGAGGGCGGCGCGGTCGCGATCGGGGCCGGGCGGCAGGTCGGCGACCACGGCGGTGATCGCCCGCAACTCGGCCAGGGAGCGGTCGATGACCGCCTCCTGAAGGGCCTCCTTGGTGGGATAGCGGTGCAGGAGGCCGGTCTTGGAATAACCGGCGGCGTCCGCGATGCGCTGCACCGACGTCTGCTTGAACCCGTGCCGCGCGAAAAGCGACGCGGCGATCTCGAGGATCTCGTCGTCGATCTGCTGGCGGCTCGGACGCGGCATGCGGACCAGCGTAGTCGGTTACGGACCAAGTTGGTCCGCTACACCGACCGTGTTGGTCCTCACGGTCGGGCCTGTCGGCAGCCCGACAGCGCCACCGGAACCGGGGGTGCCCTCCGGGGAAACCCCCGCAAAGTCCGGGTCCGGGAGTGGTCATTCCTTCCCGTACGCCCGGATTCGCGGCCCGCTTGCCGTCTCTGCTCGTCCGCACACCGTTCGGGGGCCGATGCGGGTCGCACCCGGATGTCCCGAGCCCCCGCACTCCCTAGTTTCAGCTGCGACACAGGTTTGCGAACGGCATTGGGGGCCGGAAATGGGCAGGCGACCGGTAACGGTACGCATGGCACGGTGGAGCGCCGAACACCCGTGGCGGGCGATCGCGCTCTGGATAGTTTTCGTGGCCGTTTGCTTCGTGGGCGGCAACGCGGCCGGCACGGTCAAGGCCACGGCGCAGGACGACGCGATCGGCGAATCCGGTCGCGCCTACGTGATGATCGACCAGGGCAAGTTCGGCGACGCCCCGGCGGTCGACAACGTGTTGATCACCGCCCGCTCGGGCGCCTTCGACCAGACCGCGGCCGCCGAGGTCGCCGCCGACGTGACGGCCCGGTTCAAGACCGTGACCGGCGTCGAGAAGGTCGAGGCCCCGGTGAAGGCCCAGGACGGCTCGGCCCTCCTCGTGCCGATCACGATGAGCGGCGACCCGGACACCGCCGAGGACCGCGTCCAGCCGCTGCTCGCGGCCACCGCCGAGGTGCAGAAGGCGCACCCCGGGCTGCGGGTCGAGGAGGTCGGCGGGCCGTCGATCAACAAGGCCCTCGACGACACCCTCGGCAAGGACTTCCAGCGCGCCGAGGTCCTCAGCCTCCCGGTCACCCTGGTCATCCTGATCCTCGCGTTCGGCGCGCTGATCGCGGCCGGCGTGCCGGTGCTGCTCGCCATCTCCTCGGTGGCCGCCGCGATGGGCCTGTCCACGCTGGCCTCGCACCTGGTGCCGATGGGCGACGTGACCAGCAGCGTGATCCTGCTGATCGGCATGGCGGTCGGCGTCGACTACTCGCTCTTCTACGTACGCCGGGAACGCGAGGAACGGGCCCGCGGACGCGGCCACGTCGACGCGGTCGAGATCGCGGCCGCCACCTCGGGCCACGCCGTGGTGGTCTCCGGCACCGCGGTCGTCATCGCGATGGCCGGCCTCTTCCTGGCCGGTGACTCCACCTTCTCCTCGCTCGCGGTCGGCTCGATCCTGGTCGTCGCGGTGGCGGTGCTCGGTTCGCTGACCGTGCTGCCGGCCCTGCTGGCCAAGCTCGGCCGCTGGGTCGACCGGCCCCGCGTGCCGTTCCTGTGGCGGCTCACCGCCCGCCGGATCGGCGCTCCCGAGGGCAGCCGGGTCTGGCGCCGCCTGCTGGCCCCGGCGCTGCGCTGGCCGCTCGCCACCCTGCTGGTCAGCGTGCTCGCCCTGCTCGCGGTGGCGGCACCGGCGCTCGGCATGAAGCTGAAGTTCCCGGGCACCGAGGACCTGCCGCGCACCACCCCGGCCATGCAGGCGTACGACCGGCTGTCCGCGGCGTACCCGAGCAACGGCACCACCCACCTGATCGTGGTGAAGGCCCCGGCCGCTTCGTCCGGCGCCGTGAAGGCAGCGCTGACCAAGCTCGCCGACAGCACCCAGAAGGACCCGCTCTTCGCCGAACTCGAGACCACCGGGCCGGACATCAAGGTCTCGTCCGACCACACGATCTCGATGCTGACCGTCGCCACGCCGTACTCCGGCCGCAGCGACCAGGCCACCGAGTCGCTCGACCACCTGCGGCAAACCCTGGTGCCGGCCGCCCTCGGCGGCATCCCCGGGGCCGAGTACGCCGTGGGCGGCGACGTCGCCTCCACCGTCGACTACGCCCAGCACGTCTGGCACACCCTGCCGATCGTGGCCGGCTTCGTGCTGGTACTCACGTTCCTGGTGATGGCGTGGACGTTCCGCTCGCTGGTCGTCGCGGCGACCGCGATCCTGCTCAACCTGCTCTCCGCGGCCGCCTCGTACGGGCTGCTGGTGCTGGTCTTCCAGCGCGACTGGGCTCCTCGACTGTTCGGTTTCACCTCGATGGACTCGATCGTGGCCTGGCTGCCGCTGTTCCTCTTCGTGGTCCTGTTCGGCCTGTCGATGGACTACCACGTCTTCGTGGTCAGCCGGATCCGCGAGGCGGTGCTGCGCGGCGTGCCGACCCGGGAGGCGGTCGCCCAGGGCATCAGCGGCTCGGCCGGCGTGGTCAGCAGCGCCGCCATCGTGATGGTCGCGGTCTTCTCGATCTTCGCGACGCTGAGCACGATCGACATGAAGCAGCTGGGCGTGGGCCTGGCCGTGGCGATCCTGCTCGACGCCACGATCATCCGGGCGGTCGTGCTGCCGTCGCTGATGACCCTGCTCGGCAACGCCAACTGGTGGGCGCCGCGCTTCATGCGGCCCACCGGCGGCAGGCATGTCGCCGGTCCGGACGACACGGCGCCGGCGACGCCCGAACTGGTCGGGGCACCCTGACCCGGCTCTCGATCACCCCCGGCCGCAGCCCTCGCGGCCGGGGGGTTTACCTTTCGGTAACATCAGTGACTCCAGAGACCCTTGTCGATCGGTTATCGAGATGGCCACCGATGCTCTCGACGCTCTGGTCCACGACCTCGCCGGGGACCAGCAGCTGATCGACGACGTGGTGGGAGCGGCCCGGGCCGACTTCCCCGAGGTCGCCCGCCTGCCGTGGGCCGAGAGCCGGCGGCACGTGGCCGCGCTGATGGCGGCCGGGTTCGCCGCGTTCTCGCACGACTCGCCCGAGGACCCGGACTTCTCCTCGGCCGTCCGCTTCGGCGCCGAGCGGGCCGCCCTCGGCGTGCCGGTGGCCGGGCTGCTCTCCGGGGTGCACGCCGGGCGCAGCCGCATCCTCGAGATCGCCATCAACCGCGGGCGCACGGCCGGGATCCCGTACGACGTGCTCCTGCAGGCCCTGCTCAAGCTCGACCGGTTCGGCACCGCGCTCGAGCACCACGTGATCGACGGCTACCGGGCCGCCGAGCGCGATCTCGACCACGACGGCCGGGCCGACCGCATCCAGGTGCTGCGGCGGCTGCTGCTGGACGAGGAGGCCGACGACCCGGCTCTCGACCCGGCCCGGTTCGGCCTCACCTCCACCGGCCGCTTCCACTGCGTGGTCTCCGACGCGGCGGACCCGGGCCGGGTGCGGGCCATGGAACAGACGTACGCCCGGTGCGGCGGCGTACTCGCGCCGGTGGCCGGCCGGCTCAGCGGCCTGACGCCGCACCTTCCCCCGCCGACGCGGGACGAGCCGGGCGTGCTGGTGGTGACCACTCCCGCCGTACGTCTCGCGCAGGCGCCCGACGCGTACCGTCTCGGGGTGACCGCCCTGACCGCCGGCCTGGCCGGCGGCGCCGCCGGGGTGCGCAGCGTGACCGACCTGGCCGGGGAGACCGCGCTCGCCGCGCAGCCGTTGCTGGCCGGTTTCCTCAGCGACGACCTGCTGGCCGACCTCGACCCCGGCGACCCCTTCCACCGCGACCTGGTGTCGACCGCCCTGGCCTTCCTCGACCGCGGTCAGCGGCTCGACCGCACGGCGACGGCGTTGCACCTGCACCCGAACACGGTCCGCTACCGCCTGCGCCGCCTGCACGAGCTGACCGGCTTCAACGACACCGGCGGCTCCCCGGTGACCGAGACGGTCCGCTGGTGGTGGGCCCTGCGCACCTGGCTCAGGGCGCCACGTTAGGGCACTGGTCGACCGCCTCCGAAGGCTGGAGCGTGTCGCGATCGAAGGCCACGGTCCACCCGGCGCCGGTCGCCGCGACGAACCGGACCGTGTCGGGGCTCGCGAACTCGACCCGGTCGAGAAACCAGTCCTGCGCCGGCTCGTGCCGGTCGTTCTCGAGGAAGCACGCCATCTCGACGCCGCTCTCCCGGCTCGCCCAGCCCTCGCGGGTGCGCAGCACCAGCCGGATCCGGTGCGGGCCGAGCAGACCGTTCGACGTCCGGTAGGCCATCACCTCGTAGTGCGGCGACGACGCCCGCACCCCGATCTCGTGGTCCGGTGGATAGACCAGCCGCAGGAAGCCGAGCGGCACGGCCAGCGCCAGCGCGAGGCCGCCCACCACGACGCCGGTCAGCCGCAGCCGGCCGAGAGCCCGTCGGCGCACGCAGGCGCCGAGCATCAGGGCGCCACCGATGGCCAGGCTCAGGACCGGGTGGAAAAGACGCTGAACGGCGACGTGCTGCATGTCGCCGCGGTCGAGGAGGGCGAGAAGCAGAGCGAGCAACACGACGACGGAGGCCGCCGCCAGGCCCCCGTCGAGCAACCTGCGCCGCGTCGATGTCACGGCGGGAGTCTAGGGGGCCGGCGTCGATGCGTCAGTTGTCGGTCAGGGTGAATTGTTGCTGGTGAAGTCGGACTGGCCGGCGGTGCCGCTCAGCTCGAAGCCGAACCGGATGTCGCCGATCGTGACGTCGGCCCACCAGCCCTGGGTGCGCAGCCAGTTGAGGACGGCCAGCACGTCGACGGTCGCCGCGGTCGTGCCGCTGGTGCGGACGAACGAGTAGACCGCGTTGGCGCCGTTCGAGCCGCGGTAGACGTTCCAGGTGCTGCCACCCACGGAGACGTTGCGCGCCGTCGGGACGGCCCGGTCGGAGTCGTACGACTCGGCGATCGGCCGGACCGCGCCGTGCTGGTTCCCCCAGATCATGACCTCGTAGGCGTTGCTGCCGGCCCAGATGTCGTAGGCCGTCTCGTAGTCGCCGTCGGCCGGCACCGACACGTTGAACGAACTGCTCACCGACGACAGCGAGCTCAGTGGTCGTGGGCGCGGTCGTGGGCCCGGTGGTCGGCGGCGGCGTGCCGGTAGTGCTTCCCGTGCACGCGACGCCGTTGAGGCTGAACGCCGTCGGCACTGGATTGCTGCCGTTCCACGACCCGTTGAACCCGAACGACGCCGTCCCGTTGGTCGCCACGGCCCCGTTGTAGCCGGCGTTCTTGGCGGTGACCTGCGAGCCGCTCTGGGTCACGGTCGCGCTCCACGCCTGCGTGATCTGCTGGCCCGCGCCGTACGTCCAGGTCAGCGTCCACGAGCTGACCGCGTCACCGAGGTTCTTGATCGTCACGTCGGCCCCGAAACCGCCGGGTCAGCTGCTGCTGATCGCGTAGTCGACCGTGCAGCCGCTGAGCGCGGACGCCGGCAGCGCCGTCACCACGCCCGCGCCGGCCGCGACCGCCGTCGCCACGGCCACGGACAGGCCGAGTGTTCGCTTTCTGCTATGCGCGGCCGCGTACGGAAAAAAGCGCGGCGGCCTGAGGCCGCCGCGCCGGGTGGAACCGGGAACCTAGGTCGCGCTGCAGGAGACCGTCGGCCAGGTCGTCTTGCCGTTGGTCTGGATCGTCACGCCGAAGTTGTTGCCGCTGCCGTTCGGCCTGGCGACCATGACCTGGGCACTCGGCCAGGTCGCGCTCGTGTTCCAGGTCGAGATGATCTTCTCCGGGGACGGGACGTTCATCGTCACGGTCCAGGTGCTGGAGCCGGTGACCGACACGTTGAGGTTGTAGCGGTCGCTCCACGACTGGCCGGCCGACAGGGTCGCGGTGCAACTGCCGCCGCCCCCACCGCCGCCGCCCCCGCCGCCCCCACCGCTGCTCCCGTCGGGAGCGACCGCGCGGCCGGTCTGCGGCGAGATCATGCCGGCGCACAATCCCCGGCTGGTCAGGCCCTGAACGATGCGCGGGATCGCGGCCAGCGTGTTGGCCGGCCACTCGTGCATCAGGATGACCTGCCCGTTGGTGAGCCGGGCGTTCGCGGCGACGATCGCGTCGACGCCGGCGCCGTTCCAGTCCTGCGAGTCGACGTCCCAGATGACCTGGGTGAGGCCGTACTTCTGCTCGACCCCCTGCAGCGTCCCGTTGGTCTCGCCGTAGGGCGGCCGGAACAGCTGCGGCGTACCGCCACCGGCGTTGGCGATCGCCTGCTGGGTGCGGGAGACCTCGGAGTCGATCTGGGCCTGGCTCTCCTGGATCAGGTGCGGGTGCGTGTAGCTGTGGTTGCCGATCCACATGCCGGCCGCCTTCTCGGCGGCGACCTGGGCCGGATAGGCGGCCGCGTACTGGCCCTCGTTGAAGAGGGTCGCCCGGATTCCGTTCTGCTTCAACGCGTTCAGCAGCGCCGGGGTGTGGTCGTTGGACGGTCCGTCGTCGAACGTGATGCCGACATAGCCGTTGCAGGTCGCCGCGTGGGCCGGCGACGCGGCCACGGAGACCGCGACGGTGCTCGCGGCGGCCAGGGCCGCCACAGCGAGCGAGGTGAGAAGAGAGCGCCTTCGTCGCATGGATCCTCCTTTGCGGAAAGCGCCGCGCGCCCGGGGACCGGTGGCTCACTCGGCCGCACGACGAGGGGAAATCAGCTCGCGGAGCAGGACACTGTGGGCCAGGTCCAGGTGCCATTGGCCTGAACGGTCACCCCGAAGTTGTTGCCGTTGCCGTTCGGCTTGGCGGTCATCACCTGGGCGCTGGGCCAGGTGGCCGCCGTGTTCCAGGTTGACGTGATCTTCTCCGGCGAGGGGACGTTCATGGTGACGGTCCAGTTGTTGGAGCCGCTCACCGCGACGTTCAGGTTGTAGCGGTCGCTCCACTGCTGACCGGCCGACAGAGTCGCCGTGCAGCCACCACCGCCACCACCGCCACCGCCGCCACCGCCGGTCGTGCTGTCCAGCGTGACGTTGGAGCTACCGCTGCTCTGGTAGCCCTCGGTGGCGAGGATCTGGTAGTTGAACGAGCCCAGATTCATGCCGTACCGGGCCCACGCGTCGAAATGGTTGCCGGTCGTGATCGTGCCGCCGGTCCGCCGCGACTGCCGGACGCTCCAGTACTGGTTGAACGTGGCGGTGCCCTGGATCGAGGGCTCGTTGTACCGGGTCGTCTCGTAGATGTCGTACGTGCCGCCGTCGCTGGTGACCGTGCCCTTGTAGGTGCCGGTCGGCCGGTACGACCCGTAGTTGTCGACGATGTAGTACTCGACCAGCGGGTTCGTCGTCCACCCGTAGAGCGAGAGGTACGCGTTGCCGCTCGGGCTGAAGCTGCCCGAGTAGTTGACCGTCCGCCGGCCACCCGGGTTCCAGCCCTTGCCGGCCACGAAGTTGCCGACATTGCTCCAGTTCGTGCTGTAGTTGCCGGCCGAACCCAGGTTCATCGAGACGGAGCCGCCGCCGTCGGTCCAGAACGAGTAGAAGTAGCCGTTGTTGGTGCCCGTCTGGCTCGATGTGATGGCGGCGTCGGCCACTCCGGGCACCAGCATCGTCGCGGCTGCGAGCACCAGCGCACAGGCGCCGCCCAGCAGCAGGCGTACGCGGCCGCGACTGCGTGTTCGCAGCGGGGCAGGGATGTCGGTCATGTCGTGCTCCTCCTCGAGCAGCGCGGAGCGCACCGGCACGAGCCGGTGTTTCGCGCAACGGGGGTTGCCGGTCGTGCGACCGGCGGCCCGGGCCTCGGTGGTGACCCGGATCGACGCCAGTTGATGCCCGCCGATGGCGCCAGTATTCGACGACCGTCCGCACGTTGTCAACAGCAACTTACGGAGTCATACCGAGAGGTTTGCTGGAGACAATTCCCTGCACACGTCATTCATGACATCGACCAAAGATCATCTATCGGCCAGCCACGAGACCGTAAGGTCCAACTTGTTTCCGAGAGTTTCAGCGACACTTTCGCCGTTCTCCGAGGTGAGCGCGATCACAGGCTTCGATCGTCGTCACGCTCGACGCGGGCCAGAAGGCCCAACCCCGAAACTTCAACCGACTAAGAAACCGCCCACCCCCGCAAAGATCCGAGCACGAACACCGCCGCGCAGAAACCTCTCACTCTCGGTCATAGACGTAACCGCGACCGCGACCGCTCTGCCCCGCCAACAGGACCTATGACCCACGGAGAACGCGCAAAGCATTCAAGCGCAACCAACGACGGCCCTCACCGAGACCGCCCAGCTCAACCTGGAACCCAGCAAACCCGCCGGAATCGCGGCCAGCCGAACCACCGCTCAGAGAAAACCCGCCGAACTACGCGAAGCGTCCGCGACCGGCACGGTTCTGCTCCCGCAACCCACCACCGAGGCCCGCCCGAGGGAGGAAAATCGACGTCCCTCAACCAGAGCGCGGCAGCCAGACCACCCAGCCGAAAGGTGACCGCAACCCCCACCCGGCACCCAGATCTGCCAAACCAAAGACGCTGCCGAAGGTGAAACCACGCAAGGTGGCCGGGGGATGGGCCCTAGAACGAAATAGATGCTTTACCTCGTTCTAGGGCCCATCCCCCGGCCACCGTCCCACCGTGAGAAGACCTCAGGACCCACCGTGAGAGGACGTCAGGACCCACCGCGAGAAGAACGTCACGACCCAGCGAGAGAAGAAACGTCAGGACGAAGCAGACTGCCCAGCAACCGGCACCACAGGAAGACCAGGCGCCGGGTTATGCCCAGGCCCTTCCCCTCGAGCCACCGCCCCCGGAGCGGTCCCGCGGTCGATGCCGGCCGCGGCGTAGGCGTCGTCCTCGTCGAGGGTCTCGGCCTCGAGCAGCCGGTGGGCCAGCTGGTTGAGCTGGGGACGGTGGCCGCGGAGCAGCTCAAGGGCCTCGGCGTAACACGCGTCGACGATTTTGCGGACCTCGGCGTCGATCAGCTCCTTGGTGGCCGGCGCCACCCCGTCGAGCCCGAGCGGAGACTCCTGCCCCGGCGGCGGCAGCACCGTGACCGGGCCGATCGCCTCGGACATGCCCCAGCGCCCGACCATCTGGCGGGCGATGTTGCTGACCTGGTCGAGGTCGCTCTCGGCGCCCGTGGTCATGTCGCCGAAGACAACCTCCTCGGCGGCCCGGCCGCCGAGCGCCCCGATGATGCGCCCGCGCAGGTATTTCGCCGAGTAGCCGTAGCGGTCGATCGACGGTGACTGGAAGGTGACGCCGAGGGCCTGGCCGCGCGGGATGATCGAGATCTTGCGGACCGGGTCGGCGCCCGGGGTGAGCATGCCGAGCAGCGCGTGGCCGGACTCGTGGAACGCCGTGCGCTCCTTCTCCTCCCCGGTCAGCATGATGCCGCGGACCGTGCCCAGCATGATCTTTTCGAGCGCGTCGGTGAAGTCGGGCGTCTCGACCTGGGTGTGCCCGCGGCGGGCGGCCAGCAGGGCGGCCTCGTTGACCAGGTTTTTCAGGTCGGCGCCGACCATGCCCGGAGTGGCCGAGGCGAGGTCTCCCAGCCGTACGCCGGGCGCGACCGGGACGCCGCGGGTGTGCACCTCGAGGATCTTGCGCCGGCCGACCAGGTCGGGCGGGCTGACCGTGACGCGGCGGTCGAAGCGGCCCGGCCGCAGCAGCGCCGAGTCGAGGATCTCGGCCCGGTTGGTCGCGGCCAGCACGACCACACCCTCGTTGCCGGTGAAACCGTCCATCTCGGTCAAGATCTGGTTGAGTGTCTGCTCGCGTTCGTCGTTGCCGCCGAGCGACTGGGCGCCGCCGCGGGCCCGGCCGATCGCGTCGAGCTCGTCGATGAAGATGATCGACGGGGCGACCTTCTTCGCGGTGTCGAACAGGTCGCGGACACGGGACGCGCCGACGCCGACGATCATCTCGATGAACTCGGACGCCGAGATCGAGAAGAACGGCACCTGGGCCTCGCCGGCCACCGCGCGGGCGAGCAGCGTCTTGCCGGTGCCGGGCGGGCCGGACAGCAGCACGCCGTGCGGGATCTGGGCGCCGAGCTTGCGGTACTTTTCCGGCTCGCGCAGGAAGTCGACGATCTCGGTGACCTCCTGCTCGACCTCCTCGATGCCGGCCACGTCGGCGAAGGTCGTGCGTGGACCCGACTCGGGCTGGTAGAGCTTGGCCCGCGACCGGCCGAAGCCGCCCAGGCCACCGCCCCCGCCGAGGCCGGCCGCCATCCGCCGGCTGACCCAGAAGAGCAGGCCGACCAGCAGCAGCGTGGGACCGAAGCCGACCAGGATCTGCTGCCAGACCGGGGCGGGCGCGTCGGGCGGGTTGGCGTTGACCGGAACGTTGTTGGCCTGCAGCTCGGCGAAGAGCCGGTCGTCGGCGAACGACGGCCGCTGGGTCTTGAACCGGTCGACGTCTACGGCCTTGGTCTCGCCGCTCGGCGTGTAGGACGTGTTCTTGCGGAAGGTGCCCTCGATGGTGTCGCCGGTCGAGGTGATCTCGGAGACGTTGTTGGACGTCACCTGGCTGGTGAAGAACGTGTAGGAGACCGCGGTGCGGGCCGGCGGCGCCAGCAGGAACGACGAGATGATCCAGTTGAGTGCGAGCAGCACCACCAGCATCCAGCCGAAGCGCTGCCAGGCCGGTCGGGGCTTCTTCGCGCCGTCGGAGCCGTGGCCGGGCGGCGCGCCCTCGACCCGCCAGGGCGGCGGCCCGGCGGGGCGGTCGTTCGACCGGCTGACGTTGTTCTGCGGCGCATCGGCGGGCATGGACGAAAGTTACTCCTCCCGAGTGACAAAACATGTCCCTCGGGACGTGAGACGACGCACGCCCTCAGCGAACACTCAGGCGTCGGGGCCCAGGACGGCGTCCAGCCACTGGTTGCGGAAGGTGCCGGCCGGGTCGAACCGGGCGACCAGGGACGCGAAGTCGGACAGGCGCGGGAACAGCGTACGCAGGGAAGCCGGAGCCGTCGTGAAGACCTTGCCCCAGTGGGGTCGGGCAGCGAGCGGAGCGAGCTGCGCCTCCACCGCACCGACCACCGGAAGCACCGCGTCGGTGTCCGGGATCCAGGTGAAGTGCAGGGCGACGCTGTCGCGCTCGAAGTTGGGGCTCAGCCACAGGTGGTCGGCCGCGATCGACCGGATCTCGCAGACCTGCAGCACCGGCGCGATCTGCTCGCGGATCGCGGCGACCGCGTCGATCGCGGCCGGCGCATCGGAGCGGGCCACGTGGTACTCCGACTGCAGTTCCTCACCGCTGGAGGGCGTGAACTCCATCCGGAAGTGCGGCAGCCGGGTGTGCCAGGGGCCGGGCACGCCGTGCTGCTCGGTGCTGTTGGCCGCGGGCATGCCGGGCACCGGGTGCCGCGGTCCGTCGGCCGGGTGCGCGCCGAACCAGTCGCCGCTGATCGGGTCGTCGGCCCGCCGCTTGAGCCAGGCCATGTTCGCGTCGAGTCCCTTCCAGTCGGTGAAGAGGCTGACGCTGTATCCGTCGGCCAGCATGTCGAGCAGGGAGGTCGAAATCGAGGCTCGCGGGATGTCGTCGTAGACGTATTGGCGGATGTCGAATGTGGGCTGCACGTCCAGCGTCAGCGCCGTGATCACGCCCAGCGCTCCGAGATGCACCACCGCGCCGGCGAAGTCCGGACTATCGCGATCGAGAGTGATCAGCGAGCCGTCGCCGGTCACGAGTTCGATGGAGGAGACCGCGGTGGCCAGGTTCGCGTTGCGCGCCCCCGACCCGTGGGTAGCGGTGGCGATGGCACCGGCGACCGAGATGTGCGGCAGCGAGGCGGTGTTGTGCAGCGCCAGCCCCTGCGATTGAAGCAGCGGCGCGAGCTCGCCGTAACGGATGCCCCCGTCGATGCGCACCGACGCCCGGTCGGCGCTGACCTCGACCACCCGCGGCAGGTCGGACAGGACGACAAGACCGCCGGAGGTGTCGGCCATCCGGTTGAACGAGTGCCCGCTCCCGAGCACCCGGAGAGGCCCACCGGAGGAGACCAGCCGCCGCACCTCGTCGACCGACGTCGGCCGGTGTACATGCTTCGCCGCGAAGACGACATTTCCGGCCCAGTTGGTAACCCGCTCAGTCAACGCCGCTCCCAAGATCGTTCTATCTCGCCCGACTCAGCCTATGCTGAGCTCTGCCAGGTTGAACCGTCCGGACGAGTGCCTCGTACTCGTCGTTGGATCATTCTCTTCTCGGACGTGCCGGTCAGGTCTTCGACGGGAACGACACATATGGCGGACCAGCTCGCCTTCTGCGAAGACTGGACCTTCGACGTGCCGGTCGACGTCGACGGTGAGTCCCGCGCGCTCCACGACCTCGAGCGGATTCTCGCCGTCCGCCCCCGATTGTTGCTGCTCGGCGACCCCGGATCGGGCAAAAGCACCGCGCTGCGATGGCTCGCCCGGCGGGCGACGACGACCCGGCCCGTGCTCGTTCCGCTCTCGCGCTGGCCGGTCGACCAGAGTTTCGCCGACTTCCTCGCCCCGCACGGGCCGCCGGAAGAGCTGATGCTGCTGCTCGACGGCCTCAACGAGCTGGGCCCCCATCCCGAGGCCCGTCTGAAGGAACTCGCCGAGTGGCTCTCCGAGGCCAACCCGGCCCAGGTCGTGTTGACCTCCCGGCCGCCCGGTCCCGACCACTTCGACCTCGGCGGCGACCTGGCCCGGGCAACCCTGCGGGAGTTGACGACGAGCCAGGTCCGCGAGATCGCCGAGCGCCGGCTCGGCCCCGAGCCGGCGGCCGACTTCGCGGCTCAGATCCCCCGGTCCCGGCCGGCCCGCAACCCCTACCTGCTCACCGCCCTGCTCTACCTCTTCGAGCAGCACCCGGGCGAGCGGTTGCCCTTAAGCGGCGGCCGCCTGCTGGCCCGGCTCGCCGAGACGGTCTGGGAGCAGCAGCGCCGCCACGAGCAGTCGATGCCACCCTGGTCGCACGCCGTCGACGCGCACATCCGGCTGGCCCGCGCGATGGATCCGGACGAGATGGGCGACGACCTCACCGCGCCCCAGGTCGTGTCGATCTTCGTCGGCGAGGCCCTGCCCGCCGCCTCGGTCGCGGCCGGACTGCTCGTGCACGACGGCGAGTACGTCCGCTTCGAGCACGACCTGCTCCGCTCGTACTTCCTGGCCGAGGCGTTCGCCGGCGTCGGCGCCGACGGTTTCCTCAGCTGGTGCCGGGCCCACACCTCGCATTGGCAGGCGACCGCGCTCGCCTGGAGCGGGCTGAGCGCCCAGGCCGACGAGTTCCTCGGCAAGCTGCACTGGAGCGACGCGGCCGAACTGATCGGCCGCGGTTACGTCGCCGGTCCGACGGTGGTGCGCCGCCACGTCGAGCGGGCGATGAGCGACCTGTTCGCCGGCGAGTGGCGCACCTTCCACCCGGTGCTGACCGGGCTCGTCCGCATCGGCGAGCAGGCGGTCCCGGCCCTGGTCGGAGGCCTCGCGTCGGCCAGCGATGAACAGGCCAAGGCCCGCATCGCGTTCGTGCTCGGCCGCATCGGCGGCCCGGCCGCGGTCGCGGCACTGCGCCCGATGCTGCGCGACTCCCCCGGCCTCCCCCGGGCCCACGCCTGGTCGGCGCTGACCGACATCGGCGACGAGGAGGCCTACCGGGCGCTCGCCGAGTGGGCCTCCGACGCCGAACCGGGCCTGCGGGCGGCCGCGGCGACCGCGCTCGGCCACGTCGACCGCCCGGCCCGCGAAGCCGATCTGGTGCACCTGGCCGACGACGACGATCCCCGGGTCCGGGCGGCCGCGATCACCTCGCTGGGAAAGATCGGAGCGCGGCGCTCGGCCGGGGTGGTCGCCCGGCACGCGACCGACGACGACTCCCGGGTGCGAGCCGCGGTGATGACGGCGTTCGCCGCCTTCGGCGACGCGGCCGGCCGGGCCCAGATCGATGCGGCGCTGGCCGACCCCGAACGGCAGGTACGGCGGGCGGCGGTCCGGGCGGCGGCCGGGCTGGGTGCCGACGCGCCGGCCCGGCTGTTGGTGGCGCTGGGTGACGCGGCCGAGGACGTACGCGCGGAGGCCGCGTCCGCCGCCGCCGGGGCCGTCGACGGCTCCGGAGGCGAGGAGATGGTCGACGCCCTGGCCGATGCGCTGGCCGTGGGTCCCGACAGCGTGCGGCAGGCCGCCGCGGCGACGCTCGCCGGGCTCGGGCCGTCGGGTCGCGCGGCCCTGCGGGCGGCCCTCGGCGGCGACGAGCCCGACCTGTGGCGGCCCGCCGCCGAGCACCTGGTCGACAGCGGCTGGTCGCCCCGGGACGGCGACGAGCAGGTGCGGTTCGCGGTCGCCGTCCGCGCCTGGGGTCAGTGCCTGCGGCTCGGGGCCGAAGCGGTGCCGGAGTTACGCCGTACGCTCGCGGCGGCCGATCCTGATCGGCGCCGCGGCATCGCCCGTTGCCTGCGTGGCCTCGATTTCCGGCCCGGCGGAACCGACTCCGACCTGTTCCGTTACTACGCCGGCCTGGTCGACTGGAACCGGCAGCGCCGGTCCGACGCGGTCGACCTGGTCGGGTTCGCCGCCTGGACCACCGCGCCGCGGATCGACGGCCATCCCTTGCGGGAGGCGGCCCGGATGCTCTCCGGCGAGGCCGAGGCGGGCATCGACGAGGGCCTGCTGCGCGCGACGCTGGAGTTCGGCGAGTCGGACGAGCGCCTGCTCGCCACCGTGGTCGCCGGATGGACCGGCGCCGGCCGCGAGGAACTGACCGCCAACCTGCGCTCCCCCGGCGCGCCCCTGCTCACCCTGCTGACCGTGCAGGCGCTGGGCGAGCAACCGGCCGCCGATCCGGACGCCCTGGCCGAACTGCTGCTGCGGGCGGCCGACGCCGCCTCCGCCACCGAGTCGCCCACCTGGGCCGAAGCCGTGCTGGTCGCGGCGGTCCAGGCGGTCGGCCGGCACACCGAGGTCACCGAGATCCTCGACGAGGTCCCGGCGGCCGCGCTGGGCGGCGACGAGCGGCTCGACCTGCTCGACAGCCTGTGGGGCGCGTTCGGTGCCGACGTCGTCGGGCGGCTCGGTGAGCTGACGGTCGGCGAGTTCCTGCGCGTGCTGGCCGACGTCGACCGCGACAACCTGCCGGCCGTCTCGACGCTGAACTTCCCGCTGGTCCTCTGGGAGCTCCACCGCCGCGTCGCCGTGCTCACGACCGTGATGTTCCTGGTCGGCATGGAGCGCGAGGTCGTGCAGCGGATCCTGCACGTGATGTGGGAGCTCAGCCCGGCCGCCGTGCACCGCGTGCTCGACGCCACCGGCGCCTGGGCGGCGGCCGAGTTCGTCGCCGAGGTCAAACTGCTCGCCGACCAGCTCGACTGACCCTGTTACCTTCGCCCGTCCTCGCGCGTCACACCGTTGACGCACACCAACGAGGAGGCTCCACTCATGACCGGCTCGTCCCCCTTGGCGGCGGCCTTCGACCAGCAGCGCCCGAGGCTGACCGCGC
The DNA here is from genome assembly GCA_036402935.1 of Actinoplanes sp. Lineage (GTDB taxonomy): Bacteria > Actinomycetota > Actinomycetes > Mycobacteriales > Micromonosporaceae > Actinoplanes. The sequence goes on from DASWRZ010000233.1 coordinate 37,673, forward strand.
TCGCCCACCGGATCCTCGGCTCCCGGCCCGACGCCGAGGACGCCGTCCAGGAGGCTTGGCTGCGCCTGACCGGCCAGGACGCCGACTCGATCGACAACCTGGCGGCCTGGCTGTCGACGGTTGTCGGCCGCATCTGCCTGGACGTGTTGCGCTCCCGCCGCGTTGTCACCGAGGAGCCGCAGCTCATCGTCACGCAGACCCCGGAGGACGACACGGTCCTGGCCGATTCGGTCGGCCTGGCCCTGCTGGTCGTGCTCGACACCCTCCGCCCGGCCGAACGCCTGGCCTTCGTCCTGCACGATCTGTTCGCGGTGCCGTTCGACGAGATCGCGTCCGTCCTCGGAAAATCCACCGACGCCACCAAGATGCTGGCCAGCCGGGCCCGCCACAAGGTGCGGGGCACCCCACCCCCGTCGGCCGAGCGACGACGCCAGCGGGCCCTGGTCGACGCTTTCATGGCCGCGGCCCGGGGCGGCGACTTCGAGGCGCTGCTGCACGTCCTCGACCCCGACGTCACCCTCCGCTCCCACAACGTCCGAGGCCTGACCGTCCACCACGGCGCCGCCGACGTGGCCGCCCGCATCCAGCGCGGCGCACAGTCCACTCTGGATGCCCGGCCGGTCCTGGTGAACGGCGACCCCGGCCTGCTGGCCTGGTCGCACACCGGCAGGCTGCTCGGCGTCCTGGCCTTCACCATCCAGGAGGACCGCATCACCGAGATCCTGAGCGTCTCCGACCCGTCCCGCCTGGCCGGCCTGTCATGAACGCCGCCCTCTGGACCGTCGCCGCCCTGCTGGCCGCCGCCTTCCTCGTCGCCGGCCTCAACAAGCTGCTGATCGGTCGGGAGAAGCTCGCCCGGGCCCCCGGCGGCGGCTGGGCTCTGGACTTCTCCCCGGGGTTCGTCAAGCTGCTGGGCGCCCTGGAGATCCTCGGTGCCGCCGGCCTGATCCTGCCGGCGCTGCTGCACGTCGCTCCCGTCCTGGTGCCGGTCGCCGCCACCTGCCTGGCCGCCCTGATGACCGGCGCCACCGTGGTCGTGCTCCGGCGCCGCGAATACGTGCACGTCCTGGTCGACCTGACCTACCTGGCGCTGGCACTGTTCCTGGCCATATCCCGCTTCGGCGCCGGACCCACTCTTGGGTGATCAATGCACGATCGGGCCGGGCTGACCCGCGAGGCCGATTCAACCTAACGCAGCAGCGGAATCACCTTGGCGAAGACCGCCAGGTGAGGCTCGAGCACGCTGATGTACGACAGGCCGTACTCCTCGCGGTAGCGCAACAGCCGCTCGGCGATCTGGGCCGGTGAGCCGGCGAGCACGCCGGGCAGTTCGGCCAGTTGCTCGTTCGACAGGCCGGACGCCCGGCTGATGACGGAGAGGTCGATCGCGTCGGGGGTGTCGCCGACCCCGGCCACGAACAGGTTCAGCTCGATGTCCCGGCCGCCCGCCGCCTCGCGGACCAGCGCGACCCGCCCGGCCAGGGCCTCCTCGGGGGTGCCCGGACCGAACCCCACGTTGATCGGGAAGCTGATGATGTCGGCGGATGCCGCGGCCATGGTGAGGATCCGGT
>DASWRZ010000234.1:0-9300 GCA_036402935.1 Actinoplanes sp.
GCACGACCGCGTAGACGATGGCGCCGAGGGCCAGCAGGGGGACGAAGACTACGGCCACGTGCAGCACTAGGGCATGCACCGGCAGGCCGTGAATCTGGTCGAACACGAGGCCTCCTCAGTTGGGGACGAGCCGCCAGCTTAGAGTTATCTGACGCTGCAAACATGTCCAGTGCCTGATACACCTGGCCGGCCGTTCCGGTTCATCGATCCGGCCGATCCCGCGAAATTCTTCCGGAACCGCCTCCCGGGCCGCCGCGCAGTTGGGGTTTCCCGAAAACCGTGTTGTCATGGACCGATGTCCACCGGCGAAGAACTCCTGCGTGAGCGCGGCCTGCGGGTCACCCGCCCGCGCCTCGCCGTGCTGGAAGCTCTCGCCGAGGGCGGACACCTCGAGGTCGACGACGTCGCGACCCGGGTCCGTTCCCGCCTCGACTCGATCTCGACCCAGGCGATCTACGACATCCTCGGGGCGCTCTCCCGAGCCGGCCTGGCCCGGCGCATCGAGCCGGCCGGCAGCCCGGCCCGTTTCGAGTCCCGCGTCGGTGACAACCATCATCACATCGTCTGCCGCGGCTGCGGCGAGATCGCCGATGTCGACTGCGTGGTCGGCGAGCGGCCCTGCCTGACCCCGAGCCAGGGCCACGGCTTCGAGGTCGACGAGGCCGAGGTCACCTTCTGGGGCCTGTGCCCGTCGTGCCAGGCGCAGCGCGCCGCCGACTGATACCCCGGTCACACCTGAACAAGTTCAAGTTACGCGAGCACGCGTGGCAGGCTGGGTGAATGAGCGCCGACGTGGGCTTGTTCGGACCGGATTCGGTCACCTGGAAACTGCATGCGGAACCGATCCTCTTCCTCGGCGGCATCCGCGCCCTCTACCTGCAGGCCCTGCATCCGCGGGCGGTCGCCGCCATCGCGCAGAACTCCGGCTACCGCACCGACCCGATGGGCCGGCTGCTGCGCACCGCGGCCTACGTCAGCACGGTCATCTACGGCACGACCGAAGAGGCGGAACAGGCCGGGAGCCGTCTGCGCAGGTTCCATTCCCGCCTTTCGGCGGTCGATTCCCGTACGGGCGAGCCGTTCCGAATCGACGAACCTGATCTTCTTCGCTGGGTTCACGTGGCCGAGATCGAGTCGTTTCTGACCACCGCCACGCGGGCCGGGGTCTCCGTCACGCCGGAGGAGGCCGACACCTACTACGCCGAGCAGACCCGGGCCGCCGAACTGGTCGGGCTCGACCCGTCGACCGTCCCGGCCAGCGTCGCCGAGGTGGAGGCCTACTACCAGTCGATGCAGCCCGAGCTCGCGCTGACCCGGAACGGCATCGACACGGCCGCGTTCCTGACCGTGCCGCCGATGCCCGACTTCTTCCACAACCGGGCGCTACGCCTGGGGATGACGGTCGGGCCGCCGCGCTGGGCCTACACCGGCTTGGCCGCGACCGCGATCGGCCTGCTCCCGCCGTGGGCCCGCCGCCTCTACGGCGGGCTCGGCTGGCCGGCCACCGACCTGACCGCGGCCCTCTCCGTGCGGAGCCTGCGCCTGCTGGTCAACACCGTGCTCAGCCGGCTGCCCCACCAGTACCGCGTCTCGCCTCTGCGCCGAGCCGCCCTCGAACGAGCCGCCACGCTGGCCTAGCCGCCCTCGAACGAGCCGCCACGCTCGCCTAGCCGCCCTCGAACGAGCCGCCACGCTGGCCTAGCCGCCCTGGACCGGGCTCTCGCCCAGGTGGGCGACCGCGGCCCACGGCTCCTTGGCCGGGGCGTCGCCGGACGCCGGGCACACCCGCCGGAAGTCGCACCAGCCGCAGAGCGCGCCCGGCTGGGCCGGGAAAGCCTCGTCGGGGTCACCGCCGGCCGCGACCGCCTTTTCCGCCGCCACGATGTCGTGCGCCGTCTCCTCGGCCCGCCGGACCTGCCGGGCCAGCGACTCGTCGGTGTGGTCGTGCGCGGCCACCGTGCCGGTCGGCAGGTGGTGCAGCTCGACGCGGTGGCACGGCCGGCGGAAGACCTTCTGAGCGGCGTACGCATAAAGCGCAAGCGCCTGAGAGCCGCGCGCGTCGTCCTTGTCGAGCCCCGACCGGCCGGTCTTGTAATCGACGATGACCGCTTCGGGCCCGTCGGGCCCGGGCCGTGAGTCGATGCGGTCGGCCCGGCCGTTGAAGGCGAGCACCGAGGTCTTGGTGGCGACCACCCGCTCGACGCCGAGCGGCTCCTCCTCCGGGTCGAGCGTGGCCACATAGGTGTCGAGCCAGTGCAGGGCCTGCCGATAGGCCAGCCGCTCCTGCTCGACGTCGCGGTAGCCCTCGCGCACCCAGGTGGACTTGAGCAGCGTGGGCAGCGAGCCCGCCACCCGACGGTCGCCCGGCTGGGCGAACCAGTTTTTCAGCGCGGTGTGCACGCTCGCGCCGAGTGAGTTGTGCGCCCAGGGCGGCCCCTTGGGCGGGGTGGGGCGGTCGACGTACGAGAACCGGTAGCGCCGCGGGCAGTCGATATAGGTGCCCAGCTTGCTCGGCGTGCAGACGAAGAGCCGTTCGGGCATGCCGGCGAAGCCCAGTTGCTCGGGCACTACGCCTCGGGTTCGGTTGAGGGCCACACGGCAATCCTGCCAGCACCCTCCGACAAGAATTCACGACGAGGCGGTGTACAACTCCACGAAAGCCGCGACCGCGTCGGCGATCAGCTGTACCGCGATAGCCGCCAGCAGCAGACCGGCGATGCGGGTCAGCACCTCGATGCCGGCCGGCCGGAGCAGCGCGACGATCACCCCCGAGAAGCGGAGCACCAGCCAGACCGTCAGCATCACCAGCAGGATCGCGACGCCGATCAGCGCGTAGTCGGTGAAGCCGTCGGCCCGCCGGACGAAGAGCATGGTGGCGACGATCGCGCCCGGCCCGGCGAGCAGCGGCGTACCGATCGGCACCAGCGCGACGTTGCTGGTACCGCCCTGTTCCTCGGGTGCGTCGGTCTTGCCGGTGAGCAGCTGCAACGCGACCAGCACCAGCAGCAGACCGCCCGCACCCTGCAGCGCCGGCAGCTTGACGTGCAGATAGTCGAGCAGCGTCTGCCCGGCCACCGCGAAGCCGACGATCACCCCGAGTGCGAGCAGCACCGCCTGCGTGCCCGCCCTGATCCGGGCCTTGGGCTGCATGGTCCCGGTCAGCGCGAGGAAAACCGGGACCATGCCCGGTGGATCGACAATGACCAGCAAGGTCACGTAGACCTCGCCGAAAAACTTGAGATTCACCCGAACAAGGTAGGCGGCGCGTCGCCCCGGCGCAGGTCCGTGCGTCGATAGTCACCCCAGTACGGGTACGCCGGTGGCCGCCGAAACGATCTTCTCGAAGGCCTCCGGGTCGGTCGTGAACTCGCCGAGCGCGACCGTCTTGTGCGTACCGTGGAAATCGGAGGATCCGGTGACCACCAGCCCGAGACCGTTCGCCAGCGCGCGCACGTGAGCCCGCTCCGCGGGTGAATGATCTTCGTGGTCGGCCTCGAGTCCGAACAGGCCGGCGTCGGCCAGGCCGGCGATCAGCTGGTCGGGCACCACCCGCCCGCGCACGGTCGCACGCGGATGCGCGAAGACGGGTACGCCGCCCGCCGCGCGTACGGCCCGCACCGCCTCGAAGACGTCCAGGTCGGCCTTGGCCACGAAGTAGCGCGCGCCGAGCCATCGCGACGCGAACGCCTCGTTGGTGGTGCCCACCAGACCGGCCCGGATGAGCGCCTGCGCGATGTGCGGCCGCCCGACCGAACCGCCGGCCGCATAGCCACGGACCTCGTCCCAGGTGATCGGCACGCCGTCGGCCCGCAGCTTGCCGACGATCTTCTCGGCGCGCTCCTCGCGGTCGAGCCGGAGCCGGGCCAGGTCGGCGGCGAGCCGCGGCTCGCCGGGATCGAAGAGGTAGGCCAGCAGGTGCAACGCGATCGGCCACTCCATGCCCGGACCGCGCCACCGGCACGACAGCTCGGCCCCGCGCACCAGCCGAAGACCGTCCGGGCGGGCCGCGGCGGCCGGCGCCCAGCCGCCGGTGGTGTCGTGATCGGTGATCGCCATCACGTCGAGACCCGCGGCCGCTCCGGCACACACCAGCTCGGCCGGGGTCAATGTGCCGTCGCTGGCCGTGGAGTGACAGTGCAGGTCGATTCGGGTCACCAGAAGACGCTACCCGCGGTGCGCGACCCACCCGGCCGTGATCCCGGACACCGGATCAGGCGTCGTCGCCCTCGCCGTCCTTGCCCAGTCGCGCCTCAACGGCCTGCGGCTCGTACATCTCCTCCACCACACGCAGATAGAGCTCGTTGGGGTTGGGCAGATGCTTGACCTCGCGCAGAGCCTGATCTTGACCGGCCGACTCGAGCACGAACGTGCCGTAGCTGAGCATGCGGCCGAGCGCGGACTGCTCGTACTTCATGTCCGTGACCCGCAGCAGCGGCATCATGGCGACCCGACGGGTGACGATGCCGTTGACCACCATGACCCGCTTGTTGGTCAGGATGAAGCGATCGAAATACCAGTCGAAGACCCTCCACGCGACCCAGCCGATCACCGCGAGCCAGATCAGCACCGCCACCGTGACCAGGCCGCTGATGTTCTGCCGGGTCAGGAAGCCGGCCAGGTAGCCGAGCGCGATCGTGGCGCCGGCACCGACCAGCAACGGGGTGGACAGATGGATCCAGTGCCGCTTCCACTCGCCCCGGTAACGCTCGGTCGGGAAGAGGTAGCGTGCGACCAGAGTGGTCGGCTCGTCCTCGAGTGGCAGCACGCGGCGCGGGCCGGTGCCACCCTCGGGTCCTAGGCCCTCGAGCTCTTCCTCGGTGAAGACGGGCGCTTGATATTCGCCCTGCTCGGTGGCGTAGCCGGCGTCGGGCGAGAACCCCGCGTCCGGATTGAATCCGGGGCCGTCCGAATAGGCACGGCGCGGCCGAGTGAACTCGCCGTCGTCGTCGAACGCCGGATCATTGAACCCGAAACTGTCGTCGTCCTCCGGAGGGCGCCGGGCACCCTCGTCGTGCGGCTCGCGCGGCTCACCAGGACCCATGTGGTGATGCTAAGCGACGAGGTTGGTGAAGAACGTGCCGAAGCCCCGGGCAATATCGGCGATCGTGCCCCCGAGGGAGGAGAACACGTCAGCCGCCGAGTTCGGGTTGAAGGCGATGAAAAAGATCAAGAACGCGATACCAAGCCAGGTGAGAACCTTCTTGATCATGGCGAGCCTTCTCCTGTGGGTGCGGGGTGACGGTCAGCACCGGTGGCACTGACAGTATCAGCTTCGTCGCTCCGTGTGAACAATGTGGCCGAAAAGCCGATTCCGTATCCGCAGGTCAGTGGCCCTGGATCAGGCCCTTCCATGCAGGTAAGGCGACGGCGCTCCGTACACAAGCTCGGGCGGCACCCCTTCGCTGAGGTCGTGAAGGACGACATGCTCGGCGAGAAAGTAACCCGCGCTTGCCGGCCACGCTACCGCATAGAGCCACATTCCTTTCGCCTCACTCACGTACGCGCTTCGATCCTCCGGGGACTTGACGCACCACAGTGGAGTGGGATGGCCGGCCGCTTTGATCTTGGCATGCGGCCCCGGATGTCCACTGGGGTCGGCCAACGCCTCGGCGATCAGATATCCCGGGTCGATGCCGGAAATCCCGGCGAAGCGGGTCCCGAGACCGACGCCCGGATGCTCGGCGATCAGAACCACATCGGCCGGACCGCCGCCGAGCGGCTCCGGGCCGCTGCACGAGAGCGCGGTGGCGCGTACGCCGACCCGGTCGTCGCCGGCCCAACCGGCGCCGGTGACCATCCAGCCGGACGGCAGCGGCCACGGGCACCAGAACGGGATCGGCTCGGGGGACGGGCGCCCGAGCATGCTCTCGACGATCTCCGCGCTGATGTGCTCGGCGACGTGGAACGGCGGGACCTCGCCGCAGTTGTCGCAGCGCCAGCCGGTGTGCATCAGATCCGGCTTCCGGACCTGCGCACCGCACCTGGGGCAACTCACTGTGACACCCACATTCCTACCGTGCGGGTCCGGCGGGCGCCCGTCAAGCGGATCGGCAGAACCCGGGCGTATCCCGGGAATTCACTCGGGCGGGGGTCCCGCGTGCGCGCGGACCCAGGCGTGCATGGCGATGCCACTGGCCACCCCCGCGTTGATCGACCGCGTCGACCCGTACTGCGCGATGGAGAACAACTGCGAGCATGCGGCGCGCGCGGTGGCCGAGAGCCCGGGACCCTCCTGACCGAAGAGCAGAACGCAGCGCCGGGGCAGGACCGTCGTCTCCATCGGCTTCGAGCCGGGCAGGTTGTCGATGCCGATGACCGGCAGATCGCGCTCGGCGGCCCAGTCGACGAACTCACCGATTGTCGGGTGGTGCCGTATGTGCTGGTAACGATCAGTGACCATCGCGCCGCGCCGGTTCCACCTCCGCAGGCCGACGATGTGCACCTCGGCGGCGAGGAACGCGTTGGCGTTGCGTACGACGGTGCCGATGTTGAAGTCGTGCTGCCAGTTCTCGATGGCGACGTGGAAGCCGTGCCGGCGGGTGTCCAGATCGGCGACGACCGCCTCGCGCTTCCAGTAGCGGTAGCGGTCCACCACGTTGCGCCGGTCGCCGTGAGTCAGCAGCTCGGGGTCGTATTGCTCGCCGGTCGGCCACTCGCCCGCCCAGGGCCCGACGCCGACCTCGGCCGACTCGTCCTCACCCGCAGTCATGGGCGGTTAGGCTACCGATCTGGTGATTGCGCGAGCCTGCGACCTGACCCCGGACGCAATGAGCGGCGGGGCCCTCCCCGGCACCCGCCGCCCACGCTCTGTTGGGAAAGAGTTTGCCTCACGGTGCGTATCTATGTGAAGGGCTCTCGCGTGTGACGCAAATCACATTTAACTTTGTTATCTATTTCGGCAAGATCCGTCGTTCTTTCGCTACCTGCAACTTGCACGTGCAGCGCCTGTTATGACCGGATTGCCCTGCACACGTCGTGCAGAAAAGTTGAGAGCGCTCTCCCTACTTAACGTTACGATGAGTTGCCCTACGCCAACACCGAGTCCCGAAACCGTGCCGCAGACCACGCATCGGACGGCCTCGCGGCGGGAATGGCGAGTGGGGACAATGGGTTTCACCGCACGAAAGCCAAATTCCCGTGGACGGAGACATCATGGCGACGGTTGCGTTGACCGCTGAGAACTTCGACGAGGTGACCGGCAAGGACGGAATCGTCCTCGTCGATTTCTGGGCCAGCTGGTGCGGGCCCTGTGTGCGCTTCGCCCCGACCTACGAGCGGTCCTCGGAGAAGCACGAGGGCATCACCTACGGCAAGGTCGACACGGAGGACCAGCAGGCGCTGGCCGCGAAGTTCGACATCCGCTCGATCCCGACGATCATGGCCATCCGCGATGGCGTCATCGTCTTCTCCCAGCCCGGCGCGCTCCCGGAGTCGGCCCTGGAGAACCTGATCGAGCAGGTCGAGAAGCTCGACATGGACGACGTGCGGCAGCAGCTCGCCTCTCACTCGCACTGACCTTCAACTGCGCCAGGCCCGCGGTCCGATCTTCGGACCGCGGGCCTTTTGCTTGCGCTTTCCGGGTACGCGGTTTGCTTGCTCTTCCGGGTACGCGGTGACGACGCGCCCGGCCCGCCGGGATGACTGGACATGGACGTAGAACATGTGTTCGAATCTCCGCCATGCGATGGTCCAACCTGTCGGCTGCGACCGACGGCGGCTCGCTCCTCGACAGGGCAGCGCCGGCGGCACCACCCCTGCCGCTGGCGCTGCCCGGCGCCACCGTCCGCACCTTCGACACCCCCGGCTTCGCCGGCATGACCTTCTACGAGATCCGGGCCAAGAGCCTGATCAACCGGGTCCCCGGGCAGTCGCGGGTGCCGTTCAGCTGGACCATCAATCCCTATCGCGGCTGCTCCCACGCCTGCGCCTACTGCCTGGCCGGTGACACCCCGATCCTGATGGCCGACGGCTCGACCCGGCCGCTCGCCGAGCTGCGGCCCGGCGACGCCATCATGGGCACGATGAATGCCGGTGCCTGCCGGCGCTACGTGCCGACCACCGTCCTCGATCACTGGTCCACGTCGAAGCCGGCCTTCCGGGTCACCCTGGCCGACGGCACCCGGCTGGTGTCCAGCGGCGACCACCGGTTCCTCACCGACCGCGGTTGGCGCTATGTCAGCCCGGCCGAGCCGCACCAGGCCGCCCTGGTGATCGGTGACCTCATGTTGGGGGTGGGCCGCTTCGCCGAGCCGCCCAAGGAGTCCCACGACTTTCAGGCCGGATTCCTGTGCGGCCTCATCCGCGGCGACGCCACCCTGGGCGAAGGGCCCTCTCACGACGGCGACGCGTGGAACCGGGCCAACCACTACGTCGAAGACATACCGCTGCACGAGGCCCTGCGCTGGCCCGAGACGCCGACCACCGACTGGTTCCGCGGCTTCCTGGCCGGAGCGTTCGGCGCCACCGGCCGGTCCGATCGACTGTCGATCACGTTCACCAGCGGCGACCGCGGATTCCTCAACCGCGTCGTCGAGGCGCTCACCCAGCTCGGCCTGCCCAGCCGCCGTCCGGCGCCCCGGCAGCCCGGCGCCAGCGGCGTGGTCGAGATCGGGCACGACCTGTGGGCGGCGCTCCGCTTCCGCCACCTCACCGGCGTCACCGACGCGCCGCTCGACGCGTCGGGGGTCGGCGTGCGCGGCGGCCGCCGGTTGGCCGTGGTCGACATCGAAGATCTGGGGCTCACCCTGCCGCTGTTCGACATCTCGACCGGCACCGGCGACTTCATCGCCGACGGAGTGGTCAGCCACAACTGCTTCGCCCGGCACACCCACACCTATCTCGACCTCGACGCGGGCCTCGACTTCGACACCAAGATCGTGGTCAAGGTCAACGCGGGCGAGCTGATCCGCCGCGAGCTCGCCGCGCCGAAGTGGTCCGGCGCCCCGATCGCCATGGGCACCAACGTCGACGTCTATCAGCGGGCCGAGGGGCGCTACCGCCTGATGCCCGAGATCCTGACCGCGCTGCGCGACCACGCCAACCCGTTCTCGATCCTGACCAAGGGCACGCTGATCCTGCGCGACCTCGACCTGCTGGTCCAGGCGTCCGAGGTGACCCGGGTCGGGCTCGCGTTCTCGGTCGGCTTCCTCGACGAGAAGACGTGGCGGGCGGTCGAGTCCGGCACGCCGAGCCCGCGCCGCCGGCTCGACGCGGTCCGCCGGCTGACCGACGCCGGCTTCGACATCGGCGTCCTGCTCGCCCCGATCCTGCCCGGCCTGACCGACACCGACGAGTCCATCG
>DASWRZ010000235.1:0-48317 GCA_036402935.1 Actinoplanes sp.
CGGTCCTGCAGCGGATGACCGAGGACGACAGCCGCAGCGTGGCCGCCTCGGCCTCCGCCTCGCTGGAGCGCACCAGCGTGCGTCTCAATCCCGACCGCATCGACTTCGGCCAGGTCACGCCCGAGACCCCGCGCCTCGCCGCCGAGGTCGCGGTGGAGGGCCCGCCGCTTGCCGTCGCGGCCGCCACCCTGACCGTCTCCGGTCCCGGGCTGCGGGCCATGCTCGACGGCCGCCGCCTGCACATCGTCTGGCAGCCACGGTCGGACTGGCTCGACGGCTCGGTCACCGTGCGCGGCCCGGCCGGCTGGGCCGACGTCCGGGTCACCGGCCAGATCGCGTCCGGTCCGATGTCGACCAACGCGGTGGAGGCCCGGCTGCGCGCCGTCGACTCGCTCGGTTTCCTGCGCACCCCGCAGGTCACCGTGCTGCCCGCCGCCCCGCCCGCCCGCCGCCGCCGGGTCGGCACCGCGGTGCTCGCCGGCGCGCTCGTCGCCCTGGTCGTGCTCGGCGGGGCGGGCGTCGCGATGGCGCTGACCATGCGCGACAAGAGCAGTCCCGCGCCGGTGGCGGCGGCTCCGGCGCCCGGACCGAGCGTGGCGACCACGCCGTCGTCGTCGCCGCCGAGCGCCGTCGCTCGGGAACCGGTCGCCAAACGCATCGCCAGCGTCGACAAGCCGGTGGTCGCCGGCACGATCAAGGTCGGCAACGAGCCCGAGGGCGTGGTCGTCTCGCCCGACGGCCGTACGGTCTACGTGGCCGACCAGAGCGCGCACGTCCTCTCGGTCGTCGACGTCGGCACCCGCCGGGTGACCTCGGTGAAGCTGCGCGATACGCCGCGGTTCGTCACCACCTCGCGCGACGGCAAGTTGGTCTTCGTGTCGATGTACGAGACCGATCTGTCCGGCAGCGGCGTGGCCGTCATCGACGCGGCCAGCCACAAGGTGCTGCGCAACCTGACCACCGGCACCCAGCCGTACGCGTTGTCGATCGGCCCGGACGGCAAACTCTGGGTGCCGATCCACAGCGCCGGACGGGTCGAGATCTACGACCCCGGCACGATGAAGGCGGACGGCCGCATCCAGACGCCGCCCAACCCGCACGCGGTCGGCTTCTCGTCCGACCTGATGCGCGCGTTCACCCCCGACCACGAGTCCAACGTGGTCTCGGCCATCGACATGGACACCGGCAAGGTGATCAAGTCGATCCCGGTCAGCGAGGCCCCGCACAGCCTGGCCGTCTCGCCGGACGGCCGGCGGGTGCTGGTCGCCGCGTTCGGGGCCGACGCCGCCAACCTGATCGACGCGTCCACGTTCAAGCGGACCGGCCCGTTCAAGGTCGGCAAGGAGCCGCAGAGCGCGGCGTTCTCGGCCGACGGCGACCACGGCTACATCGTCAACGAGGGCGACAACACGATCTCGGTGCTCGACGGTCACTCCGGTCAGGTGACGGCGACGGTCAAGGTCGGGCACAGCCCGCGCTACATCGCGGTGTCACCGGACGGCCGCTCGGCCTACGTCTCCAACGGCGAGGACGACACGATCTCGGTGCTGCGGGTGGGCGAGTGAGGCGGCGACCCGTCGGCTCGGCCGGCGAGGTCCTGATCCGGGGACTCTTCGATGAGCACGGTGCGGCACTCATGGCGTACGCCTCGAGGCTGGCCGGCGATCGCGCCGGCGGCGAGTCGGTGGTCCGCGAGACCCTGCTGCGGGCCTGGTCCGACCCGCGGTCGGCCTCCGGCGCGGGCACCGCGCGGGCCTATCTGTTCGCGGTCGTGCGCCGGGTGATCGCGGAGCGGCGCGGCGAGGTGATGGACGCCGGTCTGGTGGTCGACTCGACGGCGGTGCTCGGAGCCGTGCGTACGCTCCCGCCCGAGCAGCGTGAGGTGCTGCACGCGGTGTTCTTCCAGGGGCGTGACGTGGCGTCGACCGCCTCCGACCTGGGAGTTTCCGAGGCGACGGTCAAGGCTCGGGTGTCGTCCGCGCTGCGGCGGTTGCGGGACGCGCTCGGCGACCCGTCGGCGCCTCTCGTCCGGGGGGCCGCGCAGTGAGCGGACACGAGAGCGAGTTGCTCGGGGCGTACGTCCTGGGGGTACTCGACGGCGAGGAGTGGGCTACGGTCCAGTCTCATCTGGACTCGTGCGAGGACTGCCGGCGCGAGGTCGACGACCTGCGGGAGATGGAGGCGGCGCTGGGCGAGATCCCGCCCGAGGCGCTGCTCGACGGGCCTCCGCCGGAGGGCTCCGGCTTGCTGCGACAGACGCTGGAGGACGTACGCGGCAGCCATCGTCGCCCCGGTTACCTGTGGGCGCTGGCCGCGGTCGCCGTGGCGGTCGTCGCGCTGGCCGGCGGCATCGTGGCCGGCCGATCCGCGTTTTCCGGCCCCGCCTCTCCCGGCCCGGCCTCGTCCACTCTCTCCCAGGCGGGGACTGCTTTCTCCAGGCTGGGGACCGGGTCGTCAGCCGCGGCCGGCACCCGGACCGCGACCGCCGCCGACCCGCAGACCGGCGCTTCGATGGCCGTTGCCGTCACGCCGGCCTCCGGCTGGGTGCGCGTGCGCGCGACGCTCGACGGCGTACCGGCCGGCGAGCAGTGCCGTCTCTTCGTGGTCTCCGCCGAAGGGGCCCGCCAGCAGGCCGCGTCGTGGCTCGCCGCCGCGGGGTCGATGGCGGTGGACGGTTCGGCGCTGATGGCCCCGGCCGACGTGACCTCGGTGCAGGCCGAGACCTATGCCGGCCAGATTCTCGTCACGGTTCCCCTGTGATCAGGACTATCGATCAAGTGACCGACGTGCATATTATCGCAGTGTGATTGGTCGGTATACCCAGCGTTACCCACTGTGGTACCCAAAACTGTGGTACCCAAAGCGGCGGCGGTCATGACCTCCGCCGGCTGGATCGCGCTGGCGATCACCATCTTCGGCGCCTTCGCCTACGCGGCGGCGTCGATCCTCCAGGCCGTCGGCGCCCGGCGCAGCACCGGCACCGTGCAGACCCTGGGCCATCCGCTCTACATCATCGGAACCGTCTGCGACCTGCTCGCCTGGGCCGGCTCGATGGTCGCTTTGCGCGAGCTGGCGGTCTATCTGGTCGAGTCGGTGCTGGCCGGCTCGCTCGCCATCACGGTCGTCGCGGCCCGCATCTTCCTCGCCTCCCGGCTGCGCCGGCGCGACGCGCTGGCCATTGTGGTCACGGTCGCCGCGCTGACCGTACTGGCCATGTCGGCCGGACCGCAGGAGGCCGTGGTCGCCTCACCCCAGCTGCGCATCGGCTTCTGCGTCGCCGCGGTCCTCACCGCGCTGATCGGCTGGCTCTCCACCAAGGTCACCGGGCCCGGGGTCGCGGCCGGCCTGGCCGGGCTCGCCCTCGGCGCCGCCGCCCTCTGCGGCCGGGCCCTGGCCCTCCCGCCCCACGCCTCCGAGCACCCGCTGTCGGCCGTGCTGGCCATCGTGACCGAGCCGATGACCGGCGCGCTGCTCGTCTTCGCGGTCACCGGCATGCTGCTCTACGCCAACGCCCTGCAGCGCGGCCAGGTCGGCCCGGTGACCGCCGTCCTGTGGATCGCCGAGGTCATCGTCCCGTCGGCGATGGCCCTGCTGATGCTCGGCGACACCGTGCGGCCAGGTTGGGATCTGGCCGCCACCGTGGCCGGCCTCGTGACGGTTCTCGCTGCCGTTCTGCTGGCCCGCGCGCCGGCCAGCAACGACACCGCGGTGCCGTCGGCCGAAGGCGCCCCGCCGGCCCCGATCCTGCCGCCGGCCCCGATCCCGGTCACCCCACGGCTCTCCCGCGGCGGTGCACGCATCATCTGGTGGGGCCCGCCCCCGGTCTGGGTCCCGCCGGCCCGCCCCCAGCCCTCGGTTCAGGCCCGTCCCGCGGCCGCCTCCCTCACCTCGGCCCCCGGCCACGCCGAGCCCCACTGGCGCCCACCCCGCCCGGCCGACGCCGACACGGTCTCGGCCGGCCCGCCGCCGAGGGCCCGGAACCTGGCCGACCTGGCCGACCTGGCCGACCGTGCCGACTGGGCTGACCGGGCTGACCTGGCCGACCGTGCCGACCGGGCTGACCGGGCTGACCTGGCCGACCGTGCCGACTGGGCCGACCGTGCCGACCGGGCTGACTGGGCCGACCGCGCTGACCGGGGCGTCCGCGCCGACTGGGCCGCCCGGCAGGCCGGCGCTGGAGCCGCAGCACAGCCGCGCTGGGTCTCCGAACTGGACGAACCCGACGCCGAGGCCGTCCCGTCGCCGCGCTGGGTGTCCGAACCGGACCGCACCTATGACGAGGCCGTCCCGTCGCCACGCTGGATGTCCGAACTGGACGGTACCTATAACGAGGCCGTGCCGCCGCCGCGCTGGGTGTCCGAAGTGGACTACGTCGACGCCGGCGAGACCGTGTCGCCGCCGCCCGAGTGGCCCCCGCGCCACCCGGCGTCCATGACCACACCGGTCGAGCGCTGGTCGGCACCACGCTCTCCGTGGCACGACCTTTAGGCCGGCCGGCCCGGTGCCGCCGAGCCCGAGCAGCAGCAGCGGCAGGCAGATCGCGAGGTCGGTCAGCCGGCCCCGGGTTCGCTCGGTCCGCATGAGGACACGGTAGGCGCGGCTGCGGCCCCTCGCGTCCGCGATCACGCGTACTCCTCCTACGCGGATCGGCGCAGGGCGCAGGCCGCGCCGGCGCGGATGCGGCGGGAGCCGTCGTGGGACGAGCCTGGGCAGCATGACGACTTCAGTAGTCGATACTCACGATCTGACCCGCCGGTACGGCGAGCGCGTCGCCGTCGACCGGGTCAGCCTGACGGTGCGGCGCGGCGAGGTCTACGGCTTCCTCGGCCCGAACGGCGCGGGCAAGACGACCACCCTGCGGATGCGGGTCGCGGTGATCAGCGCCGGCCGGCTGGTGACCGAGGCCGGTGACCGAACTCCGCGGTGCGGGCGATGGGCTGCTGGTGCGGGCCGAGCCGCTCGACGTGGTGCTCGCGGTCGGCATGCGGCTGGCCGGCGACGACGCGGTCACCGTGACCGACGGCCTGGTGCATCTGCGCCTCGGCCCGGACCGCGCTCCCGACCTGATCCGCGAGCTCGTCCTGGCCGGCGCCGGCGTACGGGAGATCCGGCCGGCCGAACGTTCCCTGGAAGAGGCGTTTCTCGAACTGACGGAGGTGTCCGCATGACCGCCGATCTGCTGCGCCTGCGCAAGTGGCCGGCCGCCTGGGTCATGCTGGCGGTCTGGTTGCTGCTCAACGGGCTCTTCAGCTACCTGTTCCCCTGTCTCTCCTACCGCAGCGGCAGCGCCGGCTTCTCCACCGGCGGCGCGAGCAAGGCCGAGCTGCTGAGCAGCATGCTTCCGGCCCAGCTGCCGGTGACGCTGGTCAGCGGTACGCCGATGTTCGGCGGCGCGATCCTGCTGATCCTCGGCGCGCTGGCGGCCGGGTCCGGCTACTCGTGGGGTACCTGGAAGACCGTGCTCACCCAGGGCCGGACTCGCCTGCAGGTGGCCCGCCGCGCTGAGCGGAACGGCAGCCACCGCCACCGCGGCGATCTACCTGGTGGTGTTCGTGCCCTGGCGGCGACCCTGCTACGCCGCCGCGACGTGGCCTGACGACGGCACGCTGGGACCTGACGACGGCACGCCGGGGCCTGACGACGGCACGCCGGGGCCTGACGACGGCACGCCGGGGGCTGACGACGGCACGCCGGGGCGGCGGTTCGCCGGCGGGGCCGGGTTGATGGTCCGCTCGATCTCGATCGCGTGCCACAGGCAGAACATCGCGACCGCCCACACCTTGCGGGAGTTGTCGGCCACGCCGGCCCGGTGGTCGGCCAGCAGCCGCTGGGCGTAGTTCAGGTCGATCAGATGCCCGGTCCCCGAGTCGGCGAGCAGGCCGCCGATCCAGTCGCCGATCGCGCCCTTCAACCACACCCGGGTCGGGGTGGGGAAGCCCAGCTTGGGCCGGTCGCGGATCGACTCGGGCACGATGCCGCGCATCGCCTCGCGCAGGGCCACCTTGGTCGTACGCTGGTGGGCCGGCAGCTTGAGCTCGGTCGGCAGGCCGGCCGCGGCCGCGTAGACCGCCGGGTCGAGGAACGGCACCCGCAGCTCGAGCGAGTGCGCCATCGACATGCGGTCGGCCTTGGTCAGGATGTCGCCGGGCAGCCACGTGTGCAGGTCGACGTACTGCATGGACGTCGAGTCGTCCACGTCGGTGGTTTCGGCGTACAGGTGCGCCGTGACCGCCGTGTGCGGCTCGGCCGTGAACCGCATGAGCTCCGCTTTTTCGGCCGGCGAGAAGATGCGCGCGTTGCCGTAGTAGCGCTCCTCGATCGGCGTCGTGCCGCGCTCGAGGAAGCTGCGGCCGCGCATCCCCTCCGGCATGACGTGGGACAGGCCGCGCAGGCCCCGCTGCATCCCGGTCGGCAGCCGGCGGATCCGGGCCAGCGACATCGGCTCCCGATAGATCGTGTAGCCGCCGAACAGCTCGTCCGAGCCCTCGCCGGAGAGTGCCACGGTGACGTAGCGGGAGGCGGTACGCGCCACGAAGTAGAGCGGGATCAGCGACGGGTCGCCCATCGGGTCGTCGAGCAGGTGCACGATCCGCGGCAGCTGGCGGATCACGTCGTCCTCGGTGATCGGCGCCGGGATCAGCTCGACGCCCAGTTGGTCGGCCGTGTCCTGGGCGACGGCCAGCTCGGAGTAGCCGTCCTGCTCGAACGAGGCCGTGAACACCCGCAGGTCGGGCACCTCCTGGCGGGCCAGCGCCACGATCGCGGTCGAGTCGATGCCGCTCGACAGGAACGCGCCGACCGGCACGTCGGCCCGCAGATGGGCCCGTACGCTGTCGCGCAGCGCCCACCGGATGTCCTCGTGCGCCTCGGCCGTCGGCCGGTGCAGGGGCCGCAGCGACGGGCGGAAGTAGCGCTCCTGCCGCAGGCCGCCGCCCGGCGTCCAGGTCAGCCGGTGCCCGGGCGGCAGCCGCTTCACCTGCTTGTGCAGGGTCAACGGTTCGGGCACGAACTGGAAGCTGAGGTAGTGGGCCAGCGCGTCGGTGTCGAGGGCCGCCGCCGCGTTGCCGCTGAACGGCATCAGGGCCTTGCGCTCGCTGGCCAGGAAGATCCCGTCCATGGTCTCGAGCAGGTAGAGCGGCTTGATCCCGAACGGGTCGCGGGCGGCGTGCAGGGTGCCGGTCCAGTGGTCGTAGGCGACGAACGCGAACATCCCGCGCAGCCGCGGCAGGGCGGCCGTACCCCAGTAGTGCAGCGCCGCCGCCAGCACCTCCGCGTCGCCGTCGGTCGCGAACGCCGCGCCGTGGTCGCGGATCAGCTCGGACCGCAGCTGACGGTAGTTGTAGATCTCGCCGTTGCAGACCACGGTCCACCGACCGGAATCGGCCGGATAGTGCACCGGCTGCGGGCTCCCCGCGCGGTCGATGATGGCCAGCCGCTTGAAGCCGAAGGCGATCCCGCCGGCGTACTCGACGACGGTGTCGTCGGGGCCGCGGTGGTGCATCGTCTCGAGCGCGGCCGAGAACGCGGCGATCGTGTCGGGGTCGGGCACACCGGTCCGGGGGCGGCTGCTGACGAAAACACTGAGACCACACATGCCGCGGAACGTACGACCGGGCTGGTGAGAAACCTGTGCGGAAGTCGTCGAGATCCGGGCACCCATCGAAATCCCAGCGGATCTTCACGGGATCCCAACAATGCTTGACCGGCTGAGCCAGAATCGCGACGTGACTGCACGTATCCTCGTGGCGGACGATGATCCTAAGCATGCGCAGCTCATCAGGCTTTATCTGGAGCGCGAGGGCCATCAGGTTCTCACCGTCGGTGACGGCCGGGCGGCGCTCGAGCAGGCTCGCGCGCGGCGCCCGGATCTGATCGTGCTCGACGTGATGATGCCGATCGTCGACGGCCTGGACGTCTGCCGCATCCTGCGCGCCGAGTCGAACGTGGCGATCCTGCTGGTCACCGCCCGTTCCTCGGAGAACGACATGCTGCTCGGGCTCGACATCGGCGCCGACGACTACCTGAGCAAGCCGGTGAGCCCGCGGGAGCTGACCGCACGCGTACGGGCTCTGTTGCGCCGGACCGGCGCCGCCGAGGGACCCACCGCGGTGGTGCGGGTCGGCGACCTCGAAGTGGATCCGGGCCGGTTCGAGGCGCGGGTCCGGGACGTGCCGGTGAACCTGACCGCCAAGGAGTTCGGCATCCTCGAACTGCTGGCCGGCGAGCCGGGCCGGGTCTTCACCCGCGGCCAGATCATCGACAAGACGTTCGGCTTCGAGCACGAGGTCTCCGAGCGGACGGTCGACGCCCACGTGGTCAACCTCCGCCGCAAGATCGAGGACAACCCGGCCGAGCCGCGCTACGTGCAGACCGTGTACGGCCGGGGCTACCGGATGGCCGAGCAGTGAGTTTCCGCCTGCGGATCTTCGTGCTGGTCATGGTCGTGGCGGTGACCGCGATCGGCGCCACCGCGTGGCTCACCCTCCGGCTCACCCAGCGGGAGCTGTCGCAGGCCGAGCACGCCGCCGCCGACCACCAGAACGACATCGTCAACGCGGTGCAGGACTACGGCCTGCGCCACGGCTACTGGCCCGGGGTCGACCAGGTGGTGACCGCGCAGTCCGACCAGACCAGGCTGCACATCCAGCTGCGCACCGGCGACAGCGACATAGTGGCCGACTCGGACAACATCTCTCACCGGGCGTCCGGGCCGGTGCGGGGTGCGCTCGGCATCGACCCCCGCCCCGCCCTTGACAAGTCGATCCTCAAGATGCCGTTCCGGGCCGGCGTCCTCGAGGAGAAGCTGTTCGCGGCCAAGGGCGGCCTGGTGCCGTCGGACCTGTTCGGGCCAACACCGAACGACCCCGTCTTCGGCGCCTCGGGCGCGCTGATGGTCCGGCAGGTGGCGCAATATCGGGCGGCGCTGGTCGCCGTGCGCTGCATCGGCCGGCCGACACACACCGATCCCGGGCTGCTGACGACCAAGGCGCCCTATCTGACCAGGGCCCAGATTTCCGGCAATGCCGCCTGCGTCACGCAGGCGGCCGCTTCCGTACGCGACGACAAGGCCTGGCTCTCCTACGTCTGGTCCGACTACAACGCCTGCGTGGCGCCCGACCTCACCGGAGAGCGGAAACCGGGCTGCCTGGAGTCCGCCTTCACCACCGCGGTGACCGGCATCTCGGCGGTGCCGCTGCAGCTCTTCCTGGGCACCCGCAACGAGCTGAACCTCGCCGAACTGGGCCGCCCGGCCACGTTCGGGGCGGCCGGCCTCATCGTGCTGGCGGTGCTCGGCACCGCGCTGATCGCCCGCCGGTTCAGCCGCCCGGTGCGCCGCCTCACGATGGCGTCGGTCCTGCTCGCGGGCGGCCATTTCAACATCCGGGTGCCGGTGCGCGGCCGCAGCGAACTGGACCGGCTCACGCAATCCTTCAACAGCATGGCCGAGGCGGTGCAGCGCAGCGAGGAGAGACAGCGCCGGCTCATCGCCGACGTCGCGCACGAGATGCGTACGCCGTTGTCGAACCTCCGGGGATACCTTGAAGGGCTGACCGACGGCGTGGTCGAGCCCAGCCGCGAGCTGTTCGCCTCACTGCACGAGGAGACCCTGCTCCAGGGCCGCATCCTGGACGACCTGCAGGTGCTCGCCCAGGCCGAGGCGGGCGACCTCAACTACGCCCGGTCCGCCACCGACCTGTCCGACCTGGTCTCGACCGGCGCCACCGCCCACCGTGCGGTCGCGGCCGAGGCCGGCATTGCCCTGACCGTCGACGCCCCCCACCCGATCTGGGTCGACGCCGACTCGGACCGCCTGAGGCAGGTCCTGGGCAACCTGCTCAGCAACGCGATCCGCTACACCGACCAGGGCGGCCACGTGCTGCTCAAGGTGCGGGAGGACAACGGCGAGGCGGTGCTGACCGTCCAGGACACCGGCGTCGGCATCGCCCCGGGCGACCTGCCCCGCGTCTTCGACCGTTTCTGGCGCGCCGACCCGGCCCGTCAGCGAGCCACCGGCGGCACCGGCCTGGGCCTGACCATCGCCCACCGCATAGTCACCGACCACGGCGGCCGCATCGACGTGACCAGCCGGCCCCACATCGGCACCACGTTCCGCGTCCGCCTGCCCGTGGAAGCCGCTCCGGGAGTCCGCGAAGGCGAACGTGACCGAACTTCACCGCCTGGCCCACACCCTCGACGAACTAACGCGGCGTAGCGCTAGTAGCGGAACGCTCCGACCATGGTGTCGAGGCGGGTGGCGATGTCGGAGAGGTCGCCGGCGGTGCGTTCGGTGGCCTGGGCGGCGTCGCGGGTGGTGGCCGTGACCGCGACGACGTCGGCCAGTTCGCGGCTGATCTGGGAGGTGCCGCCGGCCGCGCGGTTGAGGTCGCCGGTCATGTTGCTGGTGGTGGCGCTCTGCTCCTCGACCGCCGAGGCGATCGTGTTCTGGTAGTCGTTGATCCGCTCGATGACGTCTCCGATGCCGGCGATCGCCTCGACCGCGACCCGGGTGTCGGCCTGGATCGCCTCGGTGCGGCGGCCGATTTCCTCGGTGGCCTTGGCGGTCTCCTGGGCCAGGTCCTTGACCTCGCCGGCCACCACCGCGAAGCCCTTGCCGGTCTCGCCGGCCCTCGCGGCCTCGATGGTCGCGTTGAGGGCGAGCAGGTTGGTCTGCTCGGCGATCGCGGTGATCGCCCGGACCACGCTGTCGATCTGTGCGGATGACTCGTCGAGCTTGACCATCAGTTCCTTGGCCTGGGCGGCCGCGCCGACCGCGTTCGCCGCGACCTGGGCCGCCTCGGTGGCGCTGATCGAGATCTCGCGGATCGCCGCGCCCATCTCCTCGGCGCCGCTCGCCACCGCCTGCACACCGGCGCTGACCTCGCCGGCCGCGGCGTCGATCGAGCCGATGCGGCCGGAGGCCAGGTCGGTGTCGCCGGCCAGGCTGCGGCTGGCCTGCTGGAGTTCGGCCGAGCCGGTGGACAGGCCGGTGCTGATCTGGGCGACCTCGCGTACGGTCTCGCGCATCCGGGACGCCGCCCGGTGCACCGAGCGGGACATCGCGCCGATCTCGTGGCCGGCGGTGTCCGGGGTCTGCTCGGTCACGTCGCCGTCGGCCATCTCCGACAACACGTGCTGGAGGGCGGTCAGCCGTCGGCTGATGGCCTGGGCGACGAGGAGGGCGAAGGAGCCCGCGACCAACAGTCCGACGACCAGCACCAGGATGATCGTGACGCGGGCGCTCCGGGCCGAGCTGCTGGCGTTCGCGGCGGCCGTCGCCGCGCGCTTGAGTGACGTGGTGACCAGCGTGTCGATCTGCTGGACGGCCTGGGCGATGGTCGGGTTGAGACCGTTGGTGCGCAGGTTTTCCCACTCGGCCGTCCGGCCGGCCGCTTTCAGCTGGGTGGCCTGCACGCGCAGCTGCTGATACTTCGCCCAGGACGCCTCGAAGGAGCTCAGCGCGGCCAGTTCCGGGGCCGAGACGTGGTAGGTGCGGAACTGTTGGATCCGCAACGGGATCTGGTCGAAGATCTGTTTGGCCTGGTCGTTGTAGGTCTTGGCCGCGCTCGCGCTGGTGCTCGTGGTGCCGGAATGCTCAGCGAGCGCACAAGGCCTCCCCCGACGACCGTAAAGACTCTCAGATGACAGCGATACGGTTCAAAGCATGGCGCATCGCCGCGCCTGCGGGGGCCCGTTTTCCGACATGCCGCGGCCGGCGCCGTGCGCCGGCCGCCGACAAAATCAGTTGATGGGGGCGATCATGCCGCCGTTGACGTAAATGGTCTGCGCGGTCACCCAGCGGGTCTCGGGGGCGACCAGGAAGCGCATCACCGGCACCACGTCGATCGGGTCGCCGATGTCGCCGCTGATCGTCAGTCCGGAGAGCCACGCGATCGTCTCCGGGGTTTCGGCGTTGTAGAAGAACGCCGTCTTCTGCGGGCCGGGCGCGATGCAGTTGACGGTCACGCCGCGGACGCCGATCTCCTTGGAGAACGCCTTGGTGAAGTGCTCCACCGGCGCTTTGCTGCCCGCGTACGCGGAGTAGGTCGGCGCCGTGAACGCGACCTGGGTGGTCACCATGTTCACGATCCGGCCGTCGTCGGCCATCTTGGTCGCCGCCTCCTTCATCAGGAAGTACGGCACCTTGGCGTTGATCGCCATCGAACGGTCGTATTCGTCCTCGGTGGTGTCGGCCAGCGCCTTACGAATGATCAGACCGGCGGTGTTGACCAGGATGTCCCACCGGCCGAACTGCGCGATCGCGGTGTCGGCCAGCTTGGTGATCTCGCCGTCGGCGGTCAGGTCGCCCTGGTGGGCGAAGGCCCGCACGCCGCGCGACTCGAGGTCCTTGACCACGACGGCGGCCTCGTCGGCCCGCCGCGCGGAGTTGTAGTGCACCACGACGTCGGCGCCGTCGTCGGCGAGCGACTCGACGAACAGCTTGCCCAGGTTGGCGCTGCCCCCGGTGACGATCGCGACCTTGCCGCTCAGTTTTCCAGCCATGACAGATCCCCTCAGACAGTCGGGTGAAGCAGGTCGGACAGGCCCAGGCGGCCGAGGAACTCGACCCGCATCCGGTCGGCGACGGTGTTGACGACGGCCGCGCCGTCGTCGGTCGGGTCGTAGTGGACGCGGAACGGCCGCTTGCCGCGTTCGGTGTCCACCACCTCGACGACCATGTGTGCGATTCGGCTCGGGTCGGCGTCGGCCGGCTCGAGCGACGCCATCCGGGTCGCGATCTGCTCCATGAGCTGCGGATACAGCTCGTCGTAGGCGGCCGCGACGGAACTGTCGGCCGGTCGCCCGGAGTGCGCGTAGTGGTTGGTGCCGTGGGTGAACGAGCCCGGCACGACGATCGTGGTCTCGATGCCGAACCGGGCCACCTCGAGCTGGGTGGTCGCGGCGAGCGCGTCCATCGCCGCCTTGGCCGCGAAGTACGGCCCGAGGTAGGGCGGGGTGCCGCCGCGGGTGCTGGTGCTGCCGATCCACACCAGCAGTCCGTCGCGCTGGGTGCGCAGGGCCGGCAGCAGGGCGCGGTTGACCCGGTGCGCGCCGAGCACGTTGGTGTCGTAGAGCGAGGCGAGCTGCTCGGGGGTGAACGCCTCGGACGGGCCGACCACCATGTGGCCGACGTTGTGCACGATCACGTCGAGCTTGCCGGCCTGGCCGAGGACGTCCGCGGCGGCCTGCTCCACCGACCTCTCGTCGGTCACGTCCAGTTCGACCACGCGAAGGTCGACGCTGTTGGTCTTCGCGTAGTTCGTCGCGTCGGCGGCGGCCGCCACGTTGCGGCCGCCGATGTCCCGGATGCCGGCGAACACGGTGTGTCCGGCGTCCGCCAGCGCCCGGGACGTCATCAGCCCGAAGCCGCTGGAGGCCCCGGTGACGAAGATGTTCTTTGGCATGGGTGAACGCTAGGAAGGGTCACCCGGAGATAGCTTCGGTCAAACGACGGGTCAATCGGCGAGCAGGTCGAACGACTCCCACGGGCCGATGGCGGTGCGGTTGGCGGTCAGTCACGAATCCGGTGAAGCCGAGCTCATTTCAGCTCCTTGCCGCCTTCTTTCGGGCGGTAGGGTCTCGCCGTGGAATTTCACTTCCGGCTGCGGCCGCTCGAGGCCGCGCTCGACTACCCGGACGGCTTGGTGAGCTGGTTCACCCTGTCCGACGGCTGGTACTGGATCACCGTCGGCGACCACGAGCTGCTGCGCCAGCCGTCCGGCGAGGGCGTCGACTACTACGTGGACAATTTCTGGGAGGACGTGCTCTCCTTCGCGCCGGACGTGCTGCGCCCGGTGCCGGCCGACCTGGTGCCGTTCGTCGAAAGCCGCCCGGAGGCCTGGGCGCAGAGCGAGCGTGACGCGGCCTGGACTGCCGAGATGTGGCACAGCAGCCGCAAGCTGTTCGTCGGCTATCTGGCCCAGCCGCCGATGATCCGGGGATGGCGGGTCGTGTCCGACGGCCGCGACGAGGTCACCATCGCCTGGTACCACGAGCCCGGCAGCACGGACGTCTGGGCCGACGAGCCCGAGGGCCGGGTCACCGTCCCCACCGAGACGTTCCGGGCCGCCGTTCGTGACTTCGATGCCCGGTGGCGTGCGGCGATGCTCGACCGGACAAGCGAGCTGGAGCGGAACTATCCGGAGATCGCCGCCGAGAAGCAGGCGGGCCTGGCTCAGGAGGTGAAGCGGCACACGTCGATGCTGGAGCGACGGCTCGCCAAGCCCCCGGAGCCCGAGATCGCCGACCTCGATCTGGTTCGCGCCGGCGCCGCGGAACTGCTGGCGACATGAAACGACCCCCGCGGGACGAATCCCGGGGGGCCGAGTCATCGTGCACTTACTCCTTCTGGATCGGCTTTCCGCCCTTTCGGAAGATCTTCATCTTCATGAAGAGGGCCGTCTCGTTGTTCTGCAGCTGACCCCAGGTCACGACGTAACCGTGGTAGGTGGCGTTCTCGGTCCTGGCGTAGACGATGATTTCTTTCGCCACCGGGTCGTAGGCGATTCGCCGATAACTCTCGTTGCCCGAGCCGACGTTGAATGATCCGGGCAGAAACTTCTGCGGGTTCGTCGGCTGTGGACCGACCTTGCTGCCGAGCACACCGCGGTCGTGCTTGGGGTTCGACTTGTATTCGAGCTGCGGCCCGAAGGGCACATCCGGACCACCGCCACCGGAACCGCCGTCCGGATGCGACTTGTTCCAGTCCACCGACTGGGCGAGCGCGGTGACGAAATCGGCGGTGCCCTGGGCCGATGTCGCCCCGACGGCCTCGTCGCCGCCGTTGCCCAGCGGCATGTAGAGGGTCGGGTCGTAGAGGCCGTCCGGCTCCAGATGCAGCGGATCGCGGGTCGTCCCGCCGATCACGATGATCCAGTTGCTGTACTTCTTGCCCTTCGACTCGATGATCCCCATCGCGATGGACTGCATGAGGTCGGTGTCGACCTCACACTTCTCCGGGCCCATTTCGCCGCAGGCGTACGCGAACCCCTGGAGTTCCCAGACCGCCTCCTCGACCGGGTCACGCGGTGCGGAGCCGCCCTCCTTCTTGACCCACTTGTTCCAGGCCTTCTTGTAGGTGTTGTAGTGCCGGTTCTGGGTCGAGATGGTGATGTGCTTGGTCAGCGGCTTGAAGTGGGTGTCCGAGTTCTCGGTCGCCCCCGACGCGCAGTCGGTGCACCACTGGCCGCCGCCGGTCTGCTGGGCGCACGCCAACGTGGCGCACCAGTCGCCCGCCTGCCCGCTCGGGTCGGCGTGGCTGACCGGGCTGTTGCCCGCGTAGCCGTACCCGTTGAGCTGGGTGACGTCGGCGTCCTCGAGCTGCGGGTCGACGGTGATGAACCGGCCGACCGACGGGTCGTACTGCCGGGCGCCGATGATCGTCAGGCCGGTCGCGGCATCGGTCGGTTTCTGCAGAAAACCCCGGTTGTCGGGCGCGCCGACCGCCGCTCCGCGGTCCCCGCCGTACGGGGTGTACTGCCGCCAGGTCGGCGTCTGGGCGGTGTTGTCCAGGTACAGCGTCGGCGTGCCGTTCTGGTCGCCGATCGAGTACGAGAACGCCGTCGTCGCCGTACCCGTGCGGACGACGTCGCCGCCGCCCGGCAGCTCGTAGTAGCGGACGCCGGTGACCACGCCGGTCGCAGCGGTCAGCGTGAACTGCTGGTTCTCCAGGTAGAACGTGGTCGACGCCGGATCCTTCTGGAGCAGGAGCCGGCCGTCCACATCGTAGACGAAGCTGGACGAGCCGGCGGCCGACCCGGTGACCGCGGTCAGCTGGCCGGCGTCGTTGTAGGCCAGGGCCTGGTTGCCCTGCCCGGCGTTCCGCTTGGTCATGCTGCCGGCCGTGTCGTACTGGTACGACGTCGACCCGGTCCGGCCGCCGGTGGTGGTGGTCGAGGTGAGCGTGTGCGGCTGCTGACCGTTGCTGCCGTACCCGTAGGCGGTGGTGACGTCGGTGGCCGCTCCGCCGGTGAGGCCGTGCTCCACCTGGCTGGTCCGGTCGCCGAGGGCGTCGAGGCCCCAGCTGGTCCAGTACGCCGAGGACGCACCGAGCCCGTCGCCGACCATGCTCGAGTTCGTCGAGCTGGGCTTGGCGGCGCAGTTGTCGGTGGCGGTCCACGCCTGGGTCAGCTGCGCCAGCCCGTCGTAGTCGAAGCATTGCGTCTCGGACGTCGCCGAGGTGCCGTTCCGGGTGTCGGTCAGCTTCGTGATGTTGCCGGCCTGGTCGTAGCCGAAGGCCTGCTCGTCGACGTAGTTGGCCGTCCCGGTGCTCCGGGTGATCAGCTGGTCGGTGAGCCGGCCGCTGTTCGGGTCGTAGGTGTCGGTGATGTAGGCCAGGTTGGTCCCCGACCCGATCTTCTGCTGTTCGACCTGGCCGTACGCGTTGTAGGTCGTGCCCTGGTCGTACCCGATCAGGCCGCCCAGCGTGTCCGGCAGGTCGAGCACGCCCTGGTAGGTGTGGTTGACCGTCTCGGACGGCAGCCCGCCCTGCGCGTTGTAGCCGTCCTTGAGCAGCAGCCCGGTGGTCGACGAGTACTGGTGCCGGACGGTGTAGGCGCCGCCGAGTGCCTTCTCGGTGTCCGGGATCGTCATCGTGACGCCCATCGACTCGCCGAAGACGTTGAAGTTGAGCTGCTGGGTCGAGTACGCCGCGCCGCCGGAGTACGCCGTGGTCGTGGTGGCGTGCCCGATCGCATGGGTGAGCCCGGCGACGCCGTTGGCGTTGTCGTACACCCAGGAGGCGAGCTGGTTGCCCGCCGGCCCCGGCGTCTGACCGGCCACCGTGGAGTCGAACGACCCGGTCATCCGGGACAGCGCGTCGTAGCTGTAGGAGACCGTCTTGCCGCGCGGGTCGGTGCTCTGCAGCAGGTTGCCGTCACCGTCGTAGGTCATCCCGGTGGTGGTGCCGGCGTCCGGGTCGGTCTGCGAGGTGACCTGGCCGAACAGGTTGTAGGTCGTGGTCCACGCCGGGCCGCCGCTGCCGGCCGCGCCCTGGGTGGTCGAGTTCTTGTTGCCGTGGCCGTCGTAGCCGTAGGTCACCACCCGCGGGGTGCCGCCGCTGATCCGGTAGGTCCCGGTGAACGGGTCGGCCGGGCTGGTCAGCGTCGGCGCGGTCACGTAGCTGTCGATCTCGCTGGTGCGCCCGAGCGGGTCCACGAGCGTACTGCTCACGGCGCCGCCGGCCGGCGGGATCACCGTGGTCCGGTCGCCGTTGGCGACCGTCGTGCCGCGGGAGACCTCGACCCCGTTCTTCAGGTTCTGGTCGATGACGGCGGCGCCGAGGCTGTTGTAGGTGTACGCGTCGGCCGACGGCACCTGCGCGTGCAGGTCGGCCGCCGACACGATCGTGGTGTTGGGCGTGGTCGCCGAGTCCCACCAGCCGTTGTACTTGGCCGACGTCCAGCCCCGGCTGTCGTAGAAGGTGTCGTCGATCAGCCGGCCGCCCTGCGGGGTCATGCCCTGCACCTGCCGTGGCCGCAGCATCGCGTCGTAGAGGACCGTCGAGGTGGTGTAGCCCGACTCGTCGTTGAGCGCCTTCGTGGTCACCGAGGAGACGCCGTCGTTGGCGATGACGTAGGTGTAGAGGCTGTTCGCCGGGGTGGTGTCCGGATCCCGGCTGGACTGCCAGACCGCGGTCGTCCGGCCGAGCGCGTCGTATTTCGCCGACGACACCACGCTGTTGGCGTCGGTGCTGGTGAGCGTGCTTCCGCGCTGCGGATCCACGGTCCACGAGACCTTCTGGCCGAGCGGGTTGGTGACCGACTGCCCGGTCAGCAGGCCGAGGCTGTTGGAGGTGTAGGCCGCCGTGCTGAGGTTGCCGTTGGCGTCGTACGAGTCGGTGGCCCGGCCGGCCGAGTCGAACTTCGACCGGGTCTGGGTCTGCCAGGTGTAGGCGCCAGCGGAGTAGTCGGACGCCTTCCGGGTCATCGTCACGTCGCCCTTGGACGGCGCCGCCGCCTGGGGGAACGTGGTGTCGAACTTCGGGTCGTCGTAGTAGATCCGGGTCGCCGACATGGTCTGCGCCGGCCGGGAGACGGTGGCCGGAGCGGTCAGCGTGTTGAGGCTGCCCGGCGCCGACGGCTTGGAGCCCGCGGTGTAGCCGCCGCAGGCCACCGAGACGGTCTCGGTCTCCGAGACCAGGCCGACGATGTTCTTCGTCGTGTTCGCCGCCGCGTAGCTCGTGCCGGTGCACGTGTCGTAGGGGGCCCCGGCGGGCGACGTGTGCGTGTAGATCCGCACCGGCAGGCCGAAGTTGGCGTCGTCCGGCGACGCGTCGTAGGCGGTGTCGGTCTCCTTGTACCGCCAGGTGGTGCTGCCGGTCGACGTCAGCGCCTGCCGGGTGAAGGTCTCGACCGGCGCCACCCAGGTCGAGGTCAGGGCCGGCAGCCCGGTACGCGTGCGGGTCGCGGCCGCCGCCGACACCCAGTACGAGTTGATCGTCGAGTGGTCCACCACGTCACCGAGATAGGCACTGGTCTCGAGCGACTCGCCGGACAGCTGGTCGACGTCCTCGTGCACGCCGTTCTGCGAGTCGTTGACGTTGACGACCGTCGAGTTGTTGTTCTTCGACATGCCGCGGTAGAAGGTGGCCTCCGTCTTGGACTGCCGGTCGTTGACCCCGTCGCCGAGCAGCGTGACCACGTCGCCGTAGCCGCGGAACTGCCCGTACATCCGGTATTTCGGCTTGACCGTCTCGTCGTCGTCGTAGTGCCAGGCCGCCCCGCCCTTGTACTGGTAGTTGGTGGCCTGGGCGGAGGCACCGCCGGTCGGGTCGGTCTGCACCACGCGGGTGACCGCCCACTTGTTGAACCAGTCGGTGATCGGTGCGGTGTAGCCCTCCGGCGTCCAGGAGACCGGGTAGCAGGACGACGTGTTCGCCGCCGCGGTGATCTTGACTGGCGCGGTGCACGGGTCGGGCAGCTCGTAGGTGACGTTGATCTGCGAACCCGACTCGGTGGTGATGGTGGCGATCCGGTACTTGTAGAACGCCGGCAGCCCGTCATGCGTGGTGTCGACCCGGTTCTCCAGCTGGATCGGGGTGAAGGTCAACGCCGGAGTGGTGATCGCCGTGCTGGAGCCGGCGACGAGGTCGGATCCGGTGTGCGCGATCTGCGACAGCCACAAGGTGGCCGCGGTGCCGTCGCCGGTCGCCGGTGTCGACTGGGTGAAGGCGTACGAGTCGACCGTCGTGTACTTGGCGGCGCTGAGCGAGTACTGCTGGGCCTGGACCCCGCTGAGCCGTACGGTCGAGAAGTACGACGGGCCGTGGTGCGCGCAGGTCGCACCCGAGGCGCAGACCAGGTCGTACGGCACGTCCGGCCACTTCGGCGCGTTGGTGGCGTTCAGCGGCCCGCAGCCCGAGGTGACGCACCGATCGACGGCGACGAACTGGATCCGGTCCGGCGCGGTGCCGAACGCGTTCCCGTCGGTGAAGCCGTAGTCGATGTGATCGAGGTGCATGTCCCGCACGTAGGAGACGTTGCTCGCCCCGTTGTACTTGCCGTAGTAGTTGGTGTCCTGCTTGTAGTAGTAGGACATCGCGTCGCCGTGCGCGTCGGCCACGTAGTCGACGCCCCACCGGTAGGCCGTCGTGCAGACCGACGACGACAGGCCGTTCGAGTCGTAGCACGGGTCGCCGGAGTGCGCCGAGTAGACCGGCTCGGTCGCGACCGAGTTGGTGACCGGCTTACCGGACGCCCAGCCCGGCAGGCGGTTCATGCCGAACGAGTACGTGGTGCCGTTCCGTTCGGTCACCTGCCACCAGTCCTGCGCGTACGCGTCGGTGCCGTTGCCGGTCCCGGCCGTGCAGGTCTCGTCGGAGGTCTTGGTGCAGAAATGCCTGATGACCGTGCCGTCGGCGTTCTCGCTCCGGAAGACCTTCTTGGTCTTGTCCCAGACCAGCGACGTCGACGACCCGTTGAGCGACATGGTGAAGATGGGGCCGTCGTAGCACATGTCGTAGATCTTCACCGGCGCCGCGGAGCCCTCCGGGCTCTCCGAGCAGTTCTGGAACGACTGCTCGATGTACGACTCCGGCGTGTTCCAGCCCTCGCCCAGCCAGGACGCCTGGGCCTGGGTGGCCGAGGTCTGCCCGTCGGTGGTGGCCGAGTCGTAGACCAGCGCGGTCTGCGGCGCCAGGTCGGACGGCGCCGGCGGGATCGCCAGCGGGTACGAGTACGTGAAGTCGCCGGTGCTGCCACCGGCCGACCACGAGCCGGACGGCTTCAGCGTGGTGGCCGCGAACGTGCCACCCGCGCCGCCCTCTTCGCCGCCGGTCGGCGCCGCGGCCGCGGCCAGAACCATCGCCCGGCCCGCCATCGTGACCGGGGCGGAGACCGTCTGACCGGCCACGTCGTTGGTCGAGGTGAGCGGCTGGGCGACCCGGCAGCTCGCCACCTGCGGCGTGGTGAGCAGGCAGTCCGGGTAGGCCGCGAGCCGCAGCCGGGAGCCGTAGTTGCCGCCGTACGCCTGGGCGAAGTCGCGGTAGTCGACGCCGACCTCGGCCGGGCCGGCCCGGTCGGCGGTGACGCTGAGCAGCACGCCGTCGATGCCCGCCCGGGTCGCGGCGGCCCGGTCGAGCACCCGGACGCGCAACGAACCGGGTGCCTTCGCGGTGGCGGCGCGGGCCCACACCGGCGAGCCGGTCGCGGTCCTGCGGGCGGAACTCAGCGGCAGCGTGACCGACGTGGCGGACGGCCATGCGGTGTGGGCCGGCGCGTAGGCCGGCGGTTGCGGCTTCGCTTTGGTGAAGGACGCGGTGACCGGACGCACACCCCGCACCGCCGGGGTCTTCGGGGCCTTCGGAGCCGGATGCGGCGCCGGTGCCGCATCGGCCGCCTGACCGCCGACGGTCAGCATCGCGCCGACCAACAACCCCGTGACCGGGGCGACCAGCAACCGCTGCCAGCGCGGTCCATCTCGATGTCGCAACTCGTCCTGCCTCTGCTCGGGATGACTCCCGGGTATCGCTCCCCGTGAATCTTTCCGGTACTTTCGCAGAACTTCGTCGCACGCGCTGCCCCGCATTTTTTCAGCGGGCTACGGCCAGCACCAGTCCGGGTAGCGCCACGGTGCGGTCCCCTTTTCCCCGACGGAAAATGAGGTGCCGACGGCCGGGTGATCGTGACATGGTCCGGTCGAGCTACGGGCAGGGGAACACCATGGAACCGATCAGCGACGCCGAGATCCGGCGCTCGTTCATCAACTGCAGCAAGGGTGAGGCGAACCGGGTCAAGCTACCGGCCGACTTCGCCGAGACGCCCTGGGCCGACCTCGACTTCTTCGGCTGGATCGACCCGAGCGCCCCGCTGCGGGCCGGGGTCGCGGTGCCCGGCCCGGACGGCCCGCGCACGTTGCTGCTGCGCCGGGCCGACCGCTCGGGGGCGTCCGGCAGCGCCAGCCGGTCGAGCATGTGCCAGGTCTGCCTGACCAGTCACGCGTCCGGCGGGGTGAGCCTGTTCACCGCCGCCCGGGCGGGCGCCGCCGGCCGCAAGGGCAACTCGCTCGGCGAATACCTCTGCTCCGACCTGGCCTGCTCGCTCTATCTACGCGGCAAGCGGCAGCCGCGGATGCGCCTCGTGAAGTACGAGGAGACGCTGAGCCTCGACGAGAGGATCGAGCGCGCGATGACGAAGCTCGACGGCTTCGTGCGGCGGGTCGCGTCCTGACCGGCATCGGCCTGCGAGAGGCCGATGCCGGCTCCGTTCTTTCCGCCTACCGCAGCCGAACGCCTACTGCAGCCGGAACGACTGGGCGCCGGTGCCGTTGCAGGTGTACTGCACGAGCTGGACGCTATCGGCGGTGGAAGCGCCCGGGGTGTCCAGGCACTTGCCGCTGTTCCGGTTGACGAAGTGGTAGTAGCCGCCCGACTCGGCGACCGCCTGCCACTGCTGGTTGTTGCCGCCGCTGTAGGTCCAGGTCTGGATCGCGGCGTTGTCGGCGGTGGAGACGTTGGTGACGTCGAGCGCCTGCGCGCTGTTGCCGTGGTTGTTGATGCGCAGGTAGCCGCCGCTGGTCGGCACGAACTGGTACTGCTGCGCGAGGGACGCATTGCAGGTGTACTGCTGGATCGCCGTACCGTTGGCGGTGCCCGCCGCCCGGGCGTCCACGCACTTGGCGCTGGTCTTGTTGACCACCGAGTACCAGGTCGTCGACGAGATCGGCCCCGACGTCGGGGGAGTGGTCGGCGGCGAGGTCGGCGGGGTCGTCGTGGTGCTGCCGCCGAGCCAGAGCAGACCCTGGATCAGCCACTGGTTCTGCTGCGCGCTGGCGAAGGTCGACGACAGCCGGGTGTTGGTCGTGTAGTTCATGTCGTTGTGGCCGAAGTTGGCGTACAGCATCTTGTAGTTCTTGTTCGTCCACAGGATGGGGTAGTAGCCGCTGTGCCACTGCTGGTTGGGGTCGGTGCCGACCGGGAAGGTGCCCTGGTCCATCGACGCGAGAATGTCGATGTTGGGATTCTGCCGCAGGTCGTTGCTCCACGAGTACCACTCGCTGACCGATGACTGGATCGTGGCCGGCAGCCCGGCCGTCGACGGGTGGTTGCGGTCCTCGATCTTCAGCGTCTCGGCGGTCGGGCCCCAGGTGTTGGTCTGGAAGTTGCCGGAGCCGAGGAACGTGCTGTAGTACCAGGGCCACTCGTTGGCGTTGGTGGTGAACGCGCTGACGTGGAAGCCGATCCACGCGCCGCCGTTGTCCATGTACCGCTGGAAGCCGGTGCGGCCGGCCGAGTCGTGCGGCGCGTCGTCGAGGAACATGACGACCTTGTAGGCCGACAGGTCGCCGGAGAGCCGGCCCCAGTCGGTGGTGCTCTCGAAGGAGAAGCCGTTCTGGCTGCCGGTCTGGGCGTACCACGGCAGGGCTTCCTTGACGTAGTCGTTGTGCGCCGCGTCGCCGCTGTCGGTGTCATAGAACGCGAGCACCTTGAACGGCGTCGCGGCGGCCTGGGCCGGCTGCACGGCGATGCCGACCGCCGCGGCGGCCACCAGTCCAAGGCCGGCCGCGAAGGCGCTACGCAGGATTTTTCGAGGCATGGGGGCGTCCTCGTTTCTAGGGGATGAGGGCGGGGATCTAATTGGCAGCATTGTTAACTATCGATCCCCCACCCGACAAGGCATTCTGTCCACGAGATGAATTAAGTTCGGGAACAAGCGGTCGGAAGATGAGCCGGCCCAGGCCGGGAAGCTCGATCGCGCCGGGCCGCAGGACGGTCGACGGGCTGGTGGCCCGTGAGGGAGCGGTCGAGCGGGGCCTGGTCACGAACTGGTGATGGGATCTTTCGGGCGACAACCGACGGCGCGATCGAGGTGGACCTCTGGTCCATCGGCCACGTCTTCCGGGCTGGTCACTGCGTCAGAGCGCAGTTGACCTGGAGCTCATTCCCGCGCTGGCGCGCTGCCGTCCGGGACAAGGGCACGATCACGGTCCATCCTGGATCCACGCTCACCCTGCCAAACGTAGGATGAATCCGTTGACATGCCGGAAACACGAGCCATAACCTGGGGATCCAACTCCATCGATCAGCAGGATCGGCGGCATCCCCATGACAGTCCGAAGACTCGCCCTGCTCCTCGTCCTCCCCCTGGTCAGTGCCGGCGTCGTACTCCCCGCGGCGGCCGCGAACGCTTCCCCCACTGACGCGGCCTTCAGCACGAGCGCCGGCGTGCTCGACGTCGACTACGCCGGCTATCTGTCCAAGCACGACATCGTCTACAACCGCCCCAACACCACGCCCGGCTACGGCCTCACGGTCGGCAACGGCCGCACCGGCGCGATGGTCTGGGATCAGAACGGCATCACCGCCCAGGTCTCCGGCGTCGACCTGGCCGAGCAGTCGACCTACGCGGCCGGCGACATCAACCTCCAGACCACACCCGCGCTCTCCAGCGGCTCCACCGGCTATCAGCAGCGGCTTTCGCTCTACGACGGCCTGCTCTCGACGAAGTACGCCGACGGGCGCACCGTCACGATCCTCGGTCAGCCCGGTTCCGAGACGATGGGCGTGCACGTCGACGACAACCGCACCAACGTGACCGCGGTGACCTTCGACCTGAGCCTGTGGGACATGTCGACCGTCACCAACATCGCCGACGTACCCAACCTCACCACCTGGAAGACGGTCTCGACGTTCGCCGACTCGACCGCGGCCGGGCTCAGCCGCGGGCAGGCCGACCCGAACAACTTCGGCTACACGCTGGCCGCGACGGTCGAGGGCACCGGCTTCAGCACCAAGGTCGTCAACGGCACCGACGTGCGGCTGACGATCACGCCGAGTTCGTCTTACACGATCTGGTTCACGGCGGCGAGCCGCCTCGACGCGGCCAACCACGACTCGGTCTCGGCGGCGCGCAGCCAGCTCTCCGCGGTCAAGGCTTCCGGGTACGCGAACACGCTCGCCTCATACAAGAACTTCTGGCACGGGTTCTGGCAGAAGTCGTTCGTGCAGTACAGCAACTCGGCCGGCGACGCCGACTACCTGGAGAACGTCTACTACCTGGCGACCTACATGATCGCCGCGGGTGGCTACGGCAACTATCCGGTGCACTTCATCAACGGCGTGTTCCGGGCGACCGGGGACCAGTCCAAGTGGAGCAACGGCTACTGGTACTGGAATCAACGCGACGTCTACAACTCGTTCCTGGCGTCCAACCATCCCGACCTGCTGAAGACGTTCAACAATCTCTACAGCCGGAATTCGGCCGCGTTGAAGGCGTTCACCCAGTCCTATCAGGGCATCGACGGGCTCTGGGTGCCGGAGACGATGGGCTGGGACGGCAACGCCCGGGGCACCACCGGCAGCGACTACACCAAGGGCATCATGTCGACCGGCACCGAGGCCGCCTACAACATGTACCTGCAGTATCGCTACACCAACGACACCGGCTACCTGGCGAACACGGCCTATCCGTTCATGCGCGACGTGGTGAGGTTCTACGCCAAGAAGCTGTCGTACGACAGCGCGAACAACCGCTACTACATGGCCAACTCGAACGCCCACGAGACGTACTGGAACGTGCCCGACGCGGTCACCGACCTGGCGGCGGTCCGGCTTCTCTTCCCGCTGACCATCTCGGCGAGCCAGACCCTCGGGTTGGACGCCGACCAGCGGGCCGGCTGGCAGAACATCGTCGACCACCTGGCGCCCTACCAGGTGTCGAACGGTGCCTACCTGCCGCACGACCCGCCGATCGCGCAGACCCGCAACAACGAGAACGTGGCCTCCGAGCTGATCTGGCCGTACGACCGGACCGGCATCGGCGCGCCCGACCGGCAGACCGCGGTCAACACCTGGAACGCGCGGCCCTTCCCGTACGGGAACGTCTGGTCGAACGACGCCGTGCAGGCGGCCCGGCTCGGCCTGGGCGACCAGGCGTTCCAGGGCATGCGGACGATGCTGCAGAAGTACCAGAACTATCCGAACGGCCTGACCGCCAACACCAACGGCGTCTTCGAATACCTCGGCGTGCACCTGACCGCGATGAACGAGTCGATGCTGCAGAGCTACAACGACAAGATCAACGTGTTCCCGGCCGCGCCGACCGACTCGACGTTCACCGGCAAGTTCACGCTGCTGGCCAAGGACGGGTTCCTGGTCTCGAGCGAGCGTGAGGCCGGCGAGACGAAATACGTCGGCATCAAGAGCCTCTACGGCAAGCAGGCCACGGTCGTGAACCCGTGGTCCGGTCAGCAGATCCGGGTCCGCCGGGCCTCCGACAACGCGATCCTGGCCACCACGACCGCGGCCACGGTCTCGTTCGCCACCGCGGCCAACACGGTCTACGTGGTCGAGCGGGTCGCCAAGCCGCTCACCTCGTACGCGACCACCCGCCTGACCGGCAGCGCCAACCAGGGCCCGAAGTCGCTGCGCAACACCGCGTCGACGCTCGGCCTGCCGGGCAGCAGCTCGACCGCCGGCACCTTCAACGACTCGGCCGCGACCTACGACTCGAACTGGTACCTGACCACCAACCGCGGCTACGGCGACTACAACGACGACACCCACCACACCACGACGAACGGCGCGGCGGCCCAGTTCACCTTCACCGGCACCGGCATCCAGCTGCTGTCGGAACGCAACGGCGACATGGGCAACGCCGACATCTACCTCGACGGCGTGCTCCAGCAGAACGTCAACCTCTACGTCAGCGGCGCCCGCCAGGTGCAGCAGGTCGTCTATTCGAAGACCGGCCTGGCCTCGGGCAGC
The DNA here is from genome assembly GCA_036402935.1 of Actinoplanes sp. Classification (GTDB taxonomy): domain Bacteria; phylum Actinomycetota; class Actinomycetes; order Mycobacteriales; family Micromonosporaceae; genus Actinoplanes. The sequence goes on from DASWRZ010000235.1 coordinate 26,201, forward strand.
CACACCATCCGGATAGTCAGCCGCTCGACCTCGGTCGTCATCGTCGACGCCTTCAAGGTGAGCTGACCGATCGGGCTCGCCGCCCGGGATCCCCAGCCCAAGATTCCAGGCGGCGGGCAGCCGGTCGATCCGTACGTTCCCGCCGTCGGCCCGCCGTCGGCCCGCCGTCGGCCCGGCGGCGGCCCGGCGGCGGTCGGGCCGGTGTACCGCAGCGAGGTCGTGACTCTGATCTAGATCTAAAGAGCGCGGCGCAGCCACTCCTCGACGCCCGCCACGTGCACGGTCGCCCACGACCGGGCCAGTTCGGGCTGGCGAGCGGCGATGGCGTCGACGATCGCCTGGTGCTGCTCGCGGGTGCGCGCGGCCGCGCCCTGCTGGGTCAGCCCACGCCAGATGCGGGCCCGGGTGGTCGGCCCGGAGAGGCCGTCGAGCAGCGAGGAGAGCACCGGGTTGGCGGCGCCCGCGGCGATCCGGCGGTGGAACTCGAGGTCGTTGGCGACCAGCGCCTCCATCGACGGGTCGGCGCCCAGCTCGTCGAGCACGGCCTGGAGTTTCTCGACGTCGTCGGCGGTCATCCGCTGGGCGGCCAGCGCGGTCGCCGCCGGTTCGAGCAGCCGCCGCACCTCGAGGAAGTGCATGACCGCGTCGTCGGTGTGGAAGTCGACCACGAAGCCGAGCAGATCGAGCAGCAGGTGCGGTTCGAGGCTGGTCACGTACGTGCCGTCGCCCTGCCGGACGTCGAGCACCCGGATCATCGAGAGCGCCTTGACCGCCTCGCGCAGCGAGTTGCGCGACAGCCCGAGCCGCTCGGCGAGGTCGGCCTCCTTGGGCAGCCGGTCGCCGGGCCGCAGCGCACCCGAGACGATCATCTCCTTGATCTTGTTGATCGCCTCGTCCGCCAGCGCCATCCGACCCTCCGCTCGTCACCGGCATCATACGAGCGACCGGGCCGCCGGTCGCCGCGTGTCCTTCGAGGTGCGGGGGCGGGCACGCCGGCTGTACGCGTACGCGGTCAGTGCGGCAGCTCGGTGCCGCCCTGCTCGGCGATCATGTAGGCCGCGTACCAGGCGGGCCAGTTCTCGTCCGGCTCGCCGGTGCGCTTCTCGTGCTCGCCGTGGGCCGTCGCGGCCCGGCGGAGCGCCGCCTGAAGGTCGCCGACCGAGCCGAACGAGCCGACCAGGTCCGGGTCGACCCGCCCCGGCAGCCGGGTCGTGACCTCCTGGAGCAGCCAGAAGTTGCCGTCCGGGTCGGTGAACGACGCCCGCGACCGGTAGCTGCGCCGCTCCGGGTCGAGCCCGCCGGCCGGTCCCTCCGGCGTGACGTGGAAGATCTCGCCCACCTCGACCCCGGACGCGACCAGCGCGTCCCGGGTCGCCACCAAATCGGACACGATCAGGTATTCCTTGGCCGAGCCCGGCTCGGCGTCGGTGAGCGTGGTGCCGAACTGGACCGAGCACCACGACCCGTGCGGCGTGAACTGGACGACCCCGGGCGGCGTGACGTCCTTACGCCAGCCGAGCCGCTGGTAGAACGCCGTGGCCCGCTCGATGTCGGCCACCGGGATGACGACCACTTCCAGTTTCATGTCGATGTCCGGCATCGCTGATCCTCCCTCGAATTCCGATGCCTTCAGCCTGCCGCCCCGGGGCGCCGATCGACCCAGGGAGTCGCCCTGGTCGCACCCCGCACCCGCGCCGGACATGACGCAGTCGGGCCCGCGGTCAATCGACCGCGGGCCCGACTTCGGCCAAGGAGAGGCTGATTACAGGGGCAAACTCAGTGCACGACCACCGGGACCGCTTCCGCCCGGTCGTCGTCGAGCAGGTGCGACTCCTCCTGCTTGCGAGGCAGGAAGAGCGCCGCGACCACGGTCACCAGCACCAGCGCGAACGCCACCCAGTAGGTGTGCGCGAACGCGTGCGCCGCGTTGGCCAGCCCGGTCTTGATGCCGGACTCACCGAGCTGTTGCGCGATCCTCGGGTCCTGCCGGGCCTGGATGGCCGCGCCGCCGTTCGTGGCGTGCTTCAGACCGTTGGTCAGGATCACCGACATCACCGCGACACCGATCGAGCTGGCGATCTGCTGGGTGATGTTCAGCAACGTGGACCCTCGGGCCACCTCGGCCGACCGCAGCGTCTTCAGTGCCGAGGTCATGATCGGCATCATCGTGCTGCCCATGCCGAGACCCATCACGAACAGGATCCCGATCAGCACCGAGTACGACGTGGTCGAGGTGATCTGGGTCAGCGCCGCCATGCCGGCCGCGATGAAGACCAGGCCGAACGGCACGATCCGGCCGACCGGGAACTTGTCGCTGAGCGCACCGGCGATCGGCATCGTCAGCATCGCGCCGATGCCCTGCGGGGCGACCAGCAGGCCGGCTTTGAGGACCGACTCGCCGCGGATCTGCTGGAAGTAGGTCGGCACCAGCAGCAGGCCGCCGAAGAACGCGATCGCGAACAGGAACATCGTGATGATGCTGATCGCGAGGTTGCGGTTGCGGAACAGCCGCAGGTCGAGCAGCGGATGCTTGGGCTTGAACGAGTAGAGGACGAACGAGACGACCAGCACCAGGCCGATGATCCCGGGGATCAGCACCTTGGGCGAGCCGACCCGGCCCTCGGCCGGGATCGAGGAGACGCCGTAGAGGAACAGCGCCAGGCCCGGCGACATCATCAGCATCCCGAGGAAGTCGAACGACTCGGACGGGTGCGGGGAGTCCTTGGGCAGCGCGAAGAACGCGTAGACCAGCGCGATGGCACCGATCGGCACGTTGATCAGGAAGATCCAGTGCCAGCTCGCCGCATCGATCAGCCAGCCACCGAGGATCGGGCCGCCGATCGGGCCGAGCAGCATCGGCACGCCGAGGATCGCCATCAGGCGACCCATCCGCTTGGGCCCGGCCGCCCTCGTCATGATCGTCATGCCGAGCGGCATCAGCATGCCGCCGCCGAGGCCCTGCAGCACCCGGAAGCTGATCAGCATGTTGATGCTGGAGGCCATCGCGCAGAGCGCGGAGCCGATGGTGAACAGCGCGATCGCCGTCATGTAGAGGCGCTTGGTGCCGAACCGGTCGGCCGCCCAGCCGGTGAGCGGGATGACCGTGGCCAGCGCCAGCGTGTACGCCGTCACCGTCCACGCCACGGTCGAGTAGGCGAGCGGGTGCGCGGCGGACCCGAACGTGGTCTCGAACGTCGGCAGTGCGACGTTTACGACCGTGATGTCGAGAATCGACATGATCGCGCCGAGGACAACCACTCCGGCGACTTTGAGAATATCGCCGGTAATGCGATTGTCGTCGCCGGCGACTGTGGCAGCGTCAGTCATGAGTTCATTCCTTTGTTCTGATCCACCCGGTGCCCCCTCGGGATCAGCGGTCGGCGTACTTCTGGTGCCGTCCGGCGGTCGATAGATGGATCGTCTCTCACCGGCACGTCCCATGGGCAGTCCCGAACGGAGTGACGACGCGCATACCCGGCGCCTTCGGAGATGACGACGCGCATAGCCGGGAGACTATACAACCAGATCAGCCCGGTTCGCGAAGCATTTTCGCGGAACCGGCAACCGGTCCGATCCGGCCTCGCGGTCGTCAATGTTCCCTACCGACTTATGGCGCCATTTGGTGTCGGCTCGGCCCATTTCCTCCCTGCTCCGATTCCTCCCGGCACCGAGGCCCCCCTCATCGTCTTTCTTAGTACTCCTCACCTATGAGGAACCTGAGGACGGGCGAGAAAGGGCGCGGCCGGGCGCCCGGCCGCGGTGGACGGTGCCGCCGATCTTCGCCTTCGAGCCGGCGGGCCTCCTCCCTCGTCGAAGGAGAAGGCCCGCCGCCGTCAAGGGATCACCAGTGGCCGAGGACGAGGCGTCCGCCGACGTTGGCCAGGTTCAGATTGGCGTACGTGTACCAGATCTGCGCGGAGCCGCCGCCGTTCCTCCACGTGTAGTAGGAGAAACCGCCGTTGGTCTGCTGGTAGGCCATGACGATGTCGTCATCGCCGTCGTTGTCGATGTCACCGACCGCGACCCGGTCGCCGACGTTACTCAGCAGGAACGTCCCGGAGTTGTAGTCGGTCGTCCGGGTGAACGCGGTCCCGCTGGAGAACCAGCGGTAGATCTTCATCGTGTGGTTGCCGTTGTCGTAGACGAGGGCGGGCTCCGCCTTGCCGTCGCCGTTGAAGTCGCCCATCACCATCCGGCCGGCCACGTTGTCGAGGTTGAAGATGCCCGAGGTCCACCAGACCTCGGCGGCCGAGTTGCCGTTCTTCCAGACGTAGTAGCCGAACGTGCCGTCGGTCAGCTGATAGGCCATGACGATGTCGTCCTTGCCGTCCCCGTTGACGTCGCCGGCCACCATCCGGTCGCCGACGTTGCTCAGGTGGAAGGCGCCCGAGTCGTAGTCGTCGGTCCGGGCGAAGCTGGTGCCGGTCGACAGCCAGCGGTAGATCCGCATGGTGCCGTCGCCCTGGTCGTAGGCGAGCGCCGGCTCGGCCTTGCCGTCGCCGTTGAAGTCGCCGAGCACGATCCGGCCGCCCACGTTGGCGAGGTTGAAGGGCCCGGACGTGTACCAGATCTGGGCCGCCGAGTTGCCGTACCGCCAGACGTAGAAGACGAACGTCCCGTTGGACTGCTGGTAGGCCATGACCACGTCGTCGTGGCCGTCGCCGTCCACGTCGCCCGAGGCCATCCGGTTACCGACGTTGCTCAGGCTGAACGCTCCCGAGGTGTAGTCGGTGGAGCGGTCGAACGCCTTGCCCGAGGAGTTCCAGCGGTACATGCGCATGCTGGCGCCACCGTTGTCGTACGCCATCTCCGGCCCGTCGCCCACCGGGGCGTCGGCGACGTACGGCGCCGGGTTGACGACCGTGTTCCAGGTCTGCACGTCGGCGACCTGGCCCTTGAAGTAGTTGCCGAAGGCCGACGAGCTGATCCGCATCGTGCCGATCCGGAAGCTGCCGCCCGCCGACCACGGGGTGGTGTGCGTCGCGCTGCCGGCCAGTTTGTCGTTGACGTAGATCGCCATCGCCTTGGTCGACGCCGTGTAGGTGGCCGTGACGTGGTACCAGACGCCGATGCCCGCGGTGCCGGCCGCGGACTTCGCCGTGTCCCAGACCGCGCTCGCCGACGCGGTGTCACCGCGCTGCATGGCGAAGTCCCAGGTGCCGTCGGAGGCCGGGTAGACCCGGAACCCGACGCCGTTGGTGCCCTCCTGCGAGACCACGGTGCCGTTGTAGGCGTCCGGCTTGGCCCAGAACGAGACCGAGAAGTCGGCATTCGTGGTGACCGCCTTGGCGGCCGTGATCGCGCCGGTGCCGCCGTCGAACCGGACGTCCGGGTCCCACATGTCGCCCTGGTTCCAGGTGGCGCCGCCGGATCCCGTACCGGTGAGCGTGCCGACCGCGTCGCGGGCGGTGCCCACCGCGGGGTTGGTGGTGCTGTCGTCGTCGGTGCCGTCGTTGAGCAGCCAGGTGTGCGCCGACGTGTTCAGTGTCTGCGCCGGCTGCGCGGTGAGCATGCCGGTCCCGGTGCCGGTGACCGCCACGTTGCCCACGATGTACGCGGTGGCGGCCTGGGAAGGACCGACCACCCACAGGTCGGGCGTGCCGTCCCGGTTGATGTCACCGGCCTGGATCGTGGCCGTGCTGCTCTGCGTGAAGTGGGTGGCGGTTCCGTCGGCGAGCGTGGTGTCCGACGCGTACCCGAAGGTCTGGGTGTTGACGTCGTAGGTGAGGTCGCTCCACAGGTGCAGGGCGCCGTCGGTGCGGTCCCACAGGTACATGTCGACCGTGCCGTCGGCCAGCTGCGCCGAGGTGAGGGTCCAGTCGCCCCAGTTCAGTGTGCCGTCCGGGGCGGGCACGCTGAGCGTCACCGGGAAGTCGTAGTCGAGCAGACCACCCTGGTTGACGTAGTAGTCCAGCGCGTAGCCGTTGGCCGGGTCGCCGACGACGCCGATCAGGTCGGGGTAGGCGCCGCCGGACGGGCTGCCCGCGTTGGCCAGCACGGCCGGGTTGTCGTTGTTCCAGTCGCTGAACGCACCGGCCGAGATGGTGTGCTGGGTGCCGGACTGGTCGGCGAAGACCGGTGAGCCGTCGCCGTTGCCGTTGAGCACGCCGCCGCCACCCGCGTTGGTGCCGGTCGGGTAGTAGTACAGGATGTCCTGCAGGCCGCCGCCGGTGAAGTGCCCGGTGAACGCCTGGGCCCCGTTGAAGTCGCTCGGCAGGTCGTCACCCTGGGTGCCGTTGCCGGCGATGCCGAGGTTGCTGCCGAGCACGTTGAGCCCCGGGGCGGCGTTGCCGGTGCCCGGTGCCAGCCACAGGCCGGGCGGCAGGTTGTTGGTGCCACCGACGGTGAGCAGGTCGGGGATGCCGTCGCCGGTCATCTCGCCGTCGACCGAGGTGGTGGTCGGCGAAGCCAGGAAGGTCACCGCGGCGGTGTCACCGATGTTGTGACCGGCCGACACGCTGGTCACGGTCAGCACGTTGGTGAACCGGCGGGGGGTGACCGTGACGGTCGCCGTGCCCGCGCTGTCCGCGGTCACGGTGCCGACCGGGCCGCCGTTGAGCTGGAACTGGTAGGAGCCGGGGACGGTGTCGGTGGGGTTGGCCTTGGTGAAGGTGACGCCCACGTCGAGCGGCAGGCCGATCTCCGGGTCCGTCGGGTCGGCGAGGACCGGCGGCCCCTGCCGGGTCGGGTCCCAGGTGAAGGTGCAGGTGGACGAGGCTGCCGACGTGTACTTGAAGTCGGTGGTGGTGACGTTCCAGGAGAACCGGGTCGGCACTCCGGCGGCCGCGGTCTTGAACCAGCTCTCGTCCACGGTGAACGGCACCGCGCTGGTGCCCGAGGGGCCGGTCAGCCCGTTCGGATCGGACGACTTGGTGACCGAGGTCTTGCTGGTCTGCCAGATCTTGTAGGTGATGCCGACGGTACCGCCGTCCGGGTCGGAGACGGTCGCGTAGAGCTTCACCGCGGTGTCACCGATCGCCGAGCCGGTGCACGAGGTGGTCGGCGAGGTCTTCAGGCCGGTGGGCTTGCTCGGCGCGTGGTCGTAGTGAATGGTGATCTTGGGCGTGCCCTTGTCCCACCGCTTCCAGCCGCTGTCCGAGGTCTCGCTGTCGGCCTTGACGACGAAGGTCTGGGTCTTGTTGCCCGAGGACGCGTCCGCCTTGACCGCGCTGAGGATGTCGAACGGCACGCCGGCGGCCTTGCAGTCGCTGCTCCAGCCGTGGGCCACGTTCTGCTGGTCGACCCGGGAGCCGAGCGAGACGCCGTCCCAGTCGTCCCAGTTCGACGTCGAGGAGGTCAGGTCCTTCGACGGGGCGTACAGGTCGACCAGGCTGGCCGAGCAGTTGTACGACCAGGTCTCGGTGATGTTCAGCGTCGCGTCGTTGATCGTCGCGCCGGACAGCCGCGAGGTGTCGATGCCGAAGTTGAGCATGGTGCGACGGACGTCGCCGGTGTCCGGGTCGTGCCCGGACTGCATGTCGTTGGTGTTGCTGGGGGAGTCCTTGTAGTAGTTGGTGCCCGGGTGCAGCTTGCTGATCACGGCCCAGCCGCCGACCGCCGAACCGGAGGCCAGCCAGGTGAAGGTCGGATCGATGTAGACCGGCCACTTCACGCCGCTGCCGGACAGCAGCGTCCTGTCCGGGCTCAGCGTGATGCCCTGCGGCGAGGCCCCGGTGCCGATCCGCGCTATGCGTGCGGCGCTGCCCGGGGCGCGGTTCGAGGAGAACGTACGCAGACCCGAGCGGCTCGGGGCCGGGCTGGTGGTCGAGTCCCACATCTGCGGGGTGGCAGCGGTCACGACCGCATGGCCGGCCGCGTCGGTGCCGGTGATGTTGCCGGCCGCGTCGGCGGCCAGCCTGATTCCCGTGGCCTGGGTGCCGAAGGTCAGCTTGCTCAACCGCGGGTTGGCCGCGGCCGCCGCGTCGGCGACGACGAACACCTCGGAGAAACCGCCCTGGGTGTCCGCGGTGACCCGCAGATCGACACCGGGAAGCACACCCGCGTAGGTCGCCGTGTCGCCGGCCAGGGTCGGCTTCGGCAGAGCGAACGGTGCCGTCAAGGCCAGCGAGCGCCCGCCGCCGGCCATCGTGGCGAACGCCCCGGTGCCACCGCCGGACAGGTGCAGGTCACCGACCGCGGTCTTCGGCCCGATGCTGCCGTCCGGCGCCACGGTCAGCGTCGCGTCGAGATCGCGCCAGCCGCCGGCGACCAGTTTGCGGACCGGCTGCACGGCCTGGGTCAGCGTGAGCGAGCCGTCCGGTTCGGCGGTGAGCGTCTCGGTCGGCGTGGTCGCCGCGGTGACGTCCACCGGCTTGCCGGAGGACTTCGCCTGGGCCAGAGCGTGCGGCTCGTCCAGCGGCCGGGCCGGCGACATCGGAGCCGCCGGGGCGGCCGCGGCCGGGGTGGCGAAGGCGGCGAGTCCGGTCGTGGTGAGCAGAAGACTTATCCCGGCTGCGACGACGGCCGTCGGCCGCCGTCGACGCCAAGGTGATCGCGGTTGTCGCATGTGGTGTACCTCTCCCCGTAGATCACTACTGGCTGAAGCGACAGCGAATCACATTCGGTCGATCCGTGGGGCCCCGTACGCAGCGACGGACAGCGATCTATCCGCGTACTTCTGCGACCCGTTCGCCGTGCCGGCGGTGGCCGCGATCGCGACCAGCACGGCCGTCATCGGCACGAACGTCCTGAACGCGCCCTGGTACGCGCCCGGCGATCCGGGCCATGCCCATTGCGGGGACGACGCCTCATCGAGTCGGGAGGTCGGTGAACATGCCGGTGGTGGAGTGGCGCCACGAGCGAGCGGTGTTCGTGCTCCGGGACGTGTTCGATCTCGAGTACGCGGAGATCGCCGAAGCGGTCGGCAAGAACCCGGCGGCGGTCCGCCAGATCGCCCACCGGGAGACGGCCTTGCACCGCTGAATCCACCGGCTCGAGGGCGGCGGTCTGACGGCAGTGCCGCTGGAGCCGCTCGATGATCTTCGACGGGTCGTGCTCGTCGCCGATGAAGTGCAGAATGACGATGAGCAGCAGTGCAACCGGGCGGTCCAGGCCGAGGGCGTCTTCCAGCACCGCCGACCACGTGACCCGTTGGGAGTTGAGGCCGTCGTGAGCGCTTCCCGGACCGCCGTGGTGACCGGCGGCATGAGTGGCCTCGGCGCGGCCGCCGCCACCCGCCTGAGCGCCGATGGCATTCGGGTCGTCACCCTCGACGTCGCCGAGGGCGCTGACCTGAACGTCGACGTCACCGACGAGGGCGCGGTCCAGGCCGCCGCCGCCCGCATCGGCCCGGTCGACATCCTGGTCAACTCGGCGGGCATCGTCGGGCCCAACGTGCCGCTGTGGGAGGTTCCCCTGGACGGGTGGGAACGTACGTTCGCGGTGAACGTGCGCGGCACGTTCAACACCTGCAAGGCCTTCGTTCCCGGCATGCGAGAGCGTGGCTGGGGGCGCATCGTCAACATCGCGAGCATGGCCGGCAAGGACGGGAACCCCGCCATGTCACCGTACTCGGCCTCGAAGGCCGCTGTCATCGCCCTGACCAAGTCGCTCGGCAAGGAATTGGCCACCAGCGGCGTGCTCGCCAATGCGATTGCCCCTGCGGTAATCGAGACCCCGATGAACGCCGCCACCGCACCCGAAGCCTTGGCGCACATCACCGGCCTCATCCCGATGAAGCGCCTCGGCCGCCCCGAGGAGGTGGCCGAGTTGATCGCCTGGCTCACCTCCGACAAGGTCAGCTTCTCCACCGGGGCCGTCTACGACATCAGTGGCGGCCGGGCGACCTACTGAGGCGGCCGGCCGGTCTTTCCGGCGCTGATGCAACCGGCGCCCACGCCGGCGGGTTATGGGGGTAGGAACAACCCGCAGCAACCCGGAGGACACGTGCGCGACGCCGACGGCTTCGACGAGTTCTATCGCGGCACGCGCGTCCGCGTTCTGCAGTTCCTCTACCTTCTCGACCGGCTGGCGTACCGGCGGCGGCGCTGATGTCTACCGGACCACCGATTCCGGAGCACATTGGACGGACGTCGCCCACCTGCCACCCGGTGCGTCCCTCCAGGGCCGGTTTGTGCGGGACGCGGACACCGCCCTGTACGTCCTGGCGCAACCCGGGACCGACCATGTGACGCTGCACCTGACCACCGACGGCGGCGCTACCTGGACCACGCTGCCGTTCGGCCGCTGAACACGCCGACCGCGAGGTGGACCCGAGGTGGAAGCGCCGTTCGCCCTTTATCCCAAATGACCTGGATCTAGCCTTATCGGCATGGGGGTACGCCGGGCGTCGGCCCTGACGGTAGTGGCCGCGGTCCTGATGGCGGTGGCGATACTGGTTGCCGGGCGGGCGGCGGCCGGTGTCACGACGCCGTTCGGCCCCCGTTTCGACGTCGACACCAACGGTTCGATCGTGCTGCGCGGCAACTCGAACCTGACCTGTCTGCTCGTGGCGCAGCCCACCTGTCCGCAGGCGCGCAACGGTACCGCCATCGGCGGGAATGCGAACAACAACAACTACACCATGGCGTACACGGACCCGGACGGGAACCCGGCGACGTTCAACGACAGCACCGCGACGCTGGACATGCCGGCCGGCAGCACGGTGTTGTTCGCCGGCCTCTACTGGGGCGCCAGTTCCGCCTCGCCCCTGCGCAACCAGGTGCTGTTCAGCACCGACGGTGGCGCCTCGTACGGCCCGGTCACGGCGAGCACGCTGTTCCCGAACGGCAGCATCTACCAGGGCTTCGCCGACGTCACCGCGCAGGTGGCCGGCATCGGCGACGGCGTGTACGGGGTGGCGAACATCCAGGCGTCGATCGCGGCCGGTTCCTACGCCGGCTGGGCGCTCGTCGTCGCCTACCACAACGCCGCCGAGGACATGCGGAGCCTGCGTGTCTACGACGGCTTCGGTCAGGTCTCCGGCGGCAACACGGATATTCCGGTCGCCGGCTTCGAGACGCCGCACACCGGTACCGTGCACGCCAAGATCGGCGCAGTCGCGTACGAGGGTGACCGGGGCACTACCGGGGACAGCCTGGAGGTCGACGGGCAGCCGCTGAGCGATACCGAGAACCCGGCGAACAACTTCTTCAACAGCACGGTCAGCGAGTCCGGCACGGCGGTGGGTGCCCGCAATCCGGGGTACGTGAACCTGCTCGGTTTCGACATCGACCAGGTCGACGCGACCGGCATGCTCGCGCACGGCGCCACCTCGACGACGCTGACGCTGACCACGAGCGGCGACCAGTACTACCCGGGCGTGATCACGTTCACCGTCGACCTCTATGCCCCCAACATCACCAGCATCGTCAGCGGCACCGACCTGAACGGTGGTGACCTGCTGCCCGGCGACGTGATGGAGTACCGGATCGCGGTGCGCAACATCGGAAGCGACACCGCCGACGGCGTCACGCTGGCCGACGCGATCCCGCCCTACACCACGTACGTGCCGGGATCCCTGACCGTCGAGGGTGCCCCGGTCACCGACGCGGCCGGCGACGACGCCGGCTCGTACGGCGCGGGCGCGGCGGGCTGGACCCTGGGCTCGATTCCGTACGCGGGCACCACCTGGGTCACGTTCCGGGTCGCCGTCCAGGCCACCGTGCCGGTCGGGTATGCCATCACCAACCTCGTCAACGTCAGCTACACCGGCCGCACCACCGGTGTCAGCGTCGCCGCGGCCGGGGGGACGTCCGCCACCACGGTGCTGCAGCCGCACGACGACCTGGCCGCCGCGCTGAGCGTGGTGCCGCCGTTCGTGCAGCGCGCCGCCACCCCGGTCACGGTGAACTACACGGCGACGGTCACGAACACGAGCGGTGATCTGGAGCCGGCCGCGGTCGCCGCGCTCACCCTGCCCTCCGGCGTGTCCGCCGGCGTCATGCCGACCGGCTGCACGGTCGCTGGTCAGGTGGTCACCTGTGCACTCGGGCCGCTGGTGGCCGGCAGTTCGGCGAACGCCACGATCCCGGCGATCGTGGACAGCACCGTGCCGGCGAGCGCGGTCGCCTCGGTGCACGCGAGCGGCACCGGCGCGGATTCGAACCCCGGCAACGACACGGCCGCCGCCGCATTGGCGGTCAACAGCTCGCCCCAGGCCGTGGCCGACGCCGCCTCGACGAGCTACTCGACCCCCGTCATGATCGCCGTGCTGAGCAACGACAGCGACCCGGACGACTCGTCGCCGGCCCTGGTCGTCTCGGTGATCGGCCAGCCGTCGCACGGCGTCGCCGTGGCCCATGCCGGCCAGACCGTCACGTATACGCCCGCCGTGGGCTGGTCCGGCCTCGACACGTTCAGCTATCGGGTGGACGACCCGCACGGCGGCTCGGACACCGCCACGGTCACGGTGACCACCCAGAACGCGGCGCCGATCGCCGTCGACGACATGATCAACACGCCACCGGGCGCGGCGGTCACCATCGACGTCCGGCAGAACGACCGGGACCCCAACGGGGACCCGCTCGCCGTCGTGGCGATCACCCAGCCGCCCCCGGCCGACGGCACGGTGACCTTTACGGGCACGGATGTCACCTTCGCGCCGCTACCGGCCTTCGCCGGAACGAGCGCCTTCACGTACACGGTGAGCGACGGCAACGGAGGCACCGCGACCGCGACCGTCTCCGTCGACGTGGCCAACGCGGCGCCCACCGCCGCCGACGACGTACTGCCGGTGACCTACGCGGCGGCCGGGGCCGGCGTGGTGGTACCGGCCACCGGCAACGACTCCGACCCGAATCACGATCCGCTGACCGTCACGGCCGTCGGCTCCCCGGCCGCCGGAACCGGCACGACGGCGCTGCTCGCGGGTGTGGTCACCTACACCGCGCCGGCCGGTTTCTCCGGCAACGCGACGTTCTCGTACACGGTCGACGACGGCCACGGCGGCACGGACACCGCCCAGGTCACGGTCATCGTGGGGGACGCCCCGCCGGTGGCGCAGCCGTTCGCGACGACCATCGGCTATCGCACGCCGCTCACCCTGAACGTGCTGGCCGTGGCCACCGACCCGAACGGCGACCCGCTGCACGTCTCCGGGACCAGCACCCCGGCGCACGGCGTGGTCACCCGGGACCCGGCCGGCACGATCACCTACCTGCCGGACATGGCCTGGTCGGGGCCGGACTCGTTCACGTACACGATCGACGACGGCCACGGCGGGACCGACACCGCCACCGTGGCCGTGAGCGTGGCCAACGGGCTCCCGGTCGCCCGGGACGACTCGGTCACCGGGATCGCCGGTACGCCCCTGGTGATCAACCTGCTCGCGAACGACGACGACGATCCCAACGGGGAGCCCATCGCCGTCGCGGTCGACGTCCCACCCGGCCAGGGCAGCGTCACGGTCGGGACCGGGGGACGGGTGACGTACACCCCGGCGGCGCACTCCCTCGGCGTGGACACCTTCCATTACACCCTCGACGACGGTCACGGCACGCCGGTGGGCGCCACCGTGACGGTCACCGTGGTCAACTCGGCACCGGTGGCCCGCCCGGACGCGGTGAGCACCGACACGAACACGGCCGTGACCGTGCCGGTGCTGGCCAACGACGACGACCCGAACGGCGACCTGGTGACGCTCATCGCGGCCGCGACGGGCGGCCACGGCACCGTCATGATCAACGGCACCGGCACGGTCACGTACCTGCCGGCCACCGGCTTCTCCGGCAGCGACTCGTTCGTCTACTCGATCCAGGATCCGGCCGGGCTCACCGACTCGGGGATCGTCACGGTAACCGTACGAAACGCTCCGCCGAACCCGTCCGGCGACACGTTCGATGCGCTGCCGGACGTGCCGATCACCCTGCCGGTGCTGAGCAACGACAGCGATCCGAACCTCGGGCAGACCATCAGTGTCACCTCGGCCACTGCGCCGGCCCACGGCACGCTGACCCTCACCGGCGGAGTGCTGACCTACCGGGCCGACCCCGGCACGGCCGGTACCGACGGCTTCGACTACGTGGTCACCGACGACCTGGGCGCCACCGGCACGGCGCACGTCACGATCGTCATCAACGGCGCGCCGACGGCGGCCGACGACGCGTTGTCGGTGCCCGCGGACACCGCGGTCGACATCGCGGTCACCGCCAACGACACCGACCCGGAGTCGCAGCCGCTGCTGGTGAGCGCGGTGAGCTCGCCGGCGAACGGCGCGACCCGGATCAACGCCAACGGCACGGTCGAGTACCGCCCGGATCCAGGGTTCTTCGGGACGGACGTCTTCGGCTACTCGATCGTCGACAGCGGCGGGAACACGGCGTCCGCACAGGTGACGGTGCACGTGGCGGACGCCGCGCCGGTCGCCCGGCCGGACACCGCCGCGCTGCTCTCGGACCGCACCGTGCTGATCGACGTGCTCGCCAACGACACCGACGCCAACCCGGGGCAGACGCCGGCCATCCTCTCGGCCGGGCCGCCGGGGCACGGCACGGCCGTCGTGACCTCCGGCCAGGTCGAGTACGTCCCGGCGGCCGGTTACGTGGGCCCGGACACCTTCGCGTACACGATCGGCGACGGCAACGGCGGCACCGCGACCGGGACGGTGTCCGTCTCCGTCTCGAACGGTCGGCCGGTGGCGGTACCGGACTCCCGCACGACGCCGCACCAGCACGCGATCGTCGTGGACGTGCTGACCAATGACACCGACCCGGCCGGCACGCTCGCCGTCACCTCGATCGGCGTGCCCGACCACGGCACGGCGACGTTCACCCCGAGCACGGTGACCTATACCCCGCCGGCCGGGTTCGCCGGCCTCGCGGCGCTGACCTACACCGCCACCGACGACGTCGGTCACCGCACCGGCGCCGTCGTCGACATCCTCGTCGGCGTGCCGCCGTCGGTCCCGGACAAGCAGGTCACCGTGCTGGACGGCCGGTCGGTCGTCATCGGTCTGCCGGCCACCGGACAGGACGGCCGGCCGGTCGTCCTCTCCCGGATCGGCCGGCCGCAGCACGGCACCGCGGTGATCAGCCCGGACGGCACGGTCAACTACGTTCCGGATCCCGGCTTCGCCGGCACCGACAGCTTCACGTACGAGGTCGTGGACGCCGACGGCAACGTAGCAAGAGGAACCGTGTACGTGATCGTGCCAGGACCGCCTCGGCCCACCCCGCCGACACCGACACCGGCACCGACACCCGCACCGACACCCGCACCGACACCGTCGCCCCCCGCCTCGCCGACACCACCGCGCAGTCATCCGGCGCCGTCTCCCTCGTCGCGCAACCGGCCGCCGATCGCGGCCGACGACACCGCCGTGGTCGCCGCCGGCCACAGCGTGGTGATCAGGCCGCTGCTCAACGACCGGGACCCGGACGGCGACCCCGTCTCGGTCGTCGCCATCCGCAGGGCGCGGCACGGCACGGCCACGATGACCGCCACGACCGTGACGTACACGGCTGTGGCGGGCTCCACGGGCCACTGGGGCGCCGAACGGTCCGGCGTGGACATCGTCGGATACACCGTCGGCGACGGCCGGGGCGGATGGGCCACCGCGAGCGTCCGGATCGATGTGGTGCCGTCGGCCGGAATGCCGGTCACCGGGCATGACATGCTCGCGGCGGTGCGAGCCGGGCTGCTCGCCATCGCGGCCGGCGGCGCGCTCTTCTGGCTGGCCGACCGTGAGAGCGGGGGCCGCCGCGATGACCGTTACCGCGGAAGGCGCCGCGCCGAAAGGACCGGCCCTCCGGACGTCCGATAGGCAGCGCTTCGGCGGTGATCCAGTCACAGGTCGCTTCACCTGCCTTTCGACGCGGCATCTCGTGCCAGGTCTGTCCTGATCTCCTCCCACAGGGGGAGGACAGCGGGCTGCCGGTTGCCGAGACTGGCGGGGTGATGGAAGTGACTCGATGGGCGAGGGCGCAGTTCTGGATCGGACGACAGTGGCCGGCGGCCGTACTGCTGGGTTTGTTGCTGGCCGCCGACCTCGTGTCGATGGGCGGCCTCGACATCGCCGGACGTTGGTGGATACTGCCGAGTGTTCTGTTGCTGTCGTCGTGCGCCCTGGTCTCGCCCCGGTGGCCGGTTCCCGCCGCGGTCGGCGCCGCCCTCGTCCTGGTCGTCTGGTCGGCGGTGATGCGGCTGGTGGGGGCCGAGGTACTGAACATCTTCGGGCCCCTGCTGGCTTCCGAGGCCGGCGCGGTGGCGCTGGTGATGCTCGCCGTGGTGCGCCGGGTCAAGGGCGGTACCGCGGCCGGATCGGTCGTTCTGCTGCTGGCCGGTTGTGTCGCGGCGCAGGCGCTGCGGATCCGGTTCGGAAGCCCGTCCGCCGATTCGCTGTCCGATGCCGTGCTTCCCGGTCTGATCTTTGTCCTGCTGGCCGTCGTCACCGGGCGCTATCTTCGGGGGCGGGACCGCGAGCAGGCGCGAGCGACCGGCGCGGCGGTCGCGGCGGCGCAGCGGCGGGAGCGGCTGAGTGTGGCCCGCGACCTGCATGATGTGGTGGCGCACCACGTCGGGGCGATGGTCGTGCAGGCTCAGGCCGCGCAGGTCGTGGCGGAGACCGATCCACACGTCGGGACGCGGGTGCTGCCGCCGATCGAGGCGTCCGGCCGGGACGCGTTGGACGCGATGCGCCGGTTGGTCACCACGTTGCGCGACAGCGATGCGGACGACCGTGGGCGCGGTGTGCCGCCGACACAGACCACGGATCTGGTCGCCGACCTGCGTGCCGTCACCGCGGTGCCGCCCGGCGCGGACACGGCGGTCCGGCTGACGGTCGACCTCGCCGAGCCGGTGCCCGCCGAGGTCGCCACCTCGGTGCTGCGGCTGGTGCAGGAGTCGATGACCAATGCGCGGCGGCACGCCACCGACGCCCGCGGGATCACCGTGTCGGTTCGATCCTCGGACGGTGTGGTGCGGGTGAGGGTCGTCGATGATGGACGGGTTCCCGGCCGACCACGGTCGGTCGGTGGAGGATACGGTCTGGTCGGCATGCGGGAGCGGGTCCAACTGCTCGGTGGGCAGTTCTCCGCCGGCCGGATGGCGGACGGTGGCTGGCAGGTGACTGCCGAGGTGCCGCTACGAGTCTAGGAGCCGGTGCCGGCCCGCGAGCGGCGGTCAGGCGTTCAGGCCGGCGACTCCGTCGCCGTGCAGGGAGTCGCCGGCGACGTTGGTGCGACCGGTGAGGAGCAGCAGGAGTGCGAGGGCTGGGCCGGACACTTCCGGTCCGGTGCCGACCGTCCAGTCGGTGTCGGTCGCCGTCAAGGTGTAGCCGGCCAGTCTTCGCCTGGCGTTGAACGGCCACCCCATGTCCCATACCCGCTGCAGGCCGGCGCGGCTGTAGGCCGGGAGCACCGGAAAGTCGAGGCCCACGGGCCGGGCGATGTCCTGGCTGTGGACGATGAGGTCGAACAGGGCGTTGCGGGTGTCGAGAGTCCTCGCGGTGCGCCGGGCACCGGCGTGCTCGCGGATCGCGGCGACGACCGCGGCGGGATCGCCGGACCCGTGACGTCGGGCCAACAAGGTGTTGATGTGGTGGGGGTTGAAGCCGGCTTGCGGCGCGACCGCGATCATCTGCCACGTGGTGATGGTGGGTACCAGGGCCAGGTGGCCCGCGACGTCACGGACCATCCATCCCCGGCACAACGAGGGAGCGTTCCATTGGGCCGGGGTCAGCGCCTCCAGCAGATCGGCGATCCGCAGGCGCGTCTGGCGTACGGCGGCCCAATACTCTTCATCCCTCATCGCACGCCTCCACGATAGTCCGATATTCGGACGACATTAGTCCGAAGTTCGGACTTCTGCAATCATGGGGAAGTGCCAGACGACGCAGCGGAAGACAACCTCGGCCTGTTGTTGTTCATCCCGTACCGGTTTCTGGAGTCGGCCGTGCTGGCGGCGCTCAAGTCCCATGGGCACGACATCCCGCTCAATCAGGCCCGCGTGTTCCAGCGCATCGCCCCGGGCGGCTCCCGGCTCGCCGAGCTCGCCGAAGCCGCGCAGATCAGCAAGCAGACGCTCGGTTCGATCGTCGACCAACTCGAACGTACGGGCTACGTCCGCCGCGTTCCCGACCCCCACGACGCGCGCGCCCGGCTCGTCACCGTGACAGCAAAAGGGCGCGAACTCGTCGAGCTGAGCATCCCGGTGATCCGCCGGATCGAGGCGGCCTGGGAGGCCCATCTCGGCCGTGACCGGACCCGGGAGCTCAGGCAGAGTCTGGCCGCACTTCGCGAGATAACCGATCCGTACGCCAAGCCGTGACTCGTTCCGGGGATTGCCTTGAGTTGACGGGTGGCGAACCGAATACAGCAGTTGGTACGCCCCCGGCGAAGCCTGGCGGCCAGCAGACCCCTGGAGATCACCCATGCCCAGCCGTCAGTTCGTGACTTTCGACGTAGCGAACCAGTTCTTCGGGGTCCCCGTAGAAGTCGTGCAGGAAGTCCTCCTCAACGAGAAGTACACGCCGATGCCGCTCGCCCCGGACGAATGCGGCGGACTGTTCAACCTGCGCGGCGAGGTCATCGGGACGGTGGACCTGCAGGTGCGCTTCGGGCTGCCGCGCAGGTCGATGTCGGGTGCGGTCATCAACGTGGTCGTGCTGGCCGGCGGTGAACCGGTGAGCCTGCTGGTGGACCGGATCGGACTGGTCGCCGATCTGGACGATGCGGCGTTCGAGCTGCCACCGGCCACACTGACCGGGCCGACCCGGGCGATGATCGTCGGATCGTACAAGACCGAGGATCGGCTGCTGCTGGTGCTCGATGTCGACGAGTGCGTCAAGACCGCCCGCGCCGCGGTCTGAACGGATGCTCGCGAGGACGTCTTCACGTCCGAGGTCGAGGAGAACCATGGCTGCCCAGACCATCATGATCACCGGGGCTACTCGTCCCTCTCGTCACGCCAGCCGCCGGGTTCGGGATGGTAGCCGTACGCGGCGGCCCGCACCGTTTCCTCGTCCTCCAGCCCCGAGCCGATCGCGCCTCCGACGGTGGCCAGCGAACTGATGATCCAGGCGAGAGTCAGGTAGTCGGTGTAGTGGACCGGCCTCTGCAAGGTCTGTTCCAGCACGGAAGGATCGATCAGAAGCGCCGCGGCGAGCACCGTTCCCGCGAACAACACGACATAGGACACCGCCGTGGCCAGAGTGAGGGTGAGGACCGTACCCAGGTTGAACATCCGGGCCAGCTCAGGCGGTGTCTTCCGGTCCGGTTTCTCCCACAGGTCGTGCGCGACGATCAACCACGCCACCAACGCGGTCAGCCCGAGCAGCATGATCACCGTGAGTCGGAGCCCGCCGAGCGCATCGCCCATCTGCCAGATGGTGTTCGTGGTGAGCGCTATCGCGGCCGTGCCGAACGCACCGACCAGCAGTTTGGACAGGCCCAGCAGGGCGCGCCCCGGGCGGTTGGCCTTGACCATCCCGGTCATCAGCCGCACCCAGCCGATCAACCGCGAGGCGATGTAGCCCCATTCCCCGTCGTCGCCGTCGCCGACCACTCGGCGGATCGCGGCAACCCGCCTTGCCAGGTCGGCCGCCGCCCAGCCGGCCGGCGACACCCGCTCATCGGACGCGTCGGTGAGCAGCCGGCCCACCAGATCCGGAACGACCACGCGGACCGCTCGCAGCTGGTGCAGTCCCAGCGCGGGCAACGACACCACGGCGACTCCGCGCCGCGCCGAGGTCTGCGCGATCAGCGGCACCCGCCGGGTGTGCAGTGGCAGGTCGGTCAGGCAGATCGCGGCGTCCCACCGGTCGTCGGCGCGCCGGCTCGCAAGATCGTCGAGCAGTGCCTCGACGCCGCCGTCGCGGCGCGGCGCCACCTCTCCCCAGCCTTCCCGGACGATCCATCGCACGCCGGCATCCACCCGCTCGGCAAGCCGGCCGGCCAATTCGGTCGTGAGTCGCGCGACTACTCGGGCCGGGTAGTCCGGCGGGGTTGCCACCAGTCCGATTACGATCTTCGGGCGGCGCCGCTCACTCGGGGTCATCGGAGCTCCATGTGGTCAGCGTCGCAAGGTCTCGCGGGGACGAGCCCCGTACCGGGCGCGGTATTCGGCCGCGAAGCGGCCCATGTGGGTGAAGCCGTGGCGGTAGGCGATCTGGGTGACGGTGTGAAGGGCCGGGTCGCCCTGACGCAGATGCTCATGAACACCGGCGAGGCGCAGCTGCCGCAAGTAGGTCATCGGCGGCATCCCGACATACCGCCGGAAACTCTCCTGCAGGGATCGGACGCTGATGCCGGCCACGGCGGCGAGGTCGGCGACGGTGAACGGCTTGCCGGGTTGCGCCCGCATGGCCTCGACGACACGCCGGACCGAGCCCGGAGCCGCCACTGCCGGGCTCGGGCGCTCCAGCCGGTCACGGTACGGGTGGTCCGTGGCGGCCAACAGCGCCGTGATCAAGGCCTCCTGCATTCGGGCCCCGACCACGGGGTGGTGGATGAGTCCGTCCGGCTGGGTGGCGTCGGCGGCCATCAGCTGAACAAGGCGCAGCCAACTAGCGCCCGGTCCACTCGTCAGGTCGATGGTCGAGGCGAGCGTGACCGGCGAGCGGACCGGAGCGTCGAGAAGGCGGGCGAGTTCGGCCTCCAGCGCCGCGCGGCCGATCTTCACAGCGAACAACCGGCAGTCGCCGTCCCACTTCTCGAGGGAGGTGTCACCGACGGGCTGGAAGACCGCCGCGGTCCTCGTCGTGGCCTGCCGAGGCTCATGGTGACCTTGCCGCCAGGTCAACGAGCCCGCCATCGGCAGATTGACGTGGTACGCGCCGAGCTCACCGAATCGGACCTTCACGTCGGTACCGAATTGCAGATCGCCGAGGGTGACTACGTCCGACGGAGCGACATCGAAACGAGTCTTCCAGGAGCGCTTCCAAGAGAGCACATCCACAAAGTTCGAGTAGTAGTACTCGCTCAGGAATGCGCGTGCCTCATCTACGTCACCAGTAGCATTCGTCACGACGGGCACCGTCCGAGCATGGCATCTGAGCCATTCGTCCGCCACCACGGGCGGATCCCGCCAAGTCCTCGGCCGGCGGCTTTACGGTAACTACGGGGAGCTCGCCGGCACACCTCTTGCCGGGGGACCTCCATTCGCGTGGTCGGAGCCGCCCCGCGCGTTCGCCCGCCGATTGTCTCGACGACAAGAGGCCGTCCGGACGCCGTTACGCGGCGGCCGGGGTGGGCGGGTGCCACCTCCCCGCAGCGGCCGACAGGCGGGGTTTAGGTGGATTCCCGACGGGTAGCCCGCTTCGGATCAGACGCGCCCCGGTCGCGGTACACCGGGACGTTCGACAGGGTGCGATCGGATACGGAGGCTGCCCATGACTCGACTGGCAGACCGAGAGGCAGTGAAGGCCAGACAGGACGAGGTGCAGCGGTGGGGTCGCGGCCTCGGTTGGATGAGTCTGGGGTTGGGCGTGGCACAGCTGGCGGCGCCGGACACGGTGCGCCGGATCAGCGGTGTGGACGACTCCCCGACGTCGCGGGCGGTGGTACCGCTGGTCGGGGCGCGGGAGTTGGTGCACGCGGCCGGGCTCCTGACGGGCCGGCGCAAGAACGTCTGGGCGTGGACCCGGGTCGTGGGCGACGCGATGGACCTGACCTCGCTCGGAATGGCCATCGCTCACCGGGGCGGGCGCCGCCGTCGGCGGCTGGTCGCTGTCACCGGCGCCATCGCCGGGATCACGGTGCTGGACCTGCTGACCGCCGTGCAGGCCACCCGGGCGAAAAAGACCGACCCCGCGTCGGGGGTGCGGGGCGCGCGCAAAGGAGGACCCATGGAGTTGACGGCTACGACAACCATTCGTAAACCCGCGTCGGAGGTGTACGCGTTCTGGCGGAATCTGGAGAACCTCCCGACGTTCATGGCGCATCTCGAGGAGGTCCGTGTCACCGGTGACCGGACGAGCCACTGGTCTGCGGCCGCCCCGTTCGGCAAGAACGTCGGGTGGGATGCGGAGGTCATCGAAGAGGCGCCCGGGGAGAAGATCGCGTGGCGCTCGACCGGCAACGCCGACGTGCCCAACGCCGGTACGGTCCGGTTCGTGCCCGCCCCGGACGGCGTGAGCACCGAGGTGCACGTCGCCCTGGTGTACGACATTCCGGGCGGCCCGATCGGTAAAGCGGTCGCCAAGTACTTCGGCGAGGAACCGCACCAGCAGCTCGACGACGAC
>DASWRZ010000236.1:0-6608 GCA_036402935.1 Actinoplanes sp.
GCTCCGACCCGAGCTCACGCTCCGACCCGAGCTCACGCTCCGACCCGAGCTCGCGCTCCGGCTCGGGGTCGCGCTCCGGCTGGGGTCTGGGCTTGTCGAGGGAATCCGGTGCGGGCTCGGTCCGGGCCGGCATCTCGGGAATCGGGCGGCGGCCGTTGACCTTCCGCGGGGCGGGCGGTTCGGGCAGCTTGAAGTCGGCGTGCCCGGGCAGCGTCTCGTTGTATTCGTCCTGGCTCACGCCCGCTCCCCTCCCCCGGCCGGCTCGGTCGCGACGGCCCGGACCCGGCGGATGCCGTCGAGGATCGCCTGCTCGGCGGCGGCCAGCCGGCCGGCCGTCAGCGAAGAGCCGTTGGCGTGGCCGCGGATGAAGTCGTCGAACGCCTCCGCGGTGCTACGCGGCGTGAAGCCGAACTCGCGGACCAGCTTGGTGGTGTCCACGACTCGACCGTGCACGAAGAGGTCGATCTGGTCCAGGCCGATCTGGCCGATGCCGACGTTACGGGCCATCGCGGCCACGGTCGACAGCGTGCCCTCGGGCAGCGGGATCGCGACCCGGCCGGCCCGGCGCACGGCCTGGGAGAGCGCGAGCACCCCGGCCCCGGCGACGTTGAAGGTGCCCGGATGGTCCTCGATGACCGACCGGTGCAGGATCTCCAGCGCGTCGTCGACGTGCACGAACTGGAGCCGGGCATCACGGCCCAGCACAGTCGGCACCATCGGCTGGGCGAAATAGCGGGTCAGCGTCGTGTTGGCGGTCGAGCTGATGAACGGCGCGAACCGCAACACGGTCGCACCGGCCTGCGGTCGCCGGCGACGGAACCCGCGTACGTAGCCCTCGACGTCGAGGATGTCGCGGGCGTACGAGCCGCGCGGCACCGCCCGGGGCTCGGTGTCCTCCGTGAAGACGGCCGGGTCGCGGAACGAGGCGCCGTAGGCCGCGGTGGAGGAACGCACGATGAGCTTGCGCAAGCTCGGAACGCCCTGGGCGGCGGCCAGCATCTGCATCGTGCCGATGACGTTCTGCTCTTTCATCGCCGCCCGGCCACCGTGCTGCGAGTCGGGCGCGCTGGTCACCGCCAGGTGCACGATCGCCTCGGCACCCAGGTCGGCCAGCGCGCCGCTGGCCGCGCGCGCGTCAGCCCGGATCAGCTCGACGTCGCCCAGCAGGCCGGCGAGGGCCGCGGGCGGCTCGTGCGGATCCAGGCCGATGACGCGCTCGACGCGCGGATCGGCGGCGAGGCGGGCAGCCACACGGGCGCCGAGGAACCGGCTGACTCCGGTGACCACGACGACACGAGGCGGTGAGGTCACCACGGGCGAGCCTTCCGATGCTTCAGGCACGGACGGTGCGGGCAAGTGAGGGCGTGAACGGCCGGGCATGCGCCCGGCCGGCCATCACTTGCCGAGACGGCGACGCTGGACGCGGGTCTTGCGCAGCAGCTTGCGGTGCTTCTTCTTCGCCATACGCTTGCGGCGCTTCTTGACCACGGAGCCCATACGAAAAGCCTCTCGAAACCATGTGGGGTCGAACCCGGGCGTGCCCTGCGGCACGGTCCGCATTCGATCTGGACGGTGTCCCGGTCATGGCCGCCGCCCACGGGGAGCGGGCATCCGACCGGGAACCAACCGCACCAGCGTACCGGCCCGCGCCGCACGGGGCCAAAAGGCCCCCGGCAGTCACACGGTGGCCTTGCTTACGGCGCCGATCCGAGGGTCGTCAGGCGGTCTGCGAGAAGGCCCCGCGCAGGTATGCGTGCACCGCGTGCTCGGGCACGCGGAAGGAGCGGCCGACCCGGACGGCGGTCAGGTCGCCGCCGTGCACCAGCCGATAGACGGTCATCTTGGAGACCCGCATCAGAGCGGCCACCTCGGCGACGGTCAGGAACCGCACCTCGGAGAGCCCCTCGGTCTGGGCTGGACCCGTCATGTCGTTCGCACCGATCCTTTCGCGGGCACGTGCCGCCGCGGCAGGAGTTTGACGTGCGGCGGGAGCGAAAACGTGCGTGTCATCCGAACGGTATCGATACGGCTGTGACCAACGCGATGCGTTCCGTGAAATGGCTTCAAAAAGTCAAGCCCGACACACGAAGAATGTCGGTTTATGACCGAAAATTTATCGCTTCTCGGTGAGAGCGCGTGCGATCAGAGTGACGGTCGCCGGCCGCTCGGCGAACCGCCGCATCAGGTAGCCGTACCACTGCCGGCCGTACGGCAGATAGACGCGGACGACGTTGCCGCCGGCGGCCAGGCGGGCCTGCTCCTCCGGGCGGACGCCGTGCAGGAACTGGAACTCGTACTCGTCGGCGGCCCGGTCGAACCACCGGGCCCGGTCCTCGGCGATCGCGATCAGCCGCGGGTCGTGGGTCGCGACCATCGGGTAGCCCTCGCCCGACATCAGGACGTTGAGGCAGCGCACGAACGACTTGTCGACGTCGAGGGCGTCCTGGAAAGCCACCGACTCGGGCTCCGAATAGGCGCCCTTGCACAACCGCACCCGGGACCCGGCCGTGGCCAGCTCGCGGCAGTCCCCCTCCGTACGCCGCAGATAGGCCTGCAGCACGGCAGCCGTCTCCGGGAAGTCCTTACGCAGGTCGAGGAGGATCTCGAGCGTCGCGTCGGTGCTCCCGTGCTCCTCGGCGTCGAGCGTCACGGTCGTACCCGCTTCGGCGGCCGCCGCGCAGATCTCCGACGCGTACTCAAAAGCGATCTTGTCATCGAGCCGCCGGCCGACCGCCGAGAGTTTGAGACTGACCTCGGCTGCGGGCGTCAGCCCGGCGCTCTTGAGCCGGCGCAGCAGCGCCACATATTCGTCCTTGACCGCCCGGGCCTGCTCCGCGGTGGTGGTCTCGGGGCTCAGGTAGTCGACCGTGATCGCCAGACCGTCGTCGGCCAGACCACGCGCGGTGACCACGGCCTCCTCGGCGTCGTCCCCGGCGATGAAGCGGCGGACCAGGGAGCGGCTGACCGGGACGGCGCCGACCAGGCGTTCCAGCCGGGTCGAGCCCGCGGCGGCGAGAAACACGGAACGGAGCATGGGGCGAGCGTATCGCCCGAAGCTGTCCGATTCGGCGGCACTGTGGGTGCGCCACGGCGCGGTTGTGCGACCGGCCGGTGTCCGTGCGGGACAGGTGCGGTTACCTTTGTCGAGTGAACTTCGATGCGTACGCCCGCACCGCGGTTGACCTCGTCAACGCGGACATGGACGAACTCGCCGGGCTGCAGGCCGTCTTCACCGACGACCAGGCCTGGATGCGCGACGAGGTCGTCGAGAAAGACCTCGCGGTCTTCCGCCGGGCCAAGCGCCGGCTGCGCGAGGTTTTCGAGTACGGCACCTCCGGCCGTGACGTCGATGCGGTCAACGAACTCAACTCGCTGCTCGAAGTCTTCCCGGTGCAGCCACGCATCTCCGGCCACGACGCCAGCGACTGGCACATGCACGTGACCAGCCGCGGTTCCTCGGTCAGCGCCGAATACCTGGCCGGCGCGGTGTGGGGCCTGTCGGTGTGGCTCTGCGAGTACGGCAGCGCCCGCTTCGGCATCTGCGCCGACGAGCGCTGCGGCAACGTCTACCTGGACACGTCGTCCAACAACTGCCGACGGTTCTGCTCCGAGCGCTGCGCCACGCGTTCCCACGTGGCGGCCCACCGCGCCCGCAAGCGTGCTGTATTAGCCGGCTCCGCTGAGCTTGCCGGCTCCGCTGAGCTTGCCGGCTCCGCTTCGCTCCGCGGGTGATTGCCTTGGACCCGGTGTCATCGGAGATGATTTTCTGACGCCCGCAAACCCCGCGGGCGTCAGAAAATCAGCTGCGATAACACCGGCGGCAATCACCGGGCGCGGCGGTCAGACGGCGCTGGTTGCGGGCGTTGTCGACTGGGCCGGGGCGAGGTGGCGGCGGGCGAAGGCCAGGGACTCGCGCAGGTCGGCCTCGCGGGCGGGGCGGCTCGGCGCCCGGCGGGTCGAGACCTCGAGCGCGACCGAGCCGGTGAAACCGCGCCCGGCCAGCGAGCGCAGCACCTCGGCGCACGGCTGGTTGCCGCGCCCGGGCACCAGGTGCTCGTCGCGGGCCTCGCCGGTGCCGTCACCCAGGTGCACGTGCCGCAGGCCGGAACCCATCTTGTCGGCCATCGCCAGCGAGTCGATCCGCGCCGCCGCGCAGTGCGACAGGTCGAGCGTGTAGGCGTCGAAGCCCACCTCGGTCGGATCCCAGCCCGGGGTGTAGGGCACGAACCAGCGGCCGGCCATCTTCACCGGAAACATGTTTTCGATCGCGAACGTGATGTCGGGATGCTTGGCCTGCGCCTTGGCCAGCCCGGGAACGAAGTTTTTCGCGTAGTCGCGCTGCCAGCTGAACGGCGGGTGCACGACCACGGTCGGGGCGCCGAGCGACTCGGCGAGCTGGGCGGCCCGGTTGAGCCGCTCCCACGGGTCGGGGCTCCAGACACGCTGGGTCACCAGCAGGCACGGGGCGTGGACCGAGAGGACCGGCACGTCATAGTGCTCGGCCAGACCTTTGAGGGCACCGATGTCCTGGCTGACCCGATCGGTCCAGACCATGACCTCGATCCCGTCGTAACCCACCGTGGCGGCCATCTCGAACGCGGCGGCGGTCGGCTCGGGGAAGACCGACGAGCTGGACAGCAGGACGGGGACACGGGAACTCACGCCGTCAAGCGTAGACCCGTCCGTCTCGAACGCCGCCCCGCGAGGAGGGTAAATGCGCCCATACCGGGCGCCAACAGCAGGTACGTCACCTGCACGCGTACGCTGTCGCGAGTGAGTCGCCGTGACCAGATCCGCAGCGCCCGCGCCGCCGCGGCCGCCGCCCGAGCCGACGAGGTCGATCTCGACTTCCCTCGCGAATGGATCGAATTCCTCGACCCCGACGACGAGCAACACCTCGTCCGGGCCGACCTGACCTGGCTGCTGTCCCGCTGGACCTGCGTGTTCGGCTCCGCCTGCCACGGCATCGTGGCCGGCCGGGCCCAGGAGGGCTGCTGCACGCACGGCGCCTTCTTCACCGACGCCGACGACGAGAACCGGGTCAAGGCGGCCGCCGCCAAGCTGACCCCGGAGACGTGGCAGCACTACCGGCGCGGCTTCAAGAACTACACCGAGATGGACACCATCGACGGCTCGAAACCGTCCCGGCGCACGGCGATCCGCACCGAGGACGGCCCGTGCGTCTTCCTCAACGACCCGGACTTCGTCGGCGGTGGCGGCTGCGCCCTGCACGGCCAGGCCCTGCGCGACGGCGTGCACCCGCTGACCTACAAGCCGGACGTCTGCTGGCAGCTCCCGGTCCGCCGCGAGCAGGACTGGGTCAAGCGCCCCGACGGCACCAAGGTTTTGCAGTCCACGCTGACCGAGTTCGACCGCCGCGGCTGGGGCCCGGGCGGTCACGACCTCGACTGGTGGTGCACCTCGTCCCCCGACGCCCACGTCGGCACCGAGCCGATGTACGTCTCGTACGGCCCCGAGCTGACCGCTCTGATCGGCGAGACCGCGTACCGCAAGCTGGCCGAGCTCTGCGAGGCGCGCCTGAAGTCGGGCCTGATCGCCATCCACCCCGCCACCGCCAAGGCCAAGGCCCGGACGCTCCCGGGCGGCCGCGAGCCCGCGGCCCCACCGG
Source organism: Actinoplanes sp. (assembly GCA_036402935.1). Taxonomy (GTDB): domain Bacteria; phylum Actinomycetota; class Actinomycetes; order Mycobacteriales; family Micromonosporaceae; genus Actinoplanes. The sequence continues at coordinate 5,630 of DASWRZ010000236.1, forward strand.
CCGCGGGTTGACGGCCTACGGCTCGAACTTGTAGCCCAGGCCCCGCACCGTGACGATGTAGCGCGGCGTCGAGGGCTCGGGCTCCACCTTGGAGCGCAGGCGCTTGACGTGCACGTCGAGGGTCTTGGTGTCGCCGACGTAGTCGGCGCCCCAGACCCGATCGATGAGCTGGCCGCGGGTGAGGACCCGGCCGGCGTTGCGCAGGAGCAGCTCGAGCAGCTCGAACTCCTTGAGCGGCAGCTGGACGCCGGCACCGTCGACGGTCACGACGTGGCGTTCGACGTCCATGCGGACCGGGCCGGCGGCCAGCGTCGGGGTGGTCACCTCGGGGGCGTCGGTGCCCTGGCGCCGCAGGACGGCGCGGATGCGGGCGACCAGTTCGCGTGGCGAGTACGGCTTGGTCACGTAGTCATCCGCGCCGATCTCCAGACCGACGACCTTGTCGATCTCGCTGTCGCGGGCCGTCACCATGATGATCGGGACGGCCGAGCGCTGCCGCAGCTGGCGGCAGACCTCGGTGCCGGACATCTCCGGCAGCATGAGATCGAGAAGCACGATGTCGGCACCGGTCCGGTCGAACTGCGTCAGCGCCGAGGTGCCGGTCGGCGCGACCGAGACCTCGAAGCCCTCCTTGCGCAGCATGTACGACAGGGCGTCGGAGAACGACTCCTCATCCTCGACCACGAGCACGCGGGCCAATGTGGTTCCTTCCATGTTCCGGTTCCGGGGCTAGTGCCCGGCGGCACCGGTTTCGATCTCAATTGCCGTCGGTAACGGCAACGGGGCTTCCGGGGGACGCGCCGGTAGGCGCAGGGTGAACGTCGAGCCGTCGCCGAGCGTGCTGGTCACGTCGACGCGGCCGCCGTGGTTGGTGGCGATGTGCTTGACGATCGCGAGACCGAGACCGGTCCCGCCGGTCGACCGGGACCGGGCCTGGTCGGCCCGGTAGAACCGTTCGAAGATGCGGTCGACGTCGTGC
>DASWRZ010000237.1:0-13130 GCA_036402935.1 Actinoplanes sp.
ACCGCAGGAGCTTGTTGTAGGTGCGGTCGTCGATGCCGACGCGGCGCCCGTAGTCCACACCGTCAGAACGATCGCCCGCTCAGATAGCCATCACCACCGCCCGCCGGGCCAAGGGCACCCGGACCGTTACCCGCGCGTTGACCTGCTTCTACCGGGCGCTCATGGTGCTGGTCTGGTTCCGCAAAGCAGAGGATCTGACTCTGCTGGGCGCCGCCTTCGGCATCTCCCGGGCCACGGCCTACCGCTACCGCGACGAGGGCATTGCCGCCCTCGCCGCCCGGGCGCAGGACCTACACACGGTGCTACGTCGGGTCGCCGCCGACGGCTGGTCGCACGTCATCCTGGACGGGAAACTGTTCGACTGTGACCGGCTGACCAAACCACGATCAGCGTCAAAGGCGAAACCATCGGCGCCTGGTACTCCGGCAAACATCGCGATTCCGGCGCCAACGTCCAGGCGGTGATACGCCCGGACGGACTGCCGGTCTGGACCTCCGCCGCGTTGCCCGGCCGCCTGCGCGACCTGACCTGCGCCCAGGATCTGGGCGTGACGGCGGCCTTGAACTGCGCCGGGAGTGAACTCGACCTGCCCACCCTGGCCGATTCCGGCTACGAAGGCGCTGGCCTGGGATCAAAACCCCGACCAAACAACCAGCCGACGGCAAGCCTCTCGCGGTCGCCAACCACACCGTCAACCGGCTGCTACGCGGCCTGCACTGACAAGGCGAACGAGGCTTCGCACCCCGGGCACCTCAGAGGGCGGTTTGTGAGCTTTCCGTAGTTCGTCGTCGCTCGATGCCGTGACCTTTGAGCGACCACCCGCCAGACCCTGATCAAACTCACCCACGACGAGCCGAAGGCATCCGTGCCGAGCTGAAGCGCCTGGTCAACCGGCAGATCCTCACCGAGAGCCATCGGACATAAACTCCCGTACCGCCCTCTGAGGACCGGCCCGCCTCGAGGCCAACGTGGCCCCGAGCGAGATCGGGCTCAAAAGCGAAGCTCTCGATGCCGTCGGGTCGGGCTCCGGCGAGGTGGCCCTAGGCTGACGCGATGTTCGTGACCCAGTTCGGCTATCTCGGTGTGGCCCTGACCGTGTTCGTCGAGGGGTTCGGCGTGCCGGCGCCGGGCGAGACCGCCATCCTCGCCGGCGCCGGGGCGGCCGGGCAGGGGAAGTTGAACATCGTGCTGGTCGCGGTCGTCGCGTTCGCCGCCGCGGTGGGCGGGGACAGCGTCGGCTATCTGATCGGGCGGGTCGGTGGGCGGCGGCTCGTGCTGCGCTACGGGCGGGTGCTGCGCCTGACGCCGGAACGGTTCGGCAAGGTCGAGGCGTTCATGGGCCGGCACGGGCCCAAGGTCGTGGTGGCGGCCCGGTTCGTCGAGGGGCTGCGGCAGCTCAACGGGCTGGTCGCCGGGGCCACCAGGATGCCGTGGCGGCGGTTCGTGCTGTTCAACGCGATCGGCGCCGCCGCCTGGGTCGCCGTGTGGTCGGTCGCGGGCTACCTGGCCGGTGATCATTGGGACGCGATCAGTGCGGTTGTGAGCCGCTACGAGCCGTACGCGATCGGCGCGGTCGTTCTGATCGCCCTCGCGATCGTGGTGCGGATAAGGACAAGAAGAAAGGCCGGCCGCTGAAAGCGGCCGGCCTTTCCCGAACACTTACGCGAGGTCGAACCGGTCGAGGGTCATGACCTTGTCCCACGCCGCGGCGAAGTCGCGCACGAAGCGGGCCTGCGAGTTCTGCGAGGCGTAGACCTCGGCCAGCGCCCGCAGCTGCGAGTGCGAGCCGAAGACCAGGTCGACCGCGGTGGCGGTCCACTTGACCTCGCCGGAAGCGCGGTCGGTGCCCACGTACTCGTTCTCGTTGGCGGTCGCCGTCTTCCATTCGGTGCCCATGTCGAGCAGGTTGACGAAGAAGTCGTTCGTCAGCACGCCCGGCCGGTCGGTGAAGACGCCGTGCTTCGACTGGCCGAAGTCGGAACCGAGCGCCCGCAGGCCGCCGACCAGCACCGTCATCTCGGGGGCGGTCAGGTCGAGCATGAACGCCCGGTCGAGCAGCAGCGTCTCGGGCGACAGCTTCTCGCCCGCCCGCAGGTAGTTGCGGAAGCCGTCGGCCCGCGGCTCGAGGACCCCGAACGACTCGACGTCGGTCTGCTCCTGGCTCGCGTCGGTGCGGCCCGGCGCGAACGGAACCGTGATCTCGACGCCCGCGTCGCGGGCGGCCTTCTCGACCGCGGCGCCACCGGCCAGCACGATCAGGTCGGCCAGCGAGATCTTCTTGCCGGTCTGGGCCGCGTTGAACTCCTGCTGCACCTGCTCGAGCTTGCCGAGGACGGTCGAGAGCTCGGCCGGGTTGTTGACCTCCCAGTCCTTCTGCGGCGCGAGCCGGACGCGGGCGCCGTTGGCGCCGCCCCGCTTGTCGGTGCCACGGAAGCTGGCCGCCGACGCCCAGGCGGCCGAGACCAGCTGGGAGACGGTCAGGCCGGCCTCGAGGACCTTGGCCTTGAGGGCGGCCACGTCGTCGGCGTCGACGAGCTCGTGGTCGACCGCGGGCAGCGGATCCTGCCAGATCTGCACCTCGGCCGGGACCCACGGGCCGAGGTAGCGCGAGACCGGGCCCATGTCGCGGTGCAGCAGCTTGAACCAGGCCTTGGCGAACGCCGCCTCGAGCTCCTCCGGGTGCTCCCAGAAGCGCCGCGAGATGCGCTCGTAGATCGGGTCGATCTTGAGCGCCAGGTCGGAGGTCAGCATCATCGGGGCGACCCGCTTGCCGGGGACGTGCGCGTCGGGCACCGCGTCGGCGGCCGCGCCGTCCTTCGGCTTCCACTGCTTGGCGCCGGCCGGGCTCTCGGTGAGTTCCCACTCGTAGCCGAACAGGTTGTCGAGGAAGCCGTTGTCCCAGGTGGTGGGGGCGCTGGTCCAGGCGCCCTCGAGGCCACTGGTCAGCGCATCGGCGCCGACACCGGAGCCGGCCGAGTTCTTCCAGCCGAGGCCCTGCTGCTCGACCGGGGCGCCCTCGGGCTCGGGGCCGAGGTAGTCGGCCTTGTGGGCGCCGTGCGCCTTGCCGACGGTGTGGCCGCCGACGATCAGGGCCACGGTCTCCTCGTCGTTCATCGCCATGCGGGCGAACGTCTCGCGGATGTCGCGGGCCGACGCCAGCGCCTCCGGGTGGCCGTTGGGGCCCTCCGGGTTGACGTAGATCAGGCCCATCTGGACCGCGCCGAGCGACTCGCCGAGCTCGCGGTCACCGCTGTAGCGCTCGTCGCCCAGCCAGGTGTCCTCGGGACCCCAGAAGATCTCCTCGGGCTCCCACACGTCCTCCCGGCCGAACGCGAAGCCGAAGGTCTTGAAGCCCATCGACTCGTAGGCCACGTTGCCGGCCAGAACCAGCAGGTCGGCCCAGGAGACCTGGTCGCCGTACTTCTGCTTGACCGGCCAGAGCAGCCGGCGCGCCTTGTCGAGGCTGGCGTTGTCGGGCCAGCTGTTGAGCGGCGCGAAGCGCTGCTGGCCCTGGCCGCCCCCGCCGCGGCCGTCGAAGGTGCGGTAGGTGCCCGCCGCGTGCCAGCTCATGCGGATGAAGAGCGGGCCGTAGTGGCCCCAGTCGGCCGGCCACCAGCTCTGCGAGTCGGTCATCAGCGTGACGAGGTCGCGCCGCAGCGCCTCCACATCGAGCTTCTTGAATTCTTCGCGGTAGTCGAACGCCTCGCCCATCGGGTTGGACTTGGTCGAATGACGGTGGAGAACCGAAAGGTCGAGCTGGTTGGGCCACCAGTCACGGTTGGTGTGCGGCCGGCCGCCGGTCTTGGCGGTAGGGGCCGGAATCTCCGGGTTCTCGCTCTCGCTCGGCGTCGCGGTGGCGTCTTTGTCGTCGGACACTGTCAGTCCTTCCCTGTCTTGAATTGCGGGTCGGCTCTGTCGAGCCTGCGCTGATCGGCGGTCGCGCGTCCCGGGGACGCCGCGACACAGCGGGCACATCTGCCCCAGAAAATGACCTCGGCCTCGTCGACCTCGTAACCGGTGCCACCGGCCGGGGTCAGGCAGTTGGTGTCGCCGGCCGGACCTGCGGCGACATCGTCGACGTCGACGATGTCGCCGCAGGTGCGGCAGACCAGGTGGTGATGGTGGTCGCCGACCCGCGCCTCGTAGCGCGCGGCCGAGCCCATCGGCTCGAAGCGGCGCACCAGGCGAGCGGCGGTCAGCGCGTGGAGGACGTCGTAGACGGCCTGCTGGGAGACCTCGCCGAGCTCGGCCCGGACCACGGAGAAGATCGTTTCGGTGTCGGCGTGCGGGTGGCCGTGGACGGCGTCGAGCACCGCGAGGCGGGGCCGCGTGACACGCAGCCCGGCCTCACGCAGCACACCTTCGAACCGCGTCGGCGTCGGCACGGCGCCGATCCTTCTCCATTTTCTGGAATGAATCAAGTCTTGGGAACGGAAAAGGCCGGCCGCGTCGCGGCCGGCCTTTCAAAACCCGTGTCAGGCGACGAAGCGGGCCCGCTTGCGGCGGGAGATGACGTACGCCGCGGCGCCGCCGCCCAGGAGCAGCACGCCCGTCCCCCCGATCAGTGCGGCCGGCGTGCCGGTGATCGGAAGGCCGCCACCGCCCTGGCCGCCACTGGCGTGGGCGCCGGCGGGCAGGTTGACGACGAGCTTGGCGGTGTCGTTGTCCCTGGTCACGTCGGGCTGGAACGACTTGGCCAGGACCGAGCCGGTCAGCGTGCCCGCCTTGTCGATGCGCAGCTTGAACGGCCAGGTCACCGACGCGTTCACGTTCAGCGGGCTGACCGTCGTGGTGCAGACGTACGCCGCGCCGGCCTTGACGCAGCCGTCCGGAACCGAGACCACGGTCGTGCCGGCCGGAGCCGTCACCGTGACCTGGCCGGCCGGCTTCGGGAAGCCGAACTCGAACGCCGGGCCGAGGTTCTTGACCCCGACCTTCGCGGTCACCGTGTCGCCGGTCCCGCCCTTGACCTCGGCGCCCACCGCGGCCACGTCGCCGTTCTGAACGCCGCCGACCTCGAACAGCGCGTCCTGCCAGTCGACGCCGAGCGTGACGTCGGTCTGCGGGGCGGACTTGGCCAGCGCCGCCGGCTTCACCTCCAGTGACAGGGCGCCGTCGGTGCCGCGCTTCGGTTTCTGCCCGTTGACCAGGTCGATGTTGTCGCTGTTGTCGTTCGGCGTGAGCCAGTCGAAGGTCTGGCCGACGGTCGACGGCGCCGGGATGTCGGCCCTGAGCTTCACGCCCATGTCCTCGGACAGGGTGTAGGCGGTGTGCCCCTTCAACTCGGTGTCGAAGTGGCAGTAGCCGGCGGTCGTGCCGTACACGCAGTTCGAGTAGTGCTTGGCCATGCCGTACCACGGGTCGATGTAGAAGAACACGTCGACGCCGGTGATCGGGTCTTCGCCGTTGTTGCGTACGCCCAGGGGAACCGCAACCGTCGCGCCCGGCTTGACCTTGATGTCCTGAAGGGTGTCGTCGACCGCCAGGTCGACGCCCTGGGCCACCGTGACCTTGGTGGAGCGCGTGATCGTGCCCAGCTCACGGCTGGTCACCTTGACGCTGGCGGTGCCCTCGGCGCCGACCTGCGCCTTGGTCGACTGATAGTTGACGAAGGTGATCAACGCCATTCCCTCGTCCGACGGCAGCGCGTCGAACTTGCAGGTGATGGCGCTCCCGGCGTCCTTGCAGTTCTTGTCGATGTCCGGGAACCACAGGCTCGCCGTGACGCCCGCGGGCATTTTCGAGGTGTCGATGACCGCGGTCACGTCGTGCAGCGTGTAGGACTGCTCGTACGCCCAGAAGTCGACGATCTGCTGCTTGCCGTCGGTCGGCGTGAGCGTGACGTGGGCGAATTGGAGCTCCGGCTTGACCGGCGCCGCCGAGGCCGCGGAGGCGGGCACGGCCGCCGCGACGAACAGGCCGGCGACCACCGCGCCGAGCTCATGAATCAATGACGTGGACAAAGTGAAGAATCCTCCCCGTGGATCAAAGCCCGGGCAGCATAGTGGACACCTTCCCGGCGCCGCTGCCCCGTTTCCTTCGTTATCGCCCCGTGTCCATATCCGCGGTTGAACGCCGGCGGGAGGGGAATCCGGGCCCGCTCGATGATCTTCAAGGGGGCCCTGATGAGCGACGACCTGGACCGGCGGCGATCGAAGATACGGGAACGCCAACTACTGCTGGCCCTGGAACAGTGGGCGCCGGGCTACCAGCAGGTGGCGGGCGGCTGGCTGGGCTACGTGTGCGACATCACCGAGGCCACGGCCGAGGAGAAGACGTGGCTGGAACAGCACGTCGCCAAGAACGGCATGCCCGACGCGACCGCGCGCGAGTGGCATGAGGTACGGCGTACCCAGGGCCGCGAGGCGAACGCGGCCGCGACAGCCGCGTTCCTCGCCGGCGACTACGAGCGGGCGCACGACCTGATCGACGATGCGCGGGCGTACGGCGCGCTGTTCGAGACCGAGTGGCAGCAGCTGCACGAGTTCATCGCCGCTCAGCGGTAGGCGGGGACCCGCCACCAGACCGAGCGGGCCTCGCGGTCGGCCCGGCGGCGGACCGCGAGCAGCCACGCGATGCCGATCAGCGAGATGACGATCAGGCCACCCCAGGACAGCACCGTGAACAGGTCGGCCTGCGTGCCCGTCGGCTGCGGCTCGTAGCCCCGATCGAGCAGCGAGAACTGGTAGGGGGTGCCGGTCAGCACCAGCGTGATCAGCAGGGCGATGCTGTGCATCCCGTCCCAGAGCGCATGCAGCACCGAGACACCGAGATACGACAGCAGCAGCCGGCCGGTGAACGCGAAGTGCTCACGACCGCTGGCCGAGAAGAGGACACCGCCCAGGATCGCGGTCCACAGGCCGTGGCCGACCGGGGCCAGCAGCCCACGGAGAAGTTCGGTCTGCACCAGCTGCATCAGCGACAGCCCCTGCTCGGTGAAGAGCGCGGTGAAGGCGTACCCGGCGGATTCGAAGGCGGCGAACCCGAAACCGACCGAGGCGCCCAGGATCAGGCCGTCGATGGCGTACTTGTGCTGCAACCGGCGGGTCAGGAAGGCCAGGACGAGCAGCTTGGCCGCCTCCTCGATCAGGCCGACGCCGAAGAACAGGCCGGGCGACGGGTGCAGCAGGTACGCCTCGAGCAGCGAGGCCGACAGCACCCCGAGCACACCACCGGTGACGAACGTGGTGAACAGCAGCTCGGCGGTGACCTCACCGCTGTGCCGGCGGCCGAATGCCCAGACCACGAACGTCACCGGCACCAGGAAGCTGCCGAGCAGCACCAGCGTCGGAATCAGGTTGGGGTTGCCGGTGGCGAAGGTGACGACCACGGTCAGCACCCACAGCACCAGTCCGGTGAGGAACAGCCGGACCCACGGCCGGCGGTGTTTCTGGGCGGGTCTCACGTCATACATGTCGTCTCCCGGCGATCGGCTATCGGGCCGGGTACCCATCCAGCCCGGCCTAAACGCCGCCGACCGGAGAGCGCTACCGGGACATCGCCGAGGTGTACCGGGTTTGATGCCGGTCGCGCCGGGTAGGCGGATCGCTCCTAACGACGGGCCCCGACGGAGGATCGACGGGCCCCGACGGAAGAGGGCGTGCCGTGGCCACCGACGCTGATCCGATCATCATCCGTACCGGCAGCCGTCCGGGCTATCCCGGTCCGCTGCGCCGGCAGGTGCGGGGCACCCTGATCGCCCGGATTGTGCGTACCACGGATGCCAAGCAGATCGGGCTCATGTACTTGACGACCTCGTTCTTCTTCTTCCTCGCCGGCGGGTTCATGGCGCTGCTGATGCGGGCCGAGCTGGCGCGGCCGGGCATGCAGTTCCTGTCGCCCGAGCAGTACAACCAGCTGTTCACCATGCACGGCACGATCATGCTCCTGCTGTTCGCGACCCCGATCGTGTTCGCCTTCGCCAACTACATCGTGCCGCTGCAGATCGGCGCCCCGGACGTGGCGTTCCCGCGACTCAACGCCTTCGCCTACTGGCTGTATCTGTTCGGCGGCCTGATCGTGCTGGGATCGTTCCTGACCTCCGACGGGGCGGCCGACTTCGGCTGGACGGCGTACACGCCGTTGAGCGACAGCGCCCAGTCGCCCGGCGTGGGCAGCAACATGTGGGTCGTCGGCCTGACCGTCTCCGGGCTCGGCACCATCCTCGGCGGCGTCAACATGATCACGACGATCCTGACGCTGCGGGCCCCGGGCATGACCATGTTCCGGATGCCGATCTTCACCTGGAACATTCTCATCACGAGCCTGCTCGTCGTGCTGGTCTTCCCGTTCCTGGCCGCGGTTCTGCTGGCCCTGGCCGCCGACCGCGTCCTCGGCGCCCACGTCTTCGACCCCAGCACCGGCGGCCCGATGCTCTGGCAGCACCTGTTCTGGTTCTTCGGCCACCCCGAGGTCTACATCGTCGCCCTACCGTTCTTCGGCATCATCACCGAGGTCATCCCGGTGATGAGCCGCAAGCCGGTCTTCGGCTACAAGGGCCTGGTCGGCGCCACCATCGCGATCGCGATGCTGTCGATGAGCGTCTGGGCCCACCACATGTTCGCCACCGGCCAGGTGCTGCTGCCGTTCTTCAGCTTCCTCAGCTACCTGATCGCGGTGCCGACCGGCCTGAAGTTCTTCACCTGGATCGGCACGATGTGGCGGGGCCAGGTCACGCTCAACTCGCCGATGCTGTTCGCGATCGGCTTCCTGGTCACCTTCCTGCTGGGCGGGCTCACCGGCGTGCTGCTGGCCAGCCCGCCGGTCGACTTCCACGTACACGACACCTACTTCGTCGTCGCGCACTTCCACTACGTCCTGTTCGGCACGATCGTGTTCGCGGTCTTCTCCGGGCTCTATTTCTGGTTCCCGAAGATGACCGGCCGGATGCTCGACGACCGGCTCGGCAAGGTGCACTTCTGGCTGACCTTCATCGGCTTCCACACCACCTTCCTGGTGCAGCATTGGCTCGGCACCGAGGGCATGGCCCGGCGCTACGCCGACTACCTGCCGACCGACGGCTTCACCACGCTCAACACCGTCTCCACGATCGGCGCCTTCATCCTCGGCGCCTCGACACTGCCGTTCCTCTACAACGTCTGGAAGTCGTACCGGATCGGCGAGCTGGTCACCGTCGACGACCCCTGGGGGTACGGCAACTCGCTGGAGTGGGCGACCAGCTGCCCACCGCCGCTGCGCAACTTCGACCACATGGTGCGCATCCGCTCCGAGCGCCCGGCCTTCGACGCCAAGTACGGCGAACGCGTCTCCGACCTCGGCCGCGACCTGCGCGCCGGGGATGCGAGGCCGCCGCAGACGGCGGGCGAGGTGATGCGGCCCGACACCGGACCGGACGCCTCGGACGTGCCCGTGCCGGGCGGGGCCGTCGGTTCCCGGGCCGCGGTGGAACATCAGCCGGACGAACGGTCCGGCGCCCGGGGCGTACGCGTTCCCGAGCCGGAGGACATCCGCAAGGAGGGCGCCGCGGATCAGCCGGAGCGCGCTTCCTGGGACGCGGAAATCGCGGAACGCGACAGCGACACCCGCGACCGGCAGGGCGGGGAGCCGCCCGCCGGCTGACCCGGTGGGGCGGCGGGTTACGGCGTATCGGAGGCGATGGGCGTATCGGAGGCGATGAGAGCCGAAAGGCCGGCGACCTCGGCGATCCGGCGGGCCAACGGACGCAGGCCGGTCACGGCGACGGTGACGCCGCGTACGCGGGCCGCCTCGTGCACCGCCAGCAGGACGCCGACCGCGGCCGCATCCAGCAGCGGCACGCCGCGCAGATCCAGCCGGAGCGACCGGGCCCGCGCGCTGCGGGCGACGAGATCGAGCAGGACGCGGCGCAGCTGCGGCGCGTTGTCGCGGTCGATCTCCCCGGTGACGGCGACCTGGAGCTGACCAGATGCGGGGACGAAGGTGGTGTGGTGGAAGCGGGCCGGCAGGTCGCCGTCCTCGCCGGGCCACGGCGGCACGGTGTCGGTGAGCATGGCTTGGCGGAGCCAGGCCAACGCACGCGTGATCATCCGCGACACCTGCATCTGGGAGACACCGATCGTCTCGGCGATCGCCGACTGGGTCTGGTTGCCGGAGAACCGCAGGGTGATGATCCGCTGCTCGCGCTCGGGCAGGCGGCGGATCAGGTCTTCCAGCGTGACGCGGTCGGTGATCGTCTCGACGGCCGGGTCGGGCGATCCGATCAGATCACCGAGCTCGCCGGGGTCGTCGCCGATCGGCCGGGCCAGCGAGATCGGCCGGTTGCCCGCCGCGCCGGCCCGCGCGTCCTGGATGTCGTCCGGGTCGAGGTGGCAGAGGGCGGCCAGTTCGGCATCGGTGGGCGGCCGCCGATGCCGCTGCGCGAAGGCCGCCTCGGCGCGCCGGAGCTCCATCGAGAGGTCCTGCAGCCGCCGGGGCACGTGCACCGCCCAGGTGTGGTCGCGGAAGTGCCGTTTCAGCTCGCCGACGATGGTCTGCACCGCGTACGCCGTGAACGACCCGCGCTCCGGCTCGTACCGGTCGACCGCCTTGACCAGCCCGAGCCGGGCCACCTGTTCCAGATCGGCGAAGGGTTCCCGGGCGCCGCGGTAGCGACGGGCCAGCCGGCCGGCGAACGGCATCGCCGACCGGATCATCTCGTCCCGCCGCCGGGCCGCCTCATCGGCGTCGCTGATCCGTACGGCCGCCGCGTACTCCTCGGCCATCCGGTCGAGATCTTCCAGAGGCGCACGCAACATGATCCATCAACTCCGGTGCCTCAGGTCCACAGGGGAGGTCCGCATTCCCGTGTGCGACCGCGACAAACCTTTGCCGGTCGACAATTAAATCGGTTCCGGCGCCGCTCAGGCGGGTTCGACCGCCGGCAGCGCTCCCGCGGCGATCGACCAGGCCGCCGGGGCGACGCCCCGGGCAGCGGCGAGAAACGCGCCGGCTCCCTCGGAGGCCTCGAACGAGAAGATCGCGTAGCCCGGCTCGCGGTGGATCTCACGCACCGGCCCCGATTCCCGGGCCAGGCCGGGCAGTCCGGCGTCGAGCAAGCGGGTCCCGTCGACGTCGAGTGGACCGTGCGTGACCGTGACCGGATGCAGCTTCAGCATGTCGATGGCGGCGGCCCGGGTGACCTCCTCCGGGGTGTACCGCGGCAACCGGAAATCCAGGGTGTGCGGCGAAGGCTTGGGGAAGCCGTGCCGTTCGAGCTCGGCGTACACCCGCTGGGCGCACCGGACGGCCCGGTTGTCGTCCCCGAGGTGCAGGTCCTGTTCCATGTCGTTCATCGACATGAGCACCGGGCCGGTGGCGAACCGCTGCAGCTGCGCGCCGGTGAGGTAGCGGCCCAGGGGCGGCTCGTCGTCCTTCAGGACCAGCCGCAACTTGAACGGCGCGCGCGCCTGCGACTCGACGCCCTGGGTGTAGACCAGGCCGCTGACCTGTGACCAGGGCACGTGTTGCCGCCGCCACGGCCGGATGATGGTGACGCCGGTGTCGTCGAACCGGTCCACCACCAGCCACCACACCTGCGCGAGATGGAACAGCACGACCAGGCCCAGGACGGCGATCACCGACGCGCCGTACACGACGCCGAGGACGACCGTCCAGACCACGAGGAGAACGACGAAGAACGCCAGGTCGACGATCAGCGGCATCGTGTGCTCGGTCCACATCGGGAACAGCCGCACCGTCACGGAGCCCATCGCCGGATTTCGATTCATCGCCACGACCGGCATCATTTCACGCCCCGGCCGGCCGCGATCAGTCTCCTGATCAGAAGGGGGGTGCGTCCTCGCCCATCAACGCCAGCACGACGCCCCCTTTTCCGCTCTTGAGGCTCTGGACCACGACCTTGCCGGTGCTGCCGTCGGGCAGCTCCAGCGTAAAGGTCTTGCCGACCGCGTTCTTGGGGCCGTTGCCGGCGCTGTTGGCGGGTCGGAAGTCGCCCGCCCACGGCACGGTCCCACCCTTGCGGGCAGGCTCGGCGAAGAGCGCGGCGGTGCCGGGGGTCCGGGTGCCGTCGGCGGAGAGAAGCACTGAGGCGCTGCGATAGGTAGCCATATCCGGCAAGGATATCCCGGAATGCGCTCGTTCGCGTCACGACAACCGTGCCGTAAAGCGAACGGCCCCTTCTGATCTGCTCTACGCCCGGCAATCGGCAAGTTGCCTTACCGGTCGGCGGGTCGCACCATCGAGCATCATGAATGTGCTTGCCGTAGTCCTCGCGGCTACCCTCGTCGTACCGGCCGCACCGGCCGCCGCGGCCCCGCCCTGGACCGGCTCCTGGTCCACCAGCCCTCAGCGCGAAACCGGCCCCGCCTTCGCCGACCAGACCCTGCGCCAGCTCGTCCACCCGACTCTGGGCGGCAACACGCTCCGCGTCCGCCTGGCCAACACCTTCGGCGACCAGGACGTCACCTTCGACGCGGTCAGTATCGCCCGGGCCGCCTCGTCCGGCTCGCCCGAACTGATCCCCGGAACCAGCCGCCGCGTCACCTTCCACGGCCGCACCCACGTCACCGTCACCACCGGCACCGAGGCGGTCAGCGATCCGATCGATCTGAGCACCGCGTACGGCCAGGACCTCGCCGTCGACCTCCATGTCACCCAGGGCGGCGACGCGGCCGCGATCACCGGGCACGACGCCGCACAGGGCACCCAGTTCGTCGCGGACGGCAATCACGCCGGCGACGCCGGAACGGCGTTCACCGGTACGGTCAACTCCTGGTTCTGGCTGGACGGCGTGGACGTGCGAGCCCACCACAACACCCGGGGCAGCATCGTGGCGCTGGGCGACTCGATCACCGACGGCGCGTACACCACCTGGAACGGCAACGACCGCTGGACCGACGATCTGGCCGCGCGGCTGCAGGCGCTCCCCGGCGGGAGCCGCTCGGGCGTGCTCAACCAGGGCATCGGCGGCAATCAGGTGCTCACCGACCGCACCGACTGCTGCGGCGCCGGCACCAGCATCGCCGCCCTGAAGCGGGAACGGACCGACGTGCGGCGGCAGACCGGTGCGCGCTACCTGATCCTGGCCGACGGCATCAACGACATCGGCTACCACGCGGACGCCGACTCGCTGATCGACGGCCTGGCCACGATCGCCCGCCGCGCGCACCGAGCCGGCCTCCGGGTGATCGGCG
>DASWRZ010000238.1:0-24784 GCA_036402935.1 Actinoplanes sp.
CGACGCGCTGACCGAGGCGCGCGCCCACGGCGCGATCACGGTTGCCCTCACCAACTTCCCGCGCTCGCCGATCGCCCACGCGGCCGAGCACGTGCTGACCACCGCCGCCCGCGAGACCACCTTCCGCTCCGGAGCCACGGCGAGCCGCCTGGCCCAGCTGACGGTCGTCGACTGCGTCTTCGTCGGCGTGGCCCAGCGCACCTACGGCCAGACCCTGGCCGCCCTCGACGCGACCCGCGCCGCCGTCAGCAGCCGCCACACGTCGACGCCCCGGCGGTCGCGCTAGCCGCCGCCCGGTCATTGCTCGAGCCGGACCATCCCGTGATTCCGCGGGCCGAGGGCCGGCTGCACTTCGCCGGCGAGCACACCTCGCTGAAGCACTCCTGGATCGAGGGCGCCCTCGAGTCGGCGGAGCGGGTCGCCCTGGAGGTGTCCGCCCGGTAGGGCTTGTCGAGCCGACGGCGGGGTTGATGACGGTGACCGGTAGGAGCGGCAGGCTCAGACCAGCAGGCGCGGGGGGCCGCAGATGACCGTGCTCGGCACGGGGTTCCAGGCGATCGTCCCGTCCGCCCCCCGCGTGACCCGCCCGAACGGCTGGTCGCCGAAGTGGAATGCGAACCCGAACGTGCCCGGCACCAGCATCTCCTCGATCAGCCGGCGCCGCGCGACCGGGACGCTGTCGCCCTGCCAGTCCGGGCCCGAACCCCACTCGACGTGGGTGAGCTGCAGCGGATGGTGGAAGGCGTCCCCGAAGGCCAGGAGCCGCGCCGACCCCGACGTGATCAGGTACGACGTATGGCCCGGGCTGTGGCCGGGGGTGACGATCGCGCGTACGCCGGGAACCACCTCGTCGCCGTCCTCGACCAGGACAGCGTTGCCGAGGGCCTCCAGCGGCGCCGCCTTCCACTCCAGTGCGCCGACGACGTGCCGGTCGAACGCCCCGACCCAGCCGACGTGGTCGGCGTGCAGGTGGGTGAGCGCGACGACGTCGATCGTCGACGGGTCGTGGCCGAGCACGGCCAGCGTGTCGAGCAGCGACCCGCAGTTGACCGCGCCTTCGGGCCGCCGGCCCTGCACCGGCCCGAACCCGGCGTCGATCAGCACCCGCCGCTCGCCGATCTCGACGAGCAGCCCGCCGGCCGACATCGGCACCATTCGCTCGTCGTCCAAGAGCCCCGGCACCCACGCCTCGAGCGGCACGGCCGGGAAGAAACCGGCCGGCGGAAACGCCATGGCACCGTCGACGACGTAGGTGAAGCGGACCGCCCCCAGGGTGAGCGAACGGACCGAGGACTGGTTTTGCAGGGTCGTCACGCAAGGAGACACGGCGCGGAGGGCCCGGAGTTCAGTAGGGCCGGTCGTGGCGGTGGCCGGCGCGGCGCTGGTCGTGGTGAGCCGGGGTCCCTACCGCAGAGTTTCCAGCTGCATCCGGGTTGGATACAATGTTGGGAGTCTGGACGCTGTAAACCCGACGGGAAGGGGAATAGGTGCGATGACGAGGGACGACGAGCACCCACCCGGCACGCCGGAAGTTGGATACAAGCAGGCGATCGACGTGCACGCGCACCTGTTCCCGCAGAGTGCCGTCCGCGCCGAGGCGGCCGGGGAGGCGTGGTTCGGGTCGACCTTCGAGGCGGTGCCGCCCGGCGCCCCACCGGTCGTGCTGACCGGTGGCACGCGGTCGGCGATGGGCGCCCCCGAGCACCGCGAGCCGCCCGAGCACCGGATCGCCCACATGGACCGGATCGGCGTCGACGTGCAGGTCGTCTCGGTGCTGCCGCCGCTGTTCCGCTACGACCTGCCGCCCGAGGTCGGCACGGCCGCCGCGGTGGCGATCAACGACGAGATCGCGGAGATGCGGGCCGCCTGGCCGGAACGGTTCCTCGGCCTGGCCACCCTGCCGTTGCAGGACCCGGCCGCCTCGGTGGACGAGATCGACCGCGCGATGGCCGCGGGCCTCTCCGGCATCGCCGTCGGCACCCACGTCGGCGGGCGCGACCTCGACGATCCGGCACTGCGGCCGGTGTGGCGGCGGGCCGGGGAGCGGGGCTGCTTCGTGCTGATCCACCCGGCGCACCCGCGGGGCGGGCCGGCCCTGCGCCGCGACTACCTGTCCAACATCGTCGGCAACCCGCTGGAGACCACCCTCGCCTTCGCCGCGCTGGTGCTCGGGGGAGTGCTCGACGAGGTGCCGGGGCTGAACGTGTGCTTCGTGCACGGGGGCGGCTACATCACCTCCATGGTCGGGCGCCTCGATCACGCGTACGCCGTACGGGCCGATGTGGCCGGCAGTCGCCGGCCGCCGGGGGAATATCTGCGCCGGGTATGGTTCGACAGCCTCACCCACGACCCGGCCGGGCTGGCCGCGCTGACCGCCCGGGTGGGCGCCGACCGGGTGCTGCTGGGCAGCGACTACCCGGCCGACATGGGCGCGGCCGAGCCGGTGGCCGCCGTGACCGCCGCCGGACTGCCCGAGGCCGACCGCGACGCAGTGATCGGCGTCAACGCCGCCCGGCTGCTGGGAACCCCCGGCCGACGGGCCGTGTCGGCTAGGATGCCGTGATGGCGGCGCGTCGCACGGGCAGCCCCGGAAGCGGCCAGTCGAAGGGCACTCGGCCCCGGCCCACCGGGGAACTGGGTCGTTATCTCCTCACCACTCCCGATCGCGGGTCCACCGCCGATGCCGCGACCGACGCGCTGCGCGAGGCGATCCTCGACGGCCTGATCCCGGCCTCGACCTGGCTTCGCGAGGAGGAGATCGCGTCCGAGCTGCAGTTGTCCCGCACGCCGGTGCGCGAGGCGATCCGCCGGCTCACCTCCGAGGGCCTCGCCGTCCGCATGCCCAACCACGGCACCCAGGTCGCGCCGATGGCGATGGAGGACATCCTCGCCGTCTACACGGTCCGCGAGAGCCTCGAGGGGCTGGCCGCCCGGCTGGCCGCGCAGCGCGCCTCCGAGCAGCTCCGCACCGGCCTGCGCGACATCCACGAGCGGTTCAAGCGCGCGGCCGCGTCGGGTGACGCGGGCGTCCTGTCCGACCTCAACCTGGAGTTCCACCGGGCCATCCGGGAGGCCACCGACAACCGCTATCTGGAGCGGTTCCTGACTCAGGTCGAGCACGCCGTGCGCCGCTTCGGCAACAGCACGTTCCGCGATTCGCACCGGGTCGACGCCACGATCTACGAGCACGAGTCGATCCTCAACGCGATCGTCAACGGCATGGCCGAAGACGCCGAGGTGCACGCCCGCAGCCACATGCGGCGGGCGCGCGAGGCCCGGCTCGAGGCATTCCTGCGGGCTAACTCATAGCAGCAGGTTCTCGGCGTAGGGATAGGTGGTCAGCCGCTCGACACCGTCCGCGGTGACCGCGACGACGTCCTCCAGGCGCACCCCGCCGCCGCCCGGCACCCCGGGCACGATGATCGTCGGCACCACGGCCAGCACGGTTCCCGGCTCGAAGGCCAGCTCCGGGGTCGGACGGCCGGGCGGCGCGATGAACGGCGGCTCGGCGTAGCCGACCCCGATGCCGTGCGCCACGATCATCTTCTGGAGGTAGCCCCGGTAGGGCCCGGCGTCCAGCAGTTCGCCGGCGACCCGTTGCAGCTCGGCCGCGGTCCGGCCGGGTGCCAGCTCGGCGATCATCGCCTCGTGCAGGCCGGACACCGCGGTGTAGATGCGGCGCTGCTCCTCGTTCGGCTCGCCGCACACGACCGTACGGGTGGCCTCGCTGAACACGCCGTTGAAGCAGGCGCCGATGTCCATGAAGACGAGGTCGCCCTCGGCGACCTCGGTCTCGCCCGCGAACCGCTGCATCGGCGCGGTGTTCTGGCCGGTGCAGACGATCAGGTTGCACTGCGGCACCTCGGCGCCGTGGCGGTAGAACACCCGCATGACCTCGGCCAGGATCTCGCACTCCCGGATGCCGGGCCGGACCGCCTCGCACGCCACCCGGAACGCCTCGTCGACCACCGCCGAGGCGGCGCGCAGCAGGACGATTTCCTCGGAGAACTTGACCGAGCGCACGTGGTGCAGCACCGCGTTGGCGTCGACCACCGGCGCCCCGATCAGCTCGGACAGGTTGGCCAGGCTGTTCGGCGTGCCGATGTCGGTGCCGACCCGGCCGCCGTTCCAGCCGAGCTCGCGCAGCGCCGAGCCGATCGGGGCGAGGGCCTGGGCGCCGCCGCCCTCGAGCATCACCCCGGTCGGGAACTCGCGGACGTTCTCCGGCTCGAGCCAGGTCATCGTCGAGCGCCGGTGCGGGGTGTCGTCCTGGTGCACGAAGCAGATCACCTCGTCGGACCGGATCGTCACCACCACGGCCTGGCGCACCAGGAAGTTGGGTGCGTAGAGGGGCCGCAGGTCGGCGGCGTACCGGCCGTTGGCGTACTCGAAGACCACGACGGCCTCGAGGTCGTTGTCGGCCATCGCGTTGCGTAGCCGGTCCAGTCGTTTGGCGCGCAGCCCGGTCATGTCGACCATCAGATCTCCCTCGCAATGACGGAAGGGTCGGCCAGATAGGCCGGTGTCTCGCCGGCCAGCGCGGCCAGCACGGCGTCGACGACGCCCTGGCGCAGCGCGGGGCCGGAGCGGCTGCCCTTGGCCCCGGTGTGCGCGGTCAGCCGGATCCGGCTCTCGCCGCGGAGCGGGCTGTCGGCGGCCAGCGGCTCCTCGCGGGTCACGTCGAGCGCGGCCCGGGCCACCGTCCCGTCGGCGATCGCGGCCCGCAGCGCGTCCTCGTCGATGAGCTCACCGCGGGCGGTGTTGACCACGACTGTGCCGGGCCGCAGCCGGGCGAAGGCCGCCGCGTCGAGCACGACCGGCCCTCCGGGCGCGTGCAACGAAATCAGGTCAGAAGAGGCCAGGAGCTCATCCAGGCTCACCGCGGTGATGCCGGCCTCCGGGGAGGCCGGCATCGGGTCGTACGCCAGGACGGTTCCGAAAACGCTGCGGCTCTTGCGGGCCAGCGCCCGGCCGATCCGTCCGAACCCGATGATGCCGAGGGTCAGGTCGGCGAACCGCCGGCTCTGCCCGCCGACCCTGGCCGCCTCGGCGGGGTCATCGGCGCGGGCCGCGTCCTGGATGTCGAACAGCCGCCGTTCCGAGGCGAGCAGGAGTGCCAGCGCGTGGTCGGACACCTCCTCGACGCTGGCCGACGGCACGTACGCGACCGGGATGCCCAACTCGGTCGCGGCCGCGACGTCGACGTTGTCCACGCCGACGCCCCGGCGTACGACCAGCCGCAGCCGGGGCAGCTGCTCGAGGACACCGCGGTTGAGCGGTTCGGACGCCCCGACGATCAGCACGTCGGCGTCGGCGCCCTGGGTTACCAGGTCGTCCTCGGTCCAGAGCGGCGCCGAGACGAGGGTCGCGCCGGCGCGCACGATCGCCTGCTCGGCTTCGCCGATCGCGCCGAGCCGCTCGCTCATCACCACGGTCATCGGCTCACTCATGGCCACCCCGCCCATTCCCGTTGTCGCCCCGCCCGATCACGTTGTCGCCCCGCACGGTCACGTCGAGGCGCAGGACCGGCAGCCCGGTGACGGCCAGCTCGACCACGTCGCCGCGGTGCAGGCCGGACACCCCGGCCGGGGTGCCGGCGAGGATGAGGTCGCCCGGTTCGAGGGCGACCACCGACGACGCCAGCGCGACCAGCCCGGGCACGTCCACGATCAGGTCTTCGAGCTTGCCGTGCTGGCGCCGCTCGCCGTTCAGCGACAGGGTCAGCTCCAGCGAGGTCGCCTGGGCCGGATCGGTCAGCGGCAGCACGGCCGGGCCGGTCGGGGTGAACGTGCGGAACGACTTGCGCATCGAGCGTTCCTCGCGTTTGCCCTCCTCCAGCCGCATCGTCACGTCGAGCGCTCCGGTGAAGCCGGCGATGTGGCCGAGCGCGTCGGCGGGGTCGATGTCGAGGCCGGGGCGCCCGATCACGATCGCGATCTCGCCCTCGTACTGGAATTCGCGGTCCGGCCGGTCGGGCAGTTCGATCGGGTCGGCGGCGCCGGAGACGCTGCCGCCGGCCTTGACGAACAGGCCGAGTTCCCGGGTGGTGCTGCCGGGGTTGGGGCTGCGCGCGCCGAGTTCGCCGCTGTGGGCCTGGTAGTTGACCGGGGCGCCGAAGACGTTGCGGGGGCGGCCGATCACCGGCAGGATCCGGCCCGGTTCGATGCGGGCGCCGGGTTCGGTGCGGCTCAGTAGGGCGGAGATGAGACAGTCGTCGGCATCGTGCGGACCGTCGGGGTGCAGCACGCCGCAGATCTCGTACGCGTCGCCGTGGTCCAGCCAGGCGCCGACGCGGGCCTCGCCGTCCCGTTCATGGCGGAAGTAGGTGGGCACGGGACTCCTAACGCAGGTTCGGGATGATGTCTTCGGCGAACCGGGTCAGTGACCGGCGCGCCCCGTCGAGGTCGTCGAGCGGCACGAACGCCACCGTGATGTGTTCGAGGCCCTGGGCGGCGTACTCGCGGATCTGGTCGGTGACCTCGGCGGCCGAGCCGGCCAGCGCGATCGCCTTGGCCTTGAAGTCGTCGAGCGTGTAGCCGGCCCAGTCGGTGCGGCGCCGCAGGATGGACAGCGCCTCGTCGACCCGGGCCGGGGAGTCGTCGACCACCGCGTAGAACAGGGCTCCGCCGGTGACGTGCCGTCCGTCGGTGACCCCGGCCCGGATCTCGGAGAGCGCGGCGCCGAAGGTGGCCGGGGTCAGCCCGTCGCCCTGCGGCGAGGCCGGGGTCCAGCCGTCGGCGATCTCGGCGACCACGCGGCGCACGGCCGGGGAGGCGCCGCCCATCCAGATGGGCGGCCGCGACTGTACGGGCTTGGGCCAGAACGGCACGTCGCGCAGCACGTAGTGGTTTCCCTCGTAGTTGGCCACCGTGTCCGATTCCCACAGCGCCCGGATCACCTCGATGCCCTCGCGCAGGGCCTCGATGCGGGCGGAGAGCTTGGGGAAGGGGAAGCCGTACGACTCGTACTCGATCCGCTGGTGGCCCGCGCCCAGTTGGAGCAGCAGCCGGCCCTCGCTGATCTGGTCGACGGTCGCCGCCCACTTGGCCAGGAACACCGGGTGCCGCAACCCGACCGGACTGACCTGTGGTCCGATCTTGACGCGCGAGGTGGCCTGGGCGATCGCGGCCAGGGAGGTCCAGGCGTCCAGGAAGTAGGGCTCGGCGGGTGGCGCGTTGGTGTAGCCGGTCAGCCGTGAGCCCGGCAGCAGTAGGTGGTCGATGACGTAGACGCCGTCGAATCCGACGTCCTCGGCGTGGGTCGCGAGGGCGAGCAGGTCGGGGAAGCGGGTCTGCGGGCGCTGCCCGTGGATGCTCAGCTTGAAGGCGAATTCCACTGCGTTCTCCGTTCGTCGAGCCGCGTCGGCAGATTGTATCCAACTTGCGTCCAATCGCCAGCATGGAGCGCTGAGAAGCTTGTCACGCTGGTAACACGGCTGTAGCATCCGTGCATCCCGCTTGGATACAACTTCTGGCGGACGCGGTTGACCGGCATCGGCGCCCGCGTCGACGGAGAGGTACCGCCATGATTTCTCGTAGAACCGCAGTGGTCGCCGCTGTCGCGGCCATAAGCCTGATGACCGGATGCAGCGTTGGTAGCCGTCAGGCTGAATCCTCCGACCCGAGCGCCGCCGCGGACTGGAAGCCGGTCTTCAAAGACGGCAAACTCCAGCCGCTGCCCGACGGCTTTCCCAACAAACCGATCACGATCCTCAACGGTGACGAGGCCGGTTCCTCCGACGGCATCTACGCCCGCACCATGCAGAAGGCGCTGGCGAACATCTCGCCGGTGAACGTCGAAGTCCTCGACAAACCGTCCGGCAGCGGCGGCAACTGGGCGAGTTTGAAGTACATGCAGTCGCGCCCCGACGCCAAAGACGGCTACATGGTGCAGGTGATGGCCTACACCGGAGCCGGCCTGGACTTCATCGCCGACACGGTCGCGACCGGCTACGGCTACAAGACCGACGACATGAACCCCGTGATCGCCACCGAACGGGTCCCGTTCGTGGTGGTCACCCGCGGCAACGCGCCGTGGAACACCTACCAGGACCTGGTCGACGCGGCCAAGGCCAGCCCCGGCAAGCTCAAGTACATCGCGGTCAGCACCGGCAGCCAGCTCGACATCGGCATGATGAGCCTGATGGCGAAGGGCGGCTGGACCGCGCAGAAGATCCCACTCAAGGACAACGTGCAGGTCGCGACCACGATCGCGGCCGGGCAGGGCGACTTCTCGATGGAGCTGCCGGACGTCATCGCCGGCCAGTTCCAGGCCGGCAAGATCAAGGTGCCGCTGGTTGTGGGCGAGCGGAAACCGGCCGTGTTCCCCCAGGCCCAGACGACCAAGGAACTCGGCCTCGACGAGCCGTGGGGCTCACTGCGCGGGCTGATGGCCACCCCGGAAACCAGTGACCTGCACCGGCAGTGGCTGTTCGAACTCTTCAAGGCGGCCCAGTCGAGCGCGGCCTACGCGCAGCGGCTGCAGACCGTGCCCGGCGCCACCGGCGTGGTCTACGACCACGACGAGGTCATGAAGAACGTGCACGACGCGCAGGACATCGCCACCCCGATTCTCAAGCAGCTGAACCTCTACAAGGGCAATTGATCACGCGGGCCGGGCGCGTACCGCGCGGCCGGCCCGCACCGGAGGGGAGTGCGATGGACAAGCGGGTCGATCTCACGGTCGCCACGGGCTTCCTGGCCTTCGGCATCTGGCTTCTGGTGGCGTCCTTCCGGATTCCGCAGGGCTCGGTGCCGGACAGCATCGGCTCGGGCGGGGTGGCCCGGATCCTGGCGGTCGTCATCATCCTGGCCGCCGGCTATCTGGTCGCCCGCCGGCTCGTCGGCTGGCGGCGCACCGCCGGGGCGACCGTGCCGGCCGAGGGCAGCAGCGACAACCCCGACCACCCGGCGTCGGCCCGGCGCGGGCTCGGCATCTTCGGCCTGCTGGTGGCGTACGCGTTCGGCGTCCGCTACCTGGGCTACCCGATCGCCACGCCGATCTTCGTCGGGGTCGCCCTGTACGTCATGGGCGTCGTGTCGTGGGTGCGCCTGGTCGCCCTCTCGGTGCTCTACACCGTCGTGTCGTACGGCCTGTTCGTCGGCTTCTTCGGCGTGCTGCTGCCGCTCGGCGTCCTGTCGACCTGGGACTACTACCTCTGGTTCCACTTCTAGAAGATCGAGGGGTCATGACGTTCTTCCTGCACAGCCTCGCGCAGGGCACCGCCTACCTGACCGACCCGATCTTCCTTTTGATCATCGTGGCCGGGACGCTCTGGGGCGTGATCGGCGGCATCCACCCGGGTGGCAGCGCCACGCTGTCGGTCGGTGTGGCCCTGCCCTTCACCTTCGTCATGGACGGCCCGCAGGCGGTCGCCTTCCTGCTCTCGGTGCTGGTCGGCATCAACTTCGCCAACAGCCTGCCGTCGGTGCTGATCGGCGTGCCCGGCACCCCGTCGGCGGTACTCACCGCCCAGGACGGGTTCCAGCTGCACCAGCGGGGTGAGACCGGCACCGCGCTCGGCATCGTCTACCTGGCGTCGATCTTCGGCCAGTTCGTCAGCATCATCTTCTTCGTCGCGTTCGTCGTGCCGCTGTCCAACCTGGCCTACCTCTTCCTGTCGCCCGAACTGTTCGCGATGGCCCTGCTGGGCATGACCGCGGTGGTCGGGCTGGCCGGCCGCAGCATCGTCAAGGCCGTCATCTCGGCCGCGGTCGGACTTGCCGTCGCCCTGGTCGGGCTCGACCCGCTGGAGAACGTGCCCCGCTTCACGCTCGGGCTGAGCGACCTGCAGGACGGCGTCAACCCGATCGCGGTGGTGATCGGCCTGCTCGCGGTCAGCGAGGTGATCCGGCAGTGCCGCCAGGTCTATCCGTGGTCGGTCGGCAAGATCCGGCTCCGGTCGATCAAGTTCCCCAACCGGGCGGTGCTGCGCCGGATCCTCCGGCCGGCGCTTCTCGGCACGACGTTGGGCGTCGTCATCGGCATCGCGCCGGGTGCCAGCGCCGAGGCCGCGTCGTACATGGCCTACCAGCAGGCCAAGGCGATGTCGAAGACGCCGGAGGAGTTCGGCAAGGGCTCGATCGAGGGCATCGCCGCCAACGAGTCGGCCCAGCAGGCGTCCCAGGCCGGCGACCTGATCCCGACCCTGGCCGTCGGCATCCCGGGCGGCTCGACCATGGTGCTGATCCTCGCCGCGCTGACCCTGCACGGCCTGGTCCCCGGACCACTGCTGATCAAGCAGAGCCCGGAGCTGCTGTTCGGGGCGGTCGGCGGCCTGCTCGGCGCGGCGGTCTTCCTCGCGCTGATCGGCTGGATGATGGCCAAGGTCGCGGCCCGGCTGGCCGGGGTCGACCGGTCGGTGATCCTGGTGCTGGCGCTCGCGCTGACCCTGATCGGCGTCTACTCGGTCGACCAGTCGATGTTCGACGTCGGTGTCTGCCTGGTGTTCGGCTTCGTCGGCTACTTCATGCTGCGGTACGGCTATGCGGTCGCGGCGGCCGCGCTCGGCGTCATCCTCGGCGACGACATCGAGAGCACGCTGCGACAGGGCATCCTCATCGCCGACGGCAGCTTCCTGACCTTCGTATCACGGCCGGTGACCGCGGTGGTCCTCGCGCTGGCGGCAGTGCTCCTGGCGTACGGAATCCGCAGCGAATGGCGCAGCCGGCGCCGGCCCCCGGCGTCGCCGGACGAGGGCCTTCTGGACGTCGAGGCGGAAACCGCCGAGCCGCAATCCCACTAACTGCCTGGGGAGGCTGTTGTGCAATACGACGTGGTTGTCGTCGGGGGCGGAAACGCCGCCCTGTGTGCGGCGCTGTCAGCGAGGGAGTCCGGGGCCTCGGTCCTGGTGCTCGAGCGAGCGCCCTACGCCGAGCGCGGCGGGAACTCGACCTTCACCGCCGGCGCGATGCGGGTGGCGTACGCCGGGCGCGAGGACGTCCTGCGCCTCGCCCCGGACCTGCCGGCCGACCTGGTCGAGCGCACCGACTTCGGGACCTACCCGGAGGAGCGGTTCCTCGACGACCTGTCCCGGGTGACCGAGTACCGCACCGATCCCGACCTGGCCGACATCCTGGTCCGGCAGAGCTATTCGACGCTCTCCTGGATGCGGGAGAAGGGCGTGCGGTTCGAGCCGATCTACGGCCGGCAGGCCTACCAGATCGACGGCTCGTTCACCTTCTGGGGCGGGCTCACCCTGGAGGTCTCGGGCGGCGGGCCCGGCCTGGTCGACTTCCTCACCAAGGCCGCGACGGCCGAGGGCATCGAGATCCGCTACGGTACGGCCGCGGTCGGCCTGCTCACCGACGGCGGCCGGGTGGTGGGCGTACGCGCCCGCGGCGAGGGCCGGATCTCCGAGATCCGGGCCGGCGCGGTCGTGCTCGGCAGCGGCGGCTTCGAGGCCAACGCCGAGTGGCGGGCCCGCAGCCTCGGCCCCGGATGGGACCTGGCCAAAGTACGCGGCAGCCGGTTCAACACCGGCGACGGCATCCGGATGGCGCTGGACATCGGGGCCATGCCGTGGGGGCACTGGTCGGGCGCGCACGCGGTCGGCTGGGACCTCAACGCCCCGGCCTTCGGCGACCTGGCCGTGGGCGACGGATTCCAGAAGCACAGCTACCCGCTGGGCATCATGGTCAACGCGCTCGGCGAGCGGTTCGTCGACGAGGGCGAGGACTTCCGCAACTACACCTACGCCAAGTACGGCAGCCGCATCCTGGCCCAGCCCGGCCAGTTCGCCTGGCAGGTCTTCGACGCCAAGGTCAGCCACCTGCTCCGCGACGAATATCGGATCCGTCAGGTCACCAAGGTCAAGGCCGACACGCTGGAGGGGCTGGCGGCCAAGATGGACGGTGTCGACGCCGCCGCGTTCCTCCGGACGGTCGAGGAGTTCAACGCCGCCGTCGACGTCGCGAAGCCCTTCAACCCCAACGTCAAGGACGGACGGCGGGCCGAGGTCAAGCCGCCGAAATCCAACTGGGCCAACCCGCTCGACGAGCCGCCGTACGAGGCGTACGCGGTGACCTGCGGCGTGACGTTCACCTTCGGCGGCCTGCGGATCACCGAGGGCGCCCAGGTGATCGACTCCGAGGGCGACCCGATGCCGGGCCTGTACGCCTGCGGCGAGCTGGTCGGCGGCATCTTCTACTTCAACTACCCCGGAGGCAGCGGGCTGACCAGCGGCTCCGTCTTCGGCCGGATCGCCGGTGCCGGGGCGGCCGCTTCCGCCTCCGTGTGATGCCCTGGGAGGGATGGAGTGCCACGGTCGCCGGCCTGGCGGTGGTCGGGTCGGTCGACCTCGGCGTCATCTCGCGGCGCCGGGACGCGGTCACCGTACGCGGCGCCGCCCGCTGGATCCTCTTCTACGCCGGTCTCGCGGTCGCGTTCGCGCTGATGCTGCTGTGGGTCCGCGGACGGCAGCCGGCGGGCGAGTTCGTCGCCGGCTACCTCACCGAGTACAGCCTCAGCGTCGACAACCTGTTCGTCTTCCTGCTGATCATGTCGAGGTTCCAGGTGCCGCCCCGCCTGCAGGACAAGGGGCTCTACATCGGCATCGTGCTGTCGCTGGTGCTGCGTACGGTCTGCATCGTGGCCGGCGCCGTCGCGCTGAGCCAGTTCAGCTGGGTCTTCTACGGGCTGGCCGCCTTCCTGATCTACACCGGGGTGCGGCTGGTCGCGGGCCCCGGGGACGACCCGGCGGAATTCCAGGAATACCGCGTCATCCGCCTCGCCCGGCGGCTGCTGCCGATGACGGACGCGTACGCCGGTGACCGTATCGTCGTGCGCCGCGACGGACGCCGGGTCTTCACCCCGATGCTCGTCGTCATCCTCGCGATCGGCGTGGCCAACGTGCTCTTCGCCCTCGACTCGATCCCGGCCATCTTCGGGCTCACCACCGACGCCTACATCGTCTTCGCGGCCAACGCGTTCGCGCTGATGGGGCTGCGCCAGCTGTATTTCCTGGTCGCCGGGCTGCTCCGGCGGCTGCGCTACCTCGACGTGGGCCTCTGCGTCATCCTGTGCTTCATCGGCGTCAAGCTGCTCCTGGAAGCGCTGCACGGGTCCGGCGTCCCGGTGCCGTCGGTCGGGATCGCCCTTTCGCTCGGCGTCATCGTGGTGACACTGGGCGGCACCGTGCTCGCCAGCTGGTGGGTCTCCCGCCGGAGCTATCGGCCGTGACCCTGTAACTCGCTGCTCGCCGTCTCACGAGGCTTCGCCCGGGTCTGCCGTTCGCCGGCCGGGAGGCGATCGTCCTGGTGATCGGCGGCGCGGTCGTCCTGATCGCGCTGCACCGCGCCGGAAACTGGAACCGCTCGCCGCGACCGTGGCGGTCGGCGCGGCGAGTGTGGTGCTATCGCCGGTGTCGTGGACGCACCATCAGGTCTGGCTGGTGCTCGCGGCGATCCTTGCCGGCAGCCCGATCGGTCTGGCCGTGATGATCCTGCCGGTGTGGGGGGATACGCGACTGCTGTGGGCGATAGCGGTCGCCGTCGTACGGGGCGACGGGGGTCAGCCGCCGAACGCCCCGGCCTCGTCCTCGTCGAGAGCGATGTCGATCCGCATGAGACGGGCCAGCTCGAGGGCCGGGAGCGTCTGTCCGCCGGGGCACACGCGGATCTCCGGGTCGTCGAGCAGCACGAGCAGCTTGTCAGAGCTCATGTCGGCCTCCTGATCGATGTCGTTCGTCAGCTATGACCGGGCGGGCGGGTCGGTTGTGACGGACTCCAGGGCCGGGGTGATCGCGAGGCGGTAGAGGCGGGTGGGGCGGCCCTTGCGGTTCACCTGGGTGCTGCCCTCGCGGACGATCAGGCGGGCCTCGTCGAGCTTGCGGATCAGGCGGCGGCCGCTCGGGTCGGTGATGCCGAGCGTGCGGGCCAGGTCGCTGGGGGAGAGGGGTTTGCCGGCCAGGGTCCGCTCGACCGCGGCCAGCCGGGACAGGGTGGCCGGGCTCAGGCCGACCCGGCCCGCCAGGGTCTCCAGGCCGCCGTGCTCACGGTAGGTGTAGGTCAGCGGCACCCCGGAGGCGCCCATCGGGCCGATCGTCATGCCGCTGTCGGTGAACAGGTAGGCGCCGGGCTGCGCGTCCTGCCCGGCCCGGGTCGCCGCGCGTTCGGCCAGGGTGACGCTCTGCCGGGCGGTGTCGCCGATGCCGAAGCCGGCCACGACGCGTACGCCCAGATGGGTGCGGGCCTCGGCCAGCACCGGGAGGGTGACCCATTGTCCGGTGGCGGCCTCGAAGAGGGCCGCCGGGGCGAAGACCAGCAGTTCCTGGCGGCCGCGCGGGTCGATCCAGGCGTCCGCGAACTCGGGCGCGTTGACCAGCAGGTGCTGCAGGCCGACCAGCGCGCGGTCGGCCCCGGCGCCCTCGAGCGCGAACAGCCCGGCGGCGAAGCGCTGCGCGTCGGCCTTGCGGTGCTGGGCTCGCAGGGCGAGTTCGTGCAGGTCGGCGCGGATCGTGCCGGGGGTTGCCAGGGCGTGCAGCACGGCGGTCTGCCCGGCGAGGGCGGCGGCGACCGAGGTGCGCACGCTGATGACGTACGGCGAACCGGTGCGCTCCAGATGCACCCGGTGGAAGGCCACGACGTCGTCGATCGTCTGGCCGGGGTCGAAGGGCAGGGTGGCGATCCCCGCGGGGTCGAGAGCGAGCGCGCTCGCCACCTCGTCGACCGTCTCCTGGTCGAACGTGTCGATGCTGACCGGGGTCGCCGGCCAGCCCTGGCGGAGGGCTTTCGCCCAGGCCAGGGCCAGGTCGAGGGCGGCCGACCGGGTGACCGCGACCGGCAGGTCGGGCGGGAGCAGATCCCGCGCCCGGTTGTACGGGACGAGCCCGAGCAGAAGCCCGTCCAGCTTCGTCCCGCGCAGCAGCCCGGCCACGAGGGCGCTGATCTCGTCCTCGCGCTCGTAAATCGCCCAGGTGAACTCGACGCCGGTCAGCATCCGCGTCGCCTCGGCGAAGCGTTCCCGGTGATCGGCGTGCAGGACGAGCCCGATGTGCATGCTGCGGAGATTGCGCGAGCCGGCGGCAAAGGTCAAGTTGGCCCACATTGGAGGTTGACGGATGTCACTGCGATCCCCATCCTTGGACGCACCCTGGTCAACGAACTACTTACGAACTAGGTGCGCTTATGAAGGTACGTCTTGCGGCCACCGCCGCCCTCGCCCTTGCCCTGACCGCCTGTGCTC
Source organism: Actinoplanes sp. (assembly GCA_036402935.1). Lineage (GTDB taxonomy): Bacteria > Actinomycetota > Actinomycetes > Mycobacteriales > Micromonosporaceae > Actinoplanes. The sequence goes on from DASWRZ010000238.1 coordinate 15,184, forward strand.
CGTCGACGTCGTCTCCCTCGTCCACGCCGTCCGACGGCGGCGCCAAGACCGGAACCCTCAAGGTCTGGCTGTTCGACGAGCCCAACCGGGCGCCCAAGGAGAAGGTCGTCAATCAGGCGATCGCCGAGTTCACCGCCGCCCACCCGGGCACCAAGGTCGACCTGCAGTACATCGCGGTCGAGACCCGGTCCGAGAAGTTCAAGGGCGCCTTCAACGACCCGGCCGGCGCGCCCGACGTCGTCGAGTACGGCAACACCGACCTGCCCGAGTACGCCGCCGCCGGTGGCCTGGCCGACGTCGGCCCGATCGTCGCGAACTGGGCCGAGGGCTCGGGTCTGAGCGCCGACGCCAAGGCGACCGCGACCTATCAGGGCACGCTGCTCGGCGTCCCGTGGTATCTCGGCGTACGCGCCCTCTTCTACCGCACCGACATCTTCTCGTCGCTGGGGCTGAAGGCGCCGACCAGCATCGCCGAGCTGACCACCGACGCGCACACGATCCGCAGCAGGCAGCCTTCGTTGTACGGGATCGCCGTGGGCGGGCAGTACACGTACGCGGCCATGCCGTTCGTCTGGGACGCCGGCGGCGACATCACGTCGATCAACTCGCCGCAGTCGCGGGCCGGGCTCAAGGCGTACACCGACCTGATCGCCCCGGACAACTGCCCGCCGCAGAACTGCGCCGACCTGACCGGTGGCAAGACCGTCGACCTGTTCGCCAGTGGCAAGGCGGCGATGGGCATCCTCGGCAACTTCAACCGGGCCGCCGTCGACGCCGGCGTGGCCAAGGGCAAGTACGCCGTGGTGCCGCTGCCGGGCAGCAAGCCCGGTTCGATCGCGCCCGCCTTCGCCGGTGGCAACAACCTCGGCATCATGAGGAACAGCCGGCGCCCGGCCCTCGCCGCCGACTTCCTCACCCTGCTGGCCGGCCAGAAGTACCAGACCGCGATGTACGACGCGATGGGCAACCTGCCGACGCTCAAGCCGGCCGGTGACGCGGTCGCGGCCAAGGACCCGTTCCTCAAGCCGTTCCTCGACGCCATCGCCGCGGGCACCAGGTTCGTGCCGCTCAACCCCGGCTGGGGCAAGGTCGACTCCGGTGCCGTGCTGCCCACCATGATCGAGAAGGTGGCCACCGGCAAGGCGACCGTCGATCAGGCGACCGACGAGGCCGCGGCGCAGATCAAGGCCGATCTTGGCTAGGCCTATCTTGGCTGGGAGGACGCCGCTGTGGCTGCTGCTCCCGGCCGTGGTCGTGCTGGGAGCGCTGTTCGGTTATCCGATGTGGCAACTGGGCCTGCTGTCCGTGCTCGACTTCCGGCAGGCCCAGGTCAGCGGCGGGCAGCCGACCCACTTCGTCGGCGGTGCCAACTACGGCACGCTCTTCGGCAACGGGCAGTTCTGGTCGGTGCTGGTGGCCACCGTGGTCTTCGCCGCCGCGTGCGTGGTGGCCACGATGGTCGTCGGCGCCGGCCTCGCGGTGCTGCTCACGCGGGTGAGCCGGGTGCCGCGGCTGCTGCTCTCGCTGGCCGCCATGGCCGCCTGGGCGGTACCCGCGATCTCCGGCTCGACCGTGTGGGCGTTCCTCTTCGACACCGACCTCGGGCTGGTCGATCAGGTCCTCGGCCTGCACGGCTACAACTGGTTCTACGACCGCTACACCGGCTTCGCGCTGGTCGGCGCGGTCGTGGTCTGGCACTCGTTCCCGTTCGTCATGGTCACGCTCTACGCCGGCATCGAGGCCATCCCGAAGTCCATTCTCGAGGCCGCCTCGATCGACGGCGCCGGCACCTGGCGCACGTTCTGGCGGATCATGGTGCCGGCGCTGCGCCCGGTGCTGACGATCGTCGTCATCCAGTCGATCATCTGGGACTTCAAGGTCTTCACCCAGATCTACGTGATGACCCGTGGCGGTGGCCTGGCCGGCCAGAACCTCACCCTCAACGTCTGGGCCTACCAGCAGGCCTTCGCCAGCAGCGAGTACGGCCTGGGCGCCGCGATCGGCGTCGTCATGACCGTGATCCTGCTCGTGGTCACGCTGTTTTACCTGCGCGCGCTGCGCCGATCGGGGGAGCCGCTGTGAAGACCCGCTTCTTGAATGCCGTCGCGGTTCTGATCGCGCTGGTGGTGATCTTCCCGATCTACTGGATGGTGCTGGTCGCGGTCAAACCCCCGGGTGAGATCCAGTCGCTTCACCAGCGCCCGTGGACCGTACGCCCGTCCCTGGCCGCGTTTCGACGGGTGCTGACCGCCGACGACTTCGGACGGTACCTCCTCAACAGCGTCCTGGTCGCCCTGGTCGTCGTCGTCCTCTCGGGTCTGCTCGCGTTCCTGGCCGCGGTGGCCGTGACCCGCTTCCGGTTCCGTTTCCGTGCCACGATGCTGGTCCTGTTCCTGGTCGCCCAGATGGTGCCGGTCGAGGCGCTGACGATCCCGCTCTTCTTCCTCTTTCGCGACCTCGGCGCCACGGTCCCGGGGATCGGGCTCAACACTCTCGGCTCGCTGATCGTCGTGCACACCGGCTTCACGCTGCCGTTCGCGATCTGGATGCTGCGCGGCTTCGTCGCGGCGGTCCCTTCAGAGTTGGACGAAGCGGCCCAGTTGGACGGCGCGAGCCAGTTCACGATCCTCTGGCGGATCCTGTTCCCGCTGGTCGCGCCGGGCCTGGCGGCCACGAGCGTGTTCAGCTTCATCGCGGCCTGGAACGACTTCCTGTTCGCCCGTACGTTCATCATCAGCGCGACCGGCAATCAGACCCTGCCCATGGCCCTGCTGGTCTTCTTCAAGCCGGACGAGAACGACTGGGGAGGCATCATGGCCGCCTCGACGCTGATGACCGTTCCGGTCCTGGTCTTCTTCCTGCTGGTCCGCCGCCGCCTGGTCGCCGGCCTGGGCGGAGCGGTCAAGGACTGACGCCCGGGCCGGCGAGGGTGAGGACCAGAGGCAGGAAGACGTCGTCGAGGATCTCGGTCAGGAGCTGCTCGATCTCGGCCTCGGTGGCTTCCTGTCCCCAGCGATGGGCGTTGCGCAGGCCCTCGTAGCGCAGCAGGTCGGCCGGCAGGCTGACGACGCGCGGCGGAAGGTCGGCGTGGGCCAGTTCGCCGCGGGCGACTGCGTTCTCGAGGATCTCGCGGATCACTCCGGGGAGCACGGTGCCGAAGCCGGTCGCCGAGTCGGGGGCCTCGGCGAGCAGGCCGTAGAACAGATCGGGACGGTACTGCCGGCCCCGGTCGGCCATCCGGCGTAGGACGGTCAGCAGGTCCTCGCGCAGGGAGCCGGTCTGCGGTACCTCGGAGACCAGCGGGCCCAACGTGTGCCGGATCGCCGCGATCGCCAGCTGCGCCCGGTCCGGCCAGCGGCGATAGATGACCTGCTTGCCGGTCCGGGCCCGGGCGGCGACGCCCTCCATGGTCAGCCGGGGATAGCCGTTCTTCATGATCTCGGCCCACGCGGCGTCGAGGATCGTCGCCTCCAGCTCCTCGCCCCGGCGCCGGGTGCCTGCCACGTCACATCCTCCTAGGAGACGTTGCGTCTCTTGACGCCCGAGCCTAGCATTCGCTGTTAGAGACGCGCCGTCTCTTAGAACCCGAAGGGACCGGACATGACCACCGAACGCCGCGAAACCAGCGTGCTGGTGCTCGCCCTCGTGCTCGTGCTGGGGCTGGTGGCGCCACTGCTCGACAGCACGATCGTCAACGTCGCCATCCCCGCGCTGCGGCACGACCTCGGCGCCTCGGTCGCGACCATCCAGTGGGTGAGCACGGCCTACCTGCTCGCCATGGCACTGGCCATCCCGGTCACCGGGTGGGCCTCCCGGCGGTACGGGGCGCGCCGGGTCTGGCTGGTCGCGCTCGTGTTCTTCCTCGCCGGCTCGGTCCTGTCCGGCCTGGCCTGGAACGTCGAGTCGCTGATCGCCTTCCGGGCGCTGCAGGGCGTGGGCGCCGGGCTGCTCATCCCGATCATGCAGACCCTGCTGTTCGGCACCGCCTCCGGGCGGCCCAGCGGCAACACGATGGCCCTGGTCAGCCTGCCCGCTCTGCTCGGGCCGGTGCTCGGCCCGGTGATCGGCGGCCTGATCCTCAACCACCTCGACTGGCGCTGGATCTTCTACGTGAACCCGCCGATCTGCGTGCTCGCCATCGTGCTGGCCGTGCGCTACCTGCCCCGCGACACCGGCCGGCCGGGCGCCCGGCTCGACATCACCGGCCTGCTGCTGCTGTCACCCGGGCTGGCCGCGCTGATCTACGGCCTGAGCGAACTCGGCGACCGTGGCGGCTTCACCCACCCGACCGTGCTGGTCCCGCTGATCGGCGGTGCGCTGCTGGTGATGGCGTTCGTGGCGCACGCGCTGCGGGCGGCCGACCCGCTGGTCGACCTGCGGTTGTTCCGGGTCGGCTCGTTCTCGGCCGTCGGCAGCCTGATGTTCCTGTCCGGGCTGGCGGCGTTCGGCGCGCTGCTCCTGCTGCCGCTCTACTACCAGCAGCTGCGCGGCGAGAGCGTGCTGACCGCGGGCCTGCTCATGGCGCCGCAGGGCATCGGCATCGCGATCTCGCGGCTGGCCGGCGGCCTGCTCGAACGCTGGGGCATCCGGACGGTCGCGCTGCTCTCGACGCTGCTGCTGATCGTGGGCACGGTGCCGTTCGCGTTCGCCGGCACGCACACCAGCCGGCTGCTGCTCGCGCTGGCGCTGGTCGTCCGCGGGGCCGGTCTCGGCACGATCCTGATGGCGGTGCTGTTCGGGGCGTACGACGGGCTGCCCCGGGAGCTGATCCCGCACGCCAGCACCGCGACCCGGATCCTGCAGCAGCTGGGCGGATCGTTCGGTACGGCCCTGCTCGCGGTCGCCCTGCAGCGGGGGCTGGCCGCGCACCCGGCCGACCCGGCGACCGGATTCGACCAGGCGTTCGGGTGGGCGCTGGCGTTGACCGTGCCCGCGCTGGCCGCCGTCGCCTTCCTGCCCCGCCGCACGCCCCCGGCCCCGGCGTCCGGTGGTCCCGAGCCCGAACTGGCCGACGTGGCCGCCTGAGGCGGGTATCCGGACGGCAGGGCCGCCGTCCGGATCCCCCGTCCCGCCTCTGTCTCGACGGTAAGGCCCAGGCGGACCGGAGCTAGGATCCACTTCGATGCCGGAATCCTGGGCCACTTCGCTCGATCTGCTGCTCGATCTGCCCATCGGAGGGCCCCGCCGAGCGGGGCTCGAGGACGCACTGCGGGCCGCGGTCAGCGGAGGGCGGCTGGCCGAAGGAAGCCGGCTGCCGTCGTCGCGTTCGTTGGCCGCTCAGCTCGGGCTGTCGCGCAACACCGTGGCCGATGCCTACGCCCAGCTGGTCGCCGAGGGGTGGCTGGTGGCCCGGCACGGATCGGCCACCCGGGTCGCCGGGCACGGGCGGCCCCCCGACGTCGCCCCGGCGACGAGAGCGACGACCAGGCCCGCGTACGACCTCACCCCCGGCGTTCCGGACGTGAGCGCCTTCCCGCGCGCGGCATGGCTGCGGGCGGCCCGGCAGGCGCTGGCCACCACGCCGAACGACACCCTCGACTACCCGGATCCCCTCGGAGCCCACGCTTTGCGGGCAGAGCTTGCGGCGTACCTCGGTCGCGTGCGCGGCGTGCGCGCCGCGCCCGACCACATCGTGGTTTGCACCGGCACCACCCAGGCGTTCTTTCTGCTGGCCAAGGCACTGGGCGGAGGTGCGATCGCGGTCGAGTCGCACGGCCTGCGCTATCACCGGCGGGTCATGGAGGAGGGCGGCGGCCGGCTCGTGCCGATGGCGGTCGACGAGGACGGCGCGGACGTGTCGGCGCTGGGCCCGGAGAAGGGCGTGGTGCTGACCGCCGCCCACCAGTTCCCGCTCGGCGGCGCGCTCTCCCCGGCCCGGCGGGCGTCGGTGCTGGACTGGGCCCGGCGCACGGGCGGTGTGGTGATCGAGGACGACTACGACGGCGAGTTCCGGTACGACCGGCGGCCGGTCGGCGCGTTGCAGGGCCTCGATCCCGAGCGGGTCGCCTATGTCGGGACGGTCAGCAAGACCCTGGCGCCGGGGTTGCGTCTCGGGTGGATCGCCGCGCCGCCGGAGCTGGTGCGCGCGGTGGTGCGGGCCAAGCAGCTCACCGGCGGCGGGGCCGGTGTGCTCGACCAGTTGACGCTGGCCGCGTTCATCCGGGGCGGCGGATACGACCGGCACATCCGCCGGTCCCGGCTGCGCTACCGCCGGCGGCGGGACGCACTGATGGCGGCGCTCGACGGGCGGGCCACGGCGACCGGCATCGCGGCCGGGATGCACGCGCTGGTGCCGGTGGCCGACGAGGAGGCGGTCATCGCGCTCGGCGCCCGGCGGGGGCTGGCCCTGCACGGTCTCGGAACCTTCGGCCCGGTCGACGGTCGCTCCGGTCTGGTGATCGGCTACGCGCGGCCGCCCGATCACGCGTACGCCGGTGCCCTGCGCGCCTTGCGCGCCGTTCTCCGGCAGGCCTCTCTCCAGCCCGTCTATTCCCCCGTCGCCGGCGCCTGAACCGGTTCTTAAACGGTCGCCGCAGCGGTGCTCTCGGCGCGGTCCTGCGGCCGGCGGCTGACGGCCCGGTACAGCAGCACCATGCCCACGATCTGCGCCAGGTGGTAGGCGGAGGTGGGATCGATGCCGATCCGGCCGGTGACCTCCGGGGGAATCACCTTCGTCACCGCGGCGCCGCCGCTGGCGAGCACGGCGGCCAGCACCGGCCGGGCCAGCGGGTGCTCGTGAAGGGCCGCATGGAACCAGAGCCCCAGCACGCTGAGCATGGTGAGGCTCTCGCAGGAGAGCATGGCCGTCACGCCCGCGTGCCCGGTGACGGCCGCAATGAGGTAGGCGACCAGTCCGACCGAGCGCAGCAGCCAGAACACCCGGGCGCGGCCGGGCCCCAGCACTTCGCGCACGGTGGCGGCGAGCAGATAGGACACCGCGACCACGACGAGCACGCTGATGATCGACCAGCTGATCTCCGCCGGCCGGGCCCACCGCACCATCACGGCGTGGTGGAACGCCCCCGCGACCGCGGCGATCCCGGTCCACCAGAACGGCGCGAGCCAGTAGCGGGGGACCGCCGGCATGCGGCGCAGCTGCACGGCGAGGGCCAGCACCACGATCCCCAGGGCGAGGTCGGTCAGCGACTGGGCCGGTTGCGCGAGCATCACCGCACCGTACGCCCCGGGCCGGCGGGCCCGGATGGATCGAAGCTCACATTGTATTTTAGACAGACCTGTCTAAGCTTCGTTTTAGACAATCCAGTCCAAACGAAGGGCACGGGCATGAACGAGCTTTCCGGCAAGACCGCCCTGGTCACCGGCGCGACCTCGGGCATCGGCAAGGCGGCGGCGCTGTCTCTGGCCGCTCACGGCGCGACCGTCGTGGTGCACGGCCGCGACCCCCGGCGCGGTGAGCAGACGGTGAAGGAGATCGAGGCCGCCGGTGGGCGCGCCCGCTTCGTCCCGGCCGACCTCCGCGATCCGGTCGCCGCGCACCGCCTCGCTTCGCTGGCCGGTGACGTGGACATTCTGGTCAACAACGCCGGCTCGTCCTGGTTCGGCGCCTCCGCCGATCTGGACGTCGACCGGTTCGACGTGCTGTTCGACGGCAACGTCCGCTCGGCCTACCTGGTGACCGCGGTGGTGGCGCCCAAGATGGCGGCACGCGGCTCGGGCAGCATCATCAACATCGGCAGCATGGCCGGCGCGGTCGGCCTGGCCGGCGGTGCCGCCTACAGTGCCACCAAGGCATCGATGAACGCGCTGACCCGGGCCTGGGCGGCCGAGTTCAGCCCCTCCGGCGTACGGGTCAACACCGTCTCGCCCGGGCCGGTCCGCACCGACGGCGCCAAGCCCGAGGTCATCGACGGGCTCGCCGCCACCACGCTGCTCGGCCGGGCCGCCCGGCCGGAGGAGATCGCCGAAGTGATCACCTTCCTCGCCGGGCCCGCAGCGGGCTACGTCACCGGTGCGACCATCCCGGTCGACGGCGGCCGGACCGCCGTCTGACCGGTCGTACGATGGGGCCTATGGATTCCGGCCGGCGCTCCGCCCGTGAGCGCCTGCTGGAAGCGGCCGACCGCCTGTTCTACCAGGAGGGCGTGGGCAAGGTGGGCATCGATCGGGTGCTCGAGGAGTCAGGCGTCGCCAAGGGCTCGCTCTACTACAACTTCGGCGGCAAGGACGACCTCGTTCGGGCCTATCTGCAGAACCGGCACGCCCGATGGGCCGCCCGCCTCGACGCGCGGATCGCCGCCGAGACGACCCCGCGGGAAAAGATCCTGACCGTCTTCGACGCGCTGGGCGACCTGTTCGCCGAGCCCGACTTCCGCGGTTGCGCCTTCCACAACGCCGCCGCCGAATCGGCCCCCGGCAGCGAGGCCGATCTGGCCACCAAGGACTTCCGCACCTGGCTGCACGAGCTGTTCGGCGTCCTGGTGACCGAGGCCGGCCACCGCGACCCGCGCCGCCTCACCAGTCAGCTGGTCCTGCTCTACGACGGCGCCAACATCGCCGCCGCGATGGACGCCGACCCGCACGCGGCCGACACCGCCCGAGAAGCCGCCCAGGCCCTGCTGGACACCGCACGCTGAACCGGATGTGCGCCGCCGGTGTAATGATCGGTTGCGAGAGCCTTTGAGAGGACTGAGGGAATGAGCTACGGCAACGACCCGTTCGCCGGCCTGCCGCCGGCGGCAAGCTTCACCGTGACCAGCACGACCGTGAAACACGGGGACGCGTTCCCGGCCGCACAGATGTCGGGCGCGTTCGGGGTGCCGGGCGGCGAGGACCGCTCGCCCCAGCTGAGCTGGTCGGGCGCTCCGGAGGGCACGCAGAGCTATGCGGTCACCGTCTACGACCCCGATGCGCCGACCCAGTCCGGGTTCTGGCACTGGTCGGTCGCGAACATCCCGGCTGACGTCACCGAGCTGCCCGAGGGCGCGGGCGACGACGACGGCGCCGCCCTGCCGGCCGGCGCCTTCCAGCTGCGCAACGACGGCGGGACCGCGCGCTTCATCGGGGCCGCCCCGCCGGCCGGGCACGGCCCGCACCGCTACTTCATCACCGTGCACGCCCTGGACGTGGCCGACCTCGGCGTGCCGGCCGACGCCTCGCCCGCGTTCTTCAACTTCAACATCGCCTCGCACATCCTGGGCCGGGCGACGCTGGTCGCGACCGCCGAGATCCCGGCCGCCTGATCCTTGCCGAGCGTCCCGGTCCGCCGGGACCGGGGCGCTCAGTGGGCCCGCGACCGCGTCGATCAGATGAGCCCGCGCGGGCGATCATGGTCGAGGAACAGGGTCGAGGAACAGGGTCGAGAAAGAGTCTGTCAAGACGGTTATCTAGGTGCCTTTCGCGCGTCGGCGGGCATACTTTGGGCCGCGTGACCACACCTGAGGCGCCCGGCTGGCGAGACATCGTGCGGCATCTGGCCGGTTCGGCCCGGCGGTCCCGGCGGCTGCGCGCGCTGCGCCTGCTGGCCGAGACCTCGCCCCCGCTGCTGGTCGCGGCCGTGATCTTCGTGGTCGCCGAGTCGGTGCTGCCACCGTTCACCCTGATCGTCATCGGGCACGTCACCGGTGACATCCCGGGCGCGGTG
>DASWRZ010000239.1:0-1695 GCA_036402935.1 Actinoplanes sp.
ACGTGTTCCAGGACGGCGACCGGGTCCGCGCACCGCAGCGCGGCGTTCATCAGGCCGACGTAGTCGAACGGGGTGGTGGGTGCGACGACGCGCCAGCCCGGTGAGGTGAGGAAGACACCGGCCGGGTCCATCGAGTGCTGCGAGCCGTAGCCGGTGCCGGTGGCGACCTTGCTGCGCAGCACCAGCGGCACCGGCCCGGTGCCGCCGAACATGTGCCGCGCCTTGCCGACCTGGTTGAACAGCTGGTCGGCGGCGACCCACATGAAGTCGGCGTACATGAACTCGACGACCGGCCGGAACCGCCCGTCCAGGGCGATCCCGCCGCCGAGGCCGGTGAACGCGTTCTCGCTGATCGGCGTGCCCAGGACCCGATCCGGGTACGCGTCGTGCAGTCCGCGGGTGGCGCCGTTGGTGCCGCCGTTGAGGCGGTGGACATCCTCGCCGAGCACGACGATGCGCGGGTCGGTGTCCATCCGCCGGCGCATGACGTCGGCGACGGCGTCGATGAACTTCGTCTCCCGGACCGCGCCGGTGAAGGTGTCGAGCTCGGCAGTGCGTACGCGGTCGAACTCGGACAGGTCGCCGCGGACGCCGACGTCGACGAACGCCGGGTCGGGCCACTCGCCGGCGCTGATGCGCCGCTGACCCGGCTTGCCACCCGGCACCGGCTCGAACAGGACGTCGCCGGCCGCGGCCATGGCGTGTTTCGCGCCGGCCACACACGCGTTTCGGGCCTCGCGGTCGAGCAGGCCGCGGCGGTCGAGGTGGGCGGCGACCTGGTCGATCGGATCGCGGGCCCGCCACTGCGCCTCCTCCTCTTTGCTGCGATAACGGAAGGCGCTGCCGGGGAACGGGCCGTTCTGATGGAAGTAGCGGTAGGTCTCGGCCTCGATGATCGCCGGCCCGTGGCCTGCGCGCATGTGCGCGGTGGCCTCCCGGGTAGCCAGGTAGACGGCGAGCGGATCCATGCCGTCGACCTGCCAGCTGGTGATGCCGAAGCCCGGGCCGCGGGCGGAGAGGCGCGGCTCGCCGGTCGCCTCGACGACGGTGGTGGAGACCGCGTACTGATTGTTCTCGATGAAGAAGCAGAGCGGGAGCCGCCACGCGGCGGCCAGGTTGAGCGTCTCCAGGGTGGAACCGATGTTGGCCGCGCCGTCGCCGAAATAGGTCACCGCGACCGCGCCGGTGGCGGCGTGCCGGTCCGCCCAGGCATAGCCGGCGGCGAGCGGGACGCCGCCGCCGACGATCGCATTGGTGCCCATCGCGCCGGCTTCCTTCCACTGCAGATGCATCGAGCCGCCCCGGCCGTGGCTGTAGCCGCGGGCCAGGCCGCAGATCTCGGCGAGCGTGCGCAGCAGGACCGTGCGGATTTCCTCGGGCAGATCGGCAGTGAGGTCGAAGCCCTTGGGCGCGACGTGGTTCAGCGCCTTGGCGAGGAACTGGTGGTGGCCGCGGTGCGAGCCGTTGACCTGGTCGCCGGTGGCCAGCGCGAGGATCGAGCCGACCGCGCCTCCCTCCTGGCCGATGCTGGAGTGGGCCGGCCCGTGCACGAGACCGGCCGCGGCGAGCTCGAGCACGTACTCCTCGAAGGTGCGGATCAGCACGAGCTGCTGGAACATCGCCAGCAGCAGGTCGGGATCAGCGGCGTCCCAGTCCTCGACGGTCGCGTTCAGCTGGGTCCAGTGTGCGTCCGGC
>DASWRZ010000240.1:0-21983 GCA_036402935.1 Actinoplanes sp.
CGCGGTGACAAGGTCGTGTGGGGTCACGTCGAAGGCCGGGTTGACGGCCTCGGCCCACGGCGTGACCTCGGCCGAACCGCGGTCCTCGATCTCCACCGCGGCACCGCCGGGCGTGCTCAGGTCCACTGTCGACTCCGGCGCCACGACCACGAACGGCAGCCCGGCCCGCCGGGCACCGAGCGCGTGCGAGTACGTGCCGATCTTGTTCACGACGTCGCCGTTGGCGCAGATGCGATCGGCGCCCAGCACCACGCCGTCGACCTCGCCGCGTGCCATCAGGAACGGGCCTGCCGAGTCGACCGCCACCCGGTGCTCGATGCCCCAGCGGGACAGCTCCCACGAGGTGAGCCGGGCACCCTGGAGCAGCGGGCGGGTCTCGCTGGCCACCACCCCGGCCAGCGCACCCCGCCGGTGCAGCTCGTGCACGACGCCCAGCGCCGTGCCGAGCACGACCGCGGCCAGGCCTCCGGTGTTGCAGTGGGTCAGCAGCCGGGGCCGGCCGCCGCAGAGTTCGACCAGCAGGTCGGCGCCGCGGACCGCCATCGCTTGGGACGCGACGATTTCCTCGTCGCGGATCGCGTACGCCTCGGCCAGTACCGCCTCCGCACCGAGCGGGATCCGGGCCGCGGCGCGCCGGACGCCCCGGGCCAGGTTGACCGCGGTCGGCCGGGCGGTCTCCACCTTCTTTACGGCCATGGTCAGCGCGGCCGGGTCGTCGGCGTGCACCCGGGCGGCGAGGGCGACACCGAAGGCGCCGGCCACGCCGAGCGCCGGCGCACCGCGTACGGCCAGGGACCGGATCGCCGCGATCAGCTCCGGCACCGTGTGCAGCCGCAGGATCCGCAGCTCGCCCGGCAGGGCGGTCTGGTCGATGATCTCGATGGCGCCGTCCACCCAGTCGATCGTCCGCATGTCCGCGAGCCTAGAACCCGAAGTCATACGCTAGGCGGCATGCCATCTCGAGATCCGGTCGCCGACCTGCGCCGCATCGCCTTTCACCTGGAGCGCGCGAACGAGGCGACCTATCGGGTGCGGGCTTTCCGCTCGGCCGCCAAGACGGTGGCCGGCCTGAGCGAGCAGGAATTGACCGCCCGGGCGGCGGCCGGCACGCTGGCCGAGCTCGCCGGGGTGGGAGAGGTGACCGCCCGCTGCATCGCCGAGTCGCTGGCCGGCGAGGAGCCCGTCTATCTGCGGCGGCTGCTCTCCACCGCCGGCTCCGATCTGCACGGCGCCGCGGCCACGTTGCGCGACGCGCTGCGCGGCGACTGCCACTCCCATTCCGACTGGTCGGACGGCGGCTCGCCGATCGAGGAGATGGCGCTCGCCGCGGTCGAGCTGGGCCACGAATATCTCGTGCTCACCGACCACTCGCCGACGCTGAAGGTGGCCAACGGGCTGACACCGGCCCGGCTGCGTAGACAACTCGACCACGTGGCCAAGCTCAACGATGCCCTGCCCGACGGCTTCCGCATCCTGACCGGCATCGAGGTCGACATCCTCGAGGACGGCTCGCTCGACCAGGAGGACGAGCTGCTGGCCCGGCTCGACGTGGTGGTCGGCTCGGTGCACAGCAAGCTGCGCGACGAGTCGCCGCGGATGACCAAACGGATGCTGGCCGCGATCGCCAACCCGCACCTCGACGTGCTCGGACACATGACCGGCCGCAAGGTCCTGGCCGAGGGTGGCGGCGACCGGGGACACCGGGGCGGGCGCACCCGGCCGCCGAGCACGTTCCACCTCGACAAGGTGATCGCCGCCTGCCTCGAGCACGACAAGGCGATCGAGATCAATTGCCGGCCGGACCGGCTCGACCCGCCCAAGCGCATGCTGACCGTCGCGGTCGAGGCCGGCTGCAAGTTCACCATCGACACCGACGCGCACGCCCCGGGTCAGCTCGACTGGCTGGGCAACGGCTGCGAGCGGGCGGCCCTCTGCGCGGTGCCGGTGGACGACGTGGTCAACACCTGGCCGGTCGACAAGCTGCTCGCCTGGACCGGCGCTCACGGTGCGAATTAAGGGACGCGCTTTCCCCGGTCTCGTCGGTAGGGTCGGCGCGTGGGACGAATTGATGACCTCGCGAACCGTTACGTCGATGAATGGGCCCAGCTCAGCCCGCTCGGCGCCACCTACACCGGCATCGCCGGCCACGACGACCGGACCGACGACTTCTCGCCGGCCGGCTTCGAGGCCCAGGCCGAGCTGACCCGCCGCACGCTCAACGACCTCGACGTGATCGAGCCGGAGCACGGGTCGGAGCAGGTCGCGAAGGAGGCCATGCAGGAGCGGCTCGGCCTCGAGCTGGCCCAGTACGACGCCGGTTCGGCGGCCGAGCTCAGCGTGATCAGCAGCGGACTGCACGCGCTGCGCGGGGTCTTCGACGTGATGCCCACCGAGGGCGAGGAAGCGGTGGCCAACATCGCCGCGCGGCTCAACGACATCCCCCGCGCCCTCGAGCAGTACAAGACCACGCTGCGCACCGAGGCCGAGGCGGGCCGGGTCAGCCCGCGGGCCCAGATGCTGGCGGTGGCCGAGCAGTGCGACGCCTGGACCGATCCCGACCGCGACGACTTCTATCGCGGGCTCGCCGGCCGGCTGACCGCGGGCGGCGCGCTGGCGGCCGAGCTGATCCGGGGCGCCGACGCGGCCACCGCGGCGACCGCCGACTTCGCCGAGTTCCTCCGCGGTGAGCTCGCTCCCCGGGGTCGCGAGAAGGAGGCGGCCGGCCTGGAGAGGTACGAGCTGGCCTCGCAATACTTCCTGGGCGCCAAGGTCGACCTCGAGGAGACCTATCTCTGGGGCTTCGCCGAGCTGCACCGGCTGGAGCGCGAGATGGAGGCGGTCTCGGCGGTGATCGCCGGCTCCGGCGCCTCGGTGGCCGAGGCGGTCGCGACGCTCGACGCCGACCCGGCCCGCAATATCGAAGGCAAGGAGGCGTTCCGCGACTGGATGCAGGCGCTGGCCGACAAGGCGATCAGCGAGCTGAACGGCACCCACTTCGACATCGAGACCCCGGCCCGGCGCATCGAGTGCTGCCTGACGCCGACCAGCGACGGCGCCATCTACTACACGGGTCCGAGCGAGGACTTCTCCCGTCCCGGCCGCATGTGGTGGGCGGTTCCCGAGGGCGTCACCGAGTTCTCGACCTGGCGCGAGGTCACCACCGTCTATCACGAGGGTGTCCCCGGCCATCACCTCCAGGTCAGCCAGGCCCTGTTGCGGGCCGACTCGCTCAACCGCTGGCAACGGCTGCTCTGCTGGTGCTCCGGGCACGGCGAGGGCTGGGCACTCTACGCCGAGCGGCTGATGGACGACCTGGGCTACCTGCAGGACCCGGGCGACCGGCTGGGCATGCTCGACGGACAGGCGCTGCGGGCCTGCCGGGTGATCGTCGACATCGGCATGCACCTGGAGCTGACGATCCCGCGCGACAACCCGTTCGGCTTCCACCCCGGCGAGCGCTGGACGCCGGAGCTGGGCTGGGAGTTCCTGCGAGCGCACACCCGGGTCGAGGAGAAGCTGCTCCGCTTCGAGTGGAAGCGCTACCTGGGCTGGCCCGGCCAGGCGCCGTCCTACAAGATCGGCGAGCGCATCTGGCTGCAGGCCCGCGAGGAGACGAAGCAGCGCAAGGGCGCCGATTTCGACCTGAAGGCGTTTCACCGGGACGCTCTTGATCTCGGTTCGCTCGGTCTTGATCCGTTGCGAAAGGCGCTTGCTCGCCTATAACTTATCCCGGACAGAACGGGCCTTTCTGATGTAAAGGCTCGTTCCTTTATCTTTGCGCGATCATTTGATTACTCAGCGTATATCCTTTCCACGATCACAATTAACATCCAACTGAGATCACGCGGGTATCCGCGCGGCCGGGTGACGGCTACCATCCTCGCGGTAACCCCCGACGCTGTGGAACCGGTTTGGGCTGCGGTTTCGCTTCTCGGCTTCCCAAATCTGAACGTTCGTTACAACCCTGACGGTGGCCCCTTGTATCCCCCGATCAGACGAGAGAACTCTGACCCTTGGAAAGGGGTTACTTGAGGTTTTCTCGGATAGATTGGCCCGGATCCGTGCGCCCGCCCGGCTACGGACAGTAGCCGAATGACGGTCCATCACCTGTGGATGGCGGAGGACAAACAGCAATGAACAGCCGGCGATCCCGTTTACGCTCCGCCCTCGCGGTGATTCTGACGGTCTTGGTGCTTGTGCCGACAGCGATCCTGTTCGGCAGGGTCTGGCAGGACAACTCGAACCGCCACTCCAGCACGGCCCTCGAGCAGGAGGGCGTCGAATACCTCACGGCCCTCGCTCCCCTGATCAACTCGCTCGTGGAATACGAGTCGTCGGCCGTGCAGAACATCGGTGCCGCTCCCGACTCCCTCAAGCCCGCGATCGCCAAGGTGTCGGATGTCGACAACCGCCTCGGTGACGACCTCAAGACCAAGGAACGCTGGGCCGGTCTGCAAGACAAGATCGGCAAGCTGGCCAAGGTGCCGGGTGGTCAACTGCCGGTCTTCCAGGCCCACTCCGAGGTCCTCGGCCTGGTCGTGGCGCTTTATGACTCGGTGCGCCGCAACTCCGAGCTCAACCGCGACCCCGACAACGACCTGTCCAACCTCCAGCAGGCGGTTGCGGTCGACATGCCGGCGGCGGTGCAGCACACCAACCAGATGGGCACGCTGGCCAACCTCCAGCAGACGCACAAGGGCGCGATCACCGTGCAGTTCGGTGAAGAGGTCATCGCCGTACAGAACTCGGTCGCGGCCCTCACCGACGACCTGCAGGCCGCGGTGGAAGACACCAAGAGCCAGACCCTCAGCGGCAGCCTGGTGACCACGCTCGACCAGTTCCGCCGCGGCATCGAGTCGATGAACCGTGGCGCCAACCTGGGCGGCGACCCCAACATCGCGACCATCGCCGTCGCGCAGAGCTCGCTGCAGACCGCGCTGAACAGCCTCGCCGGTGTCACCCTGCGCGAGATGGGCAAGTTGCTCGACGACCGGATGAGCTCGGTCAACTACCGGCGTACCGAGGCGATCGTGCTCGGCCTGATCGCCATCGCGCTGGTGCTCGGCGCCCTGGTCTGGCCGGCCACCGCGCGCCGGCGGGAGACCACGGGCGCCCGGCCGGTCGGCGAGACCACCCGCGACATCGTCGCGAGCTCGCGGTCGGCCGGTTACGGCCCCGGCGTCGGGCTCCCGACCGCCGGGTCCGCCCCCGGCGCGGTACCGGGGTCGGCCCCCGGCCCGTACGACCAACTGCCCGCCTACGGCGAGGTCACCCCGACACGGCGGGAGCGATCCGGTGCTGTTCGGTAAGTTCCGCATCCTGGGCAAGCTGGCCCTACTGGTGCTCGTCCCGCTGCTCGGTGTCGTGGCGCTGACCATTCCGATCATCGTCAACCGTGCGACCGCGGCCCAGGACGCGCAGGGCACCTCCAACCAGGTTCAGCTGGCGACCCGCGTCAGCACGGCTCTGCAGCAACTCGAGCTGGAGCGCCTGCTCTCGGTCGGTTTCGGGCTCGGCCTGGTCGACGAGCCGACCCTGGTCGTGCAGACCGCCAAGTCGGTCGACGCGGTGGCCCGGGTCGACGACGGCGGCCAGCCGGTCTCCAAGGAGCTCAAGCGGGCCCTGCGCAACACCGACCGGCTCGACAACACCCGCCAGAACGTTCTCAACCGCGCGATCACGCCGGATGTGATCGTCACCGAGTTCACCGACGCGATCAGCCCGATCATCGGCGGCCTGGCGCTCTCCTCGACCGCCGACCTCAAGACCGGCGTCGGCCGGCAGGTCTTCGCGCTCGAGCAGGCACTACGCTCCGACGACCTGATCAGCCAGGCGTCCGGTTACCTGACCGCCGCGACGATCAGCAAGCAGCCGGCCTTCATCAGCCTCTTCTACTCGACGCTGGTGCAGATCCAGCAGGTGATCGCGAACGCGCAGGCGTTCTTCACCGACTCGCAGTACAAGCTCTACATCGGAGCCCAGGACGCGTTCTCGTCCCGCGTCGGTGACCAGTTCCTGACGCAGGCCGCGGTCGACCCCAACCAGGCGGTGACGCTGCTCAACATCAAGACGCTGTTCCCGTCGCTGCAGTCGGTGCTCGTCCTCGGTGGCTTCGTCGAGAAGCGCGTCGCCGCCGACGTGGACGCCACGGTCACGACCAGCCGCGACAACGCCATCCGGGACGCGTTGCTGATCGGTGGCGGCGCCCTGATCCTGCTGATCGTCGTGGTCGTGCTCTCGCTGTTCATGGCCCGCGCGGTCGCTCGGCCGCTGCGACGCCTCACCGGCTCGGCCGACCGCATCGCCCGCGCCGCCGAGGCCGAACTCGAACGCGTCGCCGACGACGAGGCCGAGCACGTACGCCCGATTCGACTCGACCCGGTCGACGTCGAGGCCCAGGACGAGATCGGCGACCTGGCCCGAGCGTTCGACCGGGTGCAGACCACCGCCGTACGCCTGGTGGAACGCCAGGTTCTCGGCCGCCGCAACGTCGCCCAGATGTTCGGGCACGTCGGACGCCGTACGCAGAACCTGGTCGGCCGCCAGCTCGCCCTGATCGACAACCTGGAGCGCCGCGAGACCGACAGCGACCGCCTCGGCGACCTCTACCGTCTGGACCACATGTCCAGCCGTCTCCGCCGGAACGCGAGCTCGCTGGTCGTCCTCTCCGGTGGCGCCGGCGCGAACGAGCACATGGCACCGCTGCCCCTGGTCGACGTGGTCCGTCTCGCCCTCGGTGAGATCGAGGACTACACCCGTGTCGACCTGGACGTCCCCGACGAGATCGTGGTCGTCCCGGCGATCATCGCCGACCTCACGCTGCTGATGGCCGAGCTGATGGAGAACGCGACCGCGTTCTCGCCGCCGCACACCCGCGTCGTCATCGCGGCCACCGAACTGCGCGGCGGCGCCCGCCTCGCGGTCATCGACAACGGCCTGGGCCTGCCGCCCGAGCGCATGGTCGAGGAAAATGCCCGTCTGACCCGCCGTGAGCGCCTCGACCTGGCGCCCACCGAGGTGCTCGGCCTCTTCGTGGTCGGCCGCCTCGCCCGGCGGCACGGCATCGAGGTCACCCTGACCGAGACGCCCGGCGGAGGCGTGACCGCCTGGGTCGACCTGACCCCGGCGCACCTGATCTCCAGCTCCGGGATCGGCGCGCTGCCGGCGCCGTTCTCCTCGGGCGGGCAGGCGATGCCGGCTATGGGGCCGGCGTCGGTCTCGGCCGCACCGATGTACCACACCGCCGAGTTCGCGCAGGTCGTCACCGGTTCGTCGACCGTTCGGTCGGCGCCCGGCAGCCAGCAGCCGTTCGACCCGGTGATGCTCGACCGGGCCACCCGCACCATCGAGGCGAGCGGCTCGTGGAACGCGTTCGCCACCGCGGGCAAGCCGGAGACGATCGACGCGGAATACGCGGGCCAGCCGGTGTACGACGCCGAGCCGGTCTACCAGCCGCCGGCGTACCAGGAACCGGCCTACCAGCAGCCCGCGTACCAGCAACCCGCGTACCAGCAGCCCGCATACCAGCAGCCCGGGTACCAAGAGCCCGCGGCGTATCAGCAACCGGCGGCCTACGAGCAGCCGGCGGCGTATCAGCAGCAGGTCGGCAATGGACAGCCGCTCTACGACCAGCCGGTCTACCAGCAACCGGCCACTTATGAGCCGGCGGCCTACGACCCGGGCGCCCCGGTGGCCGGTCGCGTGCCGACCGCCATGCCGCAGCTGCCGATGCCGGAGCTGCCCGCCGCCGGTGGTTCCTCATGGGGCCAGCCCGTACCGGAGCAGACCGCCTGGACCACCGTGCCACCGGCCCAGCCCCCGGCGATCCCGCGCCAGCGGGTGGAGGAGGACTACCGCTACCCGACGCCTACCCCGACCGCCCAGCCGGAGCCGGCCGCACCGGCGCCGACCAACGGATCCAACGGGTCTCCGCTGCGCCGCCGGGTTCCCGGCAACCAGCTTCCCACCGAGACCAGCACCCCGCTGCCGGCCGCTCCGCCGTCCCAGGGCGACGCGGTGGCGGCACGGGCGGCCTTCGACGCCTTCGAGGCCGGCGTGAGCCGGGCCCATTGGGACGTCGCCGAGTCCGACATGTCATCGCCGCCCTCGGCTGGACATGCGCCTCTCGCCCGCCGAGTGCCAGGTGCGACTCTGCCGCTGGACGAGCCGAACAGCCCGCCCCCGCCGGTGGCGGCACCTCCGCTTGATCCGGATGCCGCACGCGCATTGATGGAACAGTTCGAGTACGGAGTCGCACTCGCACTGAACGAAACTCAGCCACAACCCGAGGGACAACCACGATGACTTCCCCTTACAGCACCGAAACTGGTAACGGCCGTGACTACGCCCCCCAGCTGAGCGCCGAGGCCAAGACGTTCAACTGG
Organism: Actinoplanes sp.; assembly: GCA_036402935.1. Taxonomy (GTDB): domain Bacteria; phylum Actinomycetota; class Actinomycetes; order Mycobacteriales; family Micromonosporaceae; genus Actinoplanes. The sequence continues at coordinate 8,385 of DASWRZ010000240.1, forward strand.
TTGCTGGACTCGTTCACCTCGGGCACTGCGGGAGTGATCGAAGCGATCGCCGTCTCCTCGGACGGACTGCTGATGGCCATGTCAGCGATCAAGGACCGGCCCAACGCGGAGCGCCTCGCGGCGGTGGTCTCGGGTCTGACCAGCCTGTCCGGCGGTGCCGCGAGCTGGTACCGGCTGGGCGCCCTCAACCGGGTCATCATCGACATGGCCGACGGCTATCTGCTGGTCACGGCGATCAGCGCCGGCTCGGTGCTGGGGGTCATCGCCGACCGGTCGGCCAACCTCGGCACCCTGGCGTACGAGATGACGCTGTTCGCGACGCGCGCCGGTGGTGCGCTCAGCCCGCGCCTGATCGCTGAGCTGAAGAACGCCGTTCAGCAATGACCTATCCGGACCCCGACGACCCGGCGCATCCGGCTCGGCCGAGCGTCCGACCTTTTTTGCAGCCCGGGCCCCAGCACTCGGCCGGTGGTTACCGCCCTCCGCCCCGAGGGACGGAGCCGCCGCCCGACGATCAGGGCTCGACGCTGCGCCCGTTCGTCATCACGTCCGGGCGCACCAACGGCGCCGATCCCGAGATCGTGATGGAAACACAGGTGACCGTCATTCACGGCGCGCCTCCGGTCCGGCTCTCGCCGGAGATGCGCGCCATAGTGGGCCTCTGCAACGAGCCGCATTCGGTGGCGGAGATCTCCGCCATGTTGCGCCTGCACCTCGGAGTCACCCGCATCCTGGTCGGCGACCTCCGGGCCGCCGGCCAGCTGGACGTCCAGGTACTGGACAACGAAACCCCTGACCCTGAGACCATCATGCGAGTGATCCGTGGACTTCGAGCAATCACCTGACCGCATCGTCGGCTACGCCCCCATGGGCCAACAGCGCCGGCAGAAGAAGGCCCCGGTCCCCGTCAAGATCATCGTCGCGGGCGGCTTCGGTGTCGGAAAGACGACTACCGTCGGCGCCATCTCCGAGATCTCGCCGTTGACCACCGAGGCCGAGATGACCTCCGCGTCGGTCGGCATCGACGACCCCGGCCAGGCCGTGATGAAGACGACGACGACCATCGCGATGGACTTCGGCGTGCTGACCATCGACCAGACGCTGAAGCTCTACATCTTCGGTACTCCGGGCCAGTCCCGCTTCGCGTTCATGTGGGACGACCTGATCAAGGGAGCCCTAGGTGCGCTGGTAGTGGTCGATACCAACCGCATCGACGACTGCTATCCGGCGGTCGACTATTTCGAACGGGCCGGGCTCCCGTTCGTTGTCGGCGTCAATACGTTCAACGGACATATGGCCCACAGCCTGGACGAAGTGCGCTGGGCTCTGGCCATCCGCGACGACGTGCCGGTGCTCTCCTACGACGCCCGTTTCACAGCCTCGGTGCGCGACGCTCTGCTCGTGGTTCTGGACCGCGCGCTCGATAAGGCATTGCGGGCGAAATCGTAGGGTGACGGCCGGGTCGCAGAGATCGAGGTTCCCAAATCGGCCCTCGAACGGGCACAGTTGATACCGTCGAGCTGACGGGAAGGACTGTGACGTGCGAGGCGGACTGGACGACGCGCTGGAGAAGTTGGCGCGCCGCGACGAGCTGCGTCGCCGGGCGGCAAATGAGGCCACCGGCACGCCGGCGGGCGTGACCGAGCTCGTCGAGGCGATCGCGGCGGTCGTAGGCCGGCATCCCCGGCTCGGTGTCACCGTCGGTGTCGAGGGTGACGGCGACCCGATGGTGCTGCGGTTCTACTACGAAGACGGCCAGGTGCAGGTCACGGCGGATAACAATCTCGCGACCCAGCCCCGCGCCGACTTCGATGTCGTGGTGGGCGAGCCGGTCGAGGAGTTCCCGCCGGCCTATCCGGGCGCCGAGATTCCGCGGATGAGCCAGGACGATCAGGATCGTTTCGGGCCCCCCTACGGCTTCGAGCAGCCTCCCGCCTACGAGCAACCTCCCACCTACGAGCAGCCCCCGGCCTACGAGCAACCACCCGCCTACGAGCAACCCGCGGTCTATCAGCAGTCCACGGCCTATCAACCGCCCGCGGCCGCTCACTACGCCGAGTCGGACGCCACGGAGCGCCGCTACGGCGGATTCGAGCAGACGGCGCCCGGTTATGGGCCGCCCGCTGCCGAGGAGCCTTTGCCCGACCTCGGCGCCCGCATGCGCGACCTGGGCATGGCGTCCCGCGAGCCCCGGCACGAATTCCCGCCGCATCCGCTGGCCCCGACCCCGCCCCCGCCGATCCCGCCGCAGACCACCCGACGCATCGACCCGGAGCAATATCGTGCCCCGGTCGAGCCGCCGGCCACCGAGCGGGCCGGCGCGACCGAGCGTCTGATCCCGCCTCCGCCGGTCGAGCCGCGCGGCATGCCGACGCCGCTGCCCGAACCGATCCCGCTGCAGGTCGAGCGCCCGGAGGAGACCGAGATAGCGGCCCGGCGCCTGGCCGCGCTGCTGCGCGACGACCCGACCCTGCTCAGCCAGCGCCCGGAGTAAGCCTTTCTCGGCCAACGCCCGGAGCAGGCCCGGTCGGAGCAAGCCCGCCCGGAGCGGGCCCGGTCGGAGCAAGCCCGGTCGGAGCAAGCCCGACCGGAGCGGACCCCGCCGCAGACATCGACCGACATAAAACCCGATTTCTCGTACGCGCCCACGCGCGCTCCGACCGCAGGGCCGGGGCTGGGCGGCCCCTGCGGCACGCTCCCGGCCCATCCGACACTGGTAAAGCCGACGGCCAGCAACAGCCCGCCGGCGACGACAGCCAGTAGCGACCAACGGCGCACTGCCGAGCCCTCGTTCACCGAGACCACAACAGTCCGTCAGCGCCCATGGGTCCCGCCGCCGGCAATGCCCCCAGGCCCATCCATTCACCTTTCACGTTCACAAATACGCCGTTCCTCCCCAGGACTCCCGAATCGGACGTTAGGCCTAGGACCATGACACAAGCCATCGGCCGATAAGCCAACAAAGGGAATTCACCCTAGGTGGATAGTTACGCTGGGTACCGACGACCGAACAATCTGAGAGCGAGCGATGGCGCCCGTTTTGTCCGGCAATAGCGATCCTGAGCCGTCTGGGTTCGCCCTTTCGGCCACACTGCGTGACCGTGGGAGGCGAGACCTTGAATCACACTGAGTGACTGCATAGCGTTCGACTCGCCGCGGAACCCCCGAGCCGGAGTCTGAACATGCCACTGCCCGAAATCCACCTCGTCGGTGGCACCAGCACCGAGGCCGCCCGCCTCGCGCCGGTCGCGACGGCCATGCGCGAGCAGGCCCGGGTCGAGCCGATCCTGCTCGCCGCCGGCCCGGAACCACTGACCTTCGCCCAGACGCTGGGCCTCTTCGACCTCACCGCCGGACTCGCCGTGCCGGCCGGTGCCGACAACGCCGAGACGATCTGCCGGCTCGACCAGCTCTGGTCGACGCGCACCCCGGCCGCGGTCGTCGTGCAGGGCGACGCCGGGGCGAGCCTGCCGGCCGCGGTCGCCGCCTACTGGCGGCGGATCCCGGTGATACACCTGGACGCGGGACGACGCTCGGGCGACCTCGGCGCGACCGGCTTGACCGAGCCCAACCGGCGACTGCTCACCCAGGTCAGCACGCTGCATCTGGCGGCCGCCCCGCTCGCCGCGATGAACCTGCTCGACGAGCGGGTGCCCGGCGGTGACGTGCTGCTGACCGGCAACACCGGGCTCGACGCGGCGCTGGCGATCCGCGACCGTCTCCCGCCCTACGCCGATCCCGCCCTGGCCACCCTGCGCCACGCCGGCTCGACCGCCCCGCACCGCCTCCTCGTCGTCGGGCTCGAGCACACCGACGGCGTCCTCCTCCAGCTGGTCCGCGCGACCGTACGCCGCTTGACCGCCCGCTACCCCGACCTCGACGTCGTCATGCTCGGCACCGAACCGTCCGGCCGCTCACGCCGGGTCGTCGGGGCCGGCCCTCTCGCGTACGCCGACCGCGCCCGCCTGCTCGCCGAGGCCTACCTGGTGCTGACCGACGACGGTGACCTGCAGGAGGAGGCGCTTACCTTCGGCGTTCCGGCGCTGATCCGGCACGAGATGAGCGACCGCATGGAGCCGCTCTACGCCGGCTGCGCGCGCGTCGTCGGCCCGGAGCCGGAGACGATGCTCAACGCCGTCGCGGAGTTGCTGGACAGCCGCGTACGCCGGGACTCGATGACCGCGACCGGCAACCCGTACGGCGACGGCCGGGCCGCGAAGCGGGCCGCGCAAGCCACCGCCGCTCTTCTCGGCCATGGCCCGTTCCCGGAACCGATGCCCGCCCGGCCGACGGCCGGCGTGTCCCGCTAGATCAACCACAAGCGGAGGAGATCTTTGATGGACGTCGCCGCGTTCTGGACCAGGTCGTGGACCAACGACGACCGGCCCGCCGTGCGCAAGCTGCTCGCGCCGGACGTCGAGGTGGAGTGGAACCTCGACGCGGCGGTCGACGACGAGGAACTGGTGCGGATCCTGCGCAAGATCGCGGTCTTCGCGGACTCGGTCTCGGTGGTCGCCCGCACGGAGGCCGAGGACGGCGCGGCGCTCGTCTATGAGCTCGCGGCGCCCTTCGGCACCGCTCGGATGATCGAGTTTCTTGCGGTCGCCGACGGGCGCATCACCGAGGTACGCCAGGTCTACGACGTGACCGCGACCGACCGCTTCTTCCCGGGCCTCTACGAGCGGTAAACGTGTCATACCCCGTGGCTATGGTGCGGGAATGCCATACGACTTTCAGATCGTGGTCGACTGTGCCGACCCGCACGCGATGGCCGACTGGTGGGCCGAGACCCTCGACTGGGGGGTCGAGCCGCAGGACGCGGCCTTCATCCGTCAGATGGTCGATCAGGGCTTCGCGACCGAGGCCGAGACCACCACCCACAAGGGTGCGCTGGTCTGGCGCACCGGCGCGGCGATCAATCATCCCGATCCGCTGCCGAGCGGCGCCAAGCGCCGGGTCCTCTTCCAGACCGTGCCCGAGCCCAAGACGGTGAAGGATCGCCTCCACCTCGATGTCTGGGTCGGCGAGGCCGGCCGTGACGCGGTGCGCGACAAGCTGCTCGCTCGGGGTGCGACGTTCCTCTGGGAGGGTCGCCAGGGGCCGCACTCGTGGTACACGATGGCCGACATCGAGGGCAACGAGTTCTGCATTACGTGAGGAGCCCGGCTCCGATGAGAAAGCCGGGCTCCCGAGGATCTCAGCGCGTACGCGTACGGTCGAGCAGCGCGAACAGGGCGGCCCAGTGCCGCTCCTCGCCGGGCTGGTGATACATCGCTGTGTCCGACATCGAGTAGCCGTGCGGCGAGCCCTCGTAGACCTCCGAGGTGTAGGTGACGCCGGCCTCGGTCAGGGCGGCTTCGAGCGCCTTGATCTGGTCGGGAGTCATCGAACCGTCGTTGTCGGCGTGCCCGAAATAGGCCTCGCCGGCGATCGATGCGACCCCGAGATGCGGGCTGTCGGCGTCCTCGGTGACGACGCGGCCGGCGTGGAAGCTGCCCAGGGCCTTGATCCGGTCCGGGAAGGACTCTATCGCGATCAGCGCGTTCCGGCCGCCCATGCAGTAGCCGACGATCACCACCGGTCCGGCCGCCACGGCGTCCTGCGCGGCGAAGAAGTCGAGGTACGTGGCGGTGTCCGCCTTCAGGCGCTCCTGGGTGAGCTGCTGCATCATCGGCCCGAGGCGCCCGAACGCGGCACTTCGCTTCTCCGCGTCTTCCAGGTCGGCCGGATCGACCAGCGGCGAGCGGCCACTGCGGTACAGGATGTTGGGGGCGAGCACGGCGTACCCGCGCTCGGCGATCCGCGCCGCCATCTCGGCGATCCGCGGGCGGAGCCCGAAGGCGTCCATGAAGAGCAGCACGCCCGGGTACGGTCCGTCACCGTCGGGACGGACCAGGTAGGCGTCCGCGGCTCCGTCCGCAGTGGGGATGTCTACCGTCGTCATCGTTGTCGACACGCGCGCCTCCTGCGCAAAAATACGGCTCACTGAATCCTCGCGACCGTACACCAACCGGGGATACCTCCCCGCAAACGTCGTACTCTCTGTCCATGGCTACCCGATTGCGCGCGGATGCGGAGCGCAACCGTGCCGCCCTGCTTCATGCGGCTCGCGAGATCTTCGGTGAGCACGGTCTGGACGCCTCGCTCGACGAGATCGCCCGGCGCGCGGGCGTCGGCAACGCTACGCTCTACCGCCGGTTCCCGAGCCGCCGCGACCTGATCGCCGAGGTCTTCGCCGGCCAGATGACCGAGTGGGTCGAGCTGGCCGGCCGGTCTCTCGCCGACCCCGACCCGTGGAACGGCTTCGTCGCCTACGTGACCCGCGTCTGCGAGATGCAGGCGACCGATCGCGGCCTTTCCGACCTGCTGGTCAACAGCAGCTTCGACGACGACCAGCGGCTCGCCCAGCTGCGCGCGACCGCCCAGCGCGGCGCCGTCGAGGTGGTCGATCGCGCACAGCGGGCCGGCTCGCTGCGGGCCGACTTCACCCGGCTCGACATCCGGATGCTGATGATGGCGAACGCCGGGGTGGCCACCCGCTCGCTCTACCCGTCGGCCTGGCGACGCCACCTCGCGCTCTTCCTCGAGGGCGTCCATACCGGTCGGTAACGTGACTGCTACCTCGAGTCATTTAAGGATGTTTAAGGTCTGTACAAGGTCCTCCCATGCTTGACCGGACCAGGATTGGCTCCCGTCGTCACCCCCCTGCGATCGGAGCCATCCATGCAACGCAGCCGTCTGCGTCTGGCCATCTACGCCTCGGCGGCCGCACTCGCGGTCGGCGGCGGGGCCGTCGCGGCGTTCGCGGCCACGTCCCCGAGCACCAAGGCCGCGAGTGGTCTCAGCGCCGTCTTCAGCAAGGACAGCGACTGGGGGTCGGGCTACCAGGCCAAGTACACGATCACCAACAACACCGGCGCGACGGTGAACGGCTGGACACTCGCCTTCGGTCTGCCGTCGAGCGCCAAGCTGGGCAGCTTCTGGGACGCGACGATCACCACCGCGGGTACGACCGAGACGGCCAAGAACCCGGGCTACGCCCCGACGATCGCGTCCGGCGCGTCCGCGACGTTCGGCTTCATCGTGGCCGGCAGCGGTGCCCCGACCAGCTGCACGATCAACGGCGCCTCGTGCGCCGGCGGGGGCGGCACGGTGACGACCGCGCCCACGACGGCTCCGACCACCAAGGCACCCACCACCGCCCCGACCACCAAAGCGCCGCCGACCGCCCCGACGACCAAGCCGACCACCGCTGCGCCGACCACCTCGGCACCGGGCGGCGGCAGCGGCGGCGGCGGGAGCACGCTGGTCGCCCCGTACGTCGACATGGGCCTGCTCTCCAACGGCTCGACCACGCTGGCCCAGCTGGGCAGCAGCGGCAACCTGAAGTCGTTCAGCCTCGCCTTCGTCACCAGCGTCGGCTGCAAGGCCAGCTGGTTCAATGCCTTCGACCCGCGGCAGAAGCAGTTCGCCGACCAGATCTCGGCGGTCCGCGCGGCCGGCGGTGACGTGAAGGTGTCGTTCGGCGGCGCGACCGGCATCGAGCTGGCCCAGGCCTGCACCTCGACCAGTGCCCTGCAGGCGGAGTACCAGGCGGTGGTCAGCGCCTACAACCTGAAGTACGTCGACTTCGACATCGAGGGCGCGGCCGTGGCCGACCCGACCACGATCGCCCGCCGCTCGACCGCGATCGCCGCCCTGCAGAAGGCCAACCCGGGTCTCAAGGTCTCACTGACCCTGCCGGTACTGCCGGAGGGCCTCACCGCGGACGGCGTCAACGTGGTCAAGTCGGCCAAGAACGCCGGCGTCGACCTCGACCTGGTCAACATCATGGCGATGGACTACGGCCGCTCCGGCCAGGACTACGGCGACCTCGCGATCCAGGCGGTCAAGTCGACCAAGGACCAGATCAAGTCGATCTACGGCAACAGCGACGCGGCCGCCTTCAAGATGGTCGGCGTGACCCCGATGCTCGGCCAGAACGACGACGGCGGCAAGTTCACCCAGAGCGACGCCAAGGACCTGGTCGCCTTCGCCAACAGCAACCACATCGGGTTCATGTCCTTCTGGGAGCTCAACCGCGACAAGAACGCCTGCAGCGGCGCGCTCTTCCAGTGCACCAACGTGAGCCAGTCGCCGTTCGAGTTCTCCAAGATCTTCGCCGCCTTCAAGGGCTAGAAGCGGCGAAAGGGGGTCGGCCTGGCGGGGCCGATCCCCGCACGAGCCACACCGAAATACATCCCCAAGGAAAAGGCGATGCCCCGGGCCCCCACCCGGGGCATCGCAACAGCTATGCGAAGCCTCGGCCCGCCTCGGCGAGCGCTTCCCGTACGACGTCCCACAGGCCACGCCCCGGCGGCCCCTCCTGCCAGAGGTGCACCGAGACGCGCAACGCCAGGAGAAAGGCCGCCGACGTCATTCTCACGCGTACGGAATTGGGGTCCTGATCCTTTGACCGGGACGCGACCTCGGCCGAAAGCTCGCGCTCGAGAGCGGCGAACGTCCGCACCTGCGCCGAGATGAGCGACGGATGGGCCCGGATCAACCGGCCCTGGGCCACCCACTGCGGGTCGAGATCGCCCAGTTCGCCGACGAAGCGCTCGGCCGCCGCGGTCAGCGCGGTCCAGGCCGATTCCCCGGCCGGGCGTTCGCGGACCATCTTGATCAGGCTCTGGATGCGCTGGAAGTCGCCATACATCAGCGCTTCCTCTTTGCTCCCGAAGTAGTTCGAGAACGTGCGCCGGGAGACGCCGGCGTCGTCGGCGATGGCCTCGACCGTCACCCGCTCGGCACCGTGCTCGATCGCCAGGCGGACCGCCGCCTCGTGCAGCGCCTGCCGGGTCGCGGCCTTCTTGCGTTCGCGGAGTCCCGGCTCAGCCGTCGTGCTCATCACTTGAGCCTACCGACGCGTGAGTTACTTCCCCGGCGATGGAACTTGCGCAGCGAGCGGCGTTCGCTCTGTGACGAATCCGGCACAGTCGGGATCCTGATAGCGCACGCTGGGTCCGACCCCCTGTTCACCACGGAGCGCACGGTGTCAGTGAGCACACCGTGACAAGCGAGAAGGATCACGGCTCACCGCATGGGATCGGTGTTGACCCAGAGCTAACCTTCGGAAACAGAGAGCTGATCTTCCGCGGTTTTTCTCATCCGTGGCCCGGCGGTGTCGATGCTTCGCGGTGTGTGGGGGAGGGGTGAAGCTATGGACCGGTCAGTAATCGACGCCGACGTGGTGTCCGCTGCCCTTCTCGCGCTCGAGGACAACATCAGCTGGGACCCCGACGACGACTTCTGGCGCTCCCGGCAACTCGAGCAGCAAGCACTCGCGATCGGCGACGAGCTGCTGGCCGCGCGGGCCCGCCTCTGCCAGGCCAACATGCGCCTGAGGGCGGGCGATGTGGCGGCGGCAGCCCGGCGCATCTGGAAGGTCCACCAGTGGGCGGTCGAGCACGACGCCCGGCAGCTGCGCGCCCGCACCCACCTCGTGTGGGCGACGATCCACCGCTACCTCGGCGACGCCGCCCAATGCCTGGAGCACTCCGTGCAGGCGGTCGAACTGCTCGACGACACCGCCACCGAGCACATGCGGATCTGGCACCGGGTCAAGCTGGCCGACGCGCTCGCGCTGGCCGGGTCGTACGACGCCGCCCGCAGCCGCTACCAGCAGGCGGAAGACCTGGCCTGGGCGCACGGCAACCTCGAGCTGGCCCTGGCCGTGCTCAACAACTACGCCTACAACGAGCTGGGCAGCGGCAACGCCGCCGGCGCGCAACGGATCATCGAGCGGATGCGCCGCGAGTCCGAGCTGGCCGGGCGGCGCATCGATCCGTCCAAGCTCGACACCATCGGCGCCATCGAGATCGGCAACGGGCGGTACGCCGAGGCCGAGCACACCCTCGGGCTGGCGATCGAGCGCTACCGGCTGGGCGAGTTCAACGACAACGCCGACTCGCTCCCGGTCTTCTATCTCAACCTGGCCCGCGCACAGCGCGGCCTCGGGGCGTACGACCGGGCCCAGCGCAGCCTCGACGAGTGCCGCACCCTGAGCACCGAGCGGGAACTGGCCGACAGCCTCGTCCGCATCGAACAGGAGCAGGCCGAGCTGCACGCGGCCCGGGGTGAGTTCGCGGACGCGTTCGCCGTACACAAGAAGTTCTTCAACGCGTTCAACCAGCTGCACTCCCAGCAGCGCGAGGCCCAGGCCCGCACCCGGCAGGCGATGTTCGAGACCACCGAGGCCCGCCAGGAGGCCGAGCGTTTCCGCGAGCAGGCCCGCCGCGACCCGCTGACCGGGCTGCGCAACCGGCGGTACGTCGATGAGGAGCTCTCGGTCCTGCTCGACGCCGACCCGGCGCTGACCGTGGCGATCGTCGACCTCGACCACTTCAAGCAGATCAACGACCGGCTCTCGCACGACGTCGGCGACCAGGTTCTGATGATGGTGGCCAAGCTGATGGAAACCGAGCTGGCGGCGGTCTCGCCGGACGGGTTCGTCGCCCGGCTGGGTGGCGAGGAGTTCCTGATGGTGCTGCCGGCCACCCCGGTCGGCCGCGCGGTCACCCTGCTCGACGACATCCGCCGGGCCATCGGCGACTACGACTGGCAGGAGATCGCGCGGGGCCTACCCGTCACGGTGAGCATCGGTGTCGCCGGCATCGCAGACGCGGCTACCCACACTCAAGCCGGGCTTCTGTCCACTGCGGACAGAAACTTGTACGCCGCTAAGCACCGAGGACGTGACCAAGTTGTTTCCGGGGTGCCCGACGACGGCCACGCCCGGTCCTATCGCGACGCCTCCGCGGCTTGAACATTCCGTTATTCTTACGGGCACTGATGGACTCGTGGGGAGGCGCCGGTGCAGCACGGTAACGACGAGATCGCGCCGCCCGGAGTCAATATCAACGTTCCCCACTCCGCCCGCATCTACGACTACTGGCTGGGCGGCAAGGACAACTTCGCCGTCGACCGCGCGGTCGGTGAGGCCATGATCACGGCGATCCCCGGCATGCGTTACATGGCCGGCGAAAATCGCAAGTTCGTCCACCGGGCGGCCCGTGACCTGGTCGCCAAGGAAGGCATCCACCAGTTCCTCGACATCGGCACCGGCATTCCGACGCGGCCCAACCTGCACGAGATCGCCCAGGAGATCGAGCCCGGGGCCCGGGTGGTCTACGTGGACAACGACCCGATCGTGCTGGTCCACGCCCGCGCCCTGATGATCAGCAAGCCGGAGGGCCGGTCGGAGTACATCTCGGCCGACATCCGCGACCCCGAGTCGATCCTGGGCGACAAGACGCTGCGCGACACCCTCGACTTCGGCCAGCCGATCGGCCTGACCCTGATCGCGATCCTGATGCTGCTGGCCGACGAGGACGACCCGTGGGGCAAGGTGGCCGCGCTGCGTGACGCGATGCCGTCCGGCAGTTGCCTGGCCATCACCCACCCGACGGCCGACTTCAACCCGGTCGAGGTCGAGCAGGCGGTGGCCGCGGCGACCGGGGCCGGGATGACGCTGGTCGCCCGCGACCGCTCGGCGGTGGCGCGCCTCTTCGGCGACTGGGAGCTGCTGTCGCCGGGCATCGTTCCGGTCTCCGGCTGGCGCCCGGACGAGCCGGTGGAGTCTCCCGAGGCGGCTTACTACTGGGCTGGAGTGGCCCGCAAACCCTGATTCCCCCGCTAACTCTGAGTCGGCCCCGTTGGCTCGGGGGCCCCGCTGGCTCGGGGTCGGCCCCACTGGCTCACGGGCCCCGCTGGCTCGGGGTCGGCCTTTGGCCTGATTTCTTTGGTCGGCGGCCGGCCACCTTGGTCTTGGTGGCCGGCCGGGCGGCCTGGCACGGGGGAACCGGACCGCCCGACCGGGGTCTAGGGGGTGCTGCTCAAGCCCGCAAGCCTCGTGCGCTTGCGGGCCGGGGGCGGCGCCGGCAGGCGTTCCGCCCGGATCAAGACCTGGCGCCGGGCGCCCTCGCGACCGGACGAGTCGACCACGACTCCCTCGGCCTCGAGCCAGGTGTCACCCTCCTGGGCGACTTGACGTGACCACTCGACGTGCACGAGGCGTAACCGAAGCGGTCCGCTGCCGTGCCGATAGTCGGCCTCGGCGAACTCGTGCTCGAGCCAGCGCTCCCCCAGCCTGAGACGCCCATCACGGATGATGGGCGCGGAGAGGGCGCGAACGGGCATATCACCGGCGCGGGGGCCCCGCATGCAGCGGACGAGGTCAATAGCGCGCGTCGGAATCACCCTCCTCAGCCGGCGGTCGATGGTCGGCGGTCCTCACGTCGGGGCGGGCCAGGGCGTATCGGACGCCGCCAAATCGGTGCGTAACGGTGGTGGCACGGGCCGAAGCCGCCGTCACGTCGTCGGTCAAGGACCCGTCCCGGAGGACGGGCGGCGGGTTTCCCCGACGCGGTACGTCCACCGCATCGGGGTCGCCCGAATCAGCATGCTCTGGCCCGATATTGGGTATGGACATGTTCGTCACCTCTCGCTCGGGCGCCCCCGCCAGGGAGCCGTACGCCGAGGCCGCGAACACCATTCCGCGACCGGACCGTCACCCAAAGATGTCACCCTCAGTGACCCCCCTTGGGTACCGCATGTGCGTTATCATGCTCACAATCCCGTGAGTTCGCAAGGCCAAATGCACGTGCATTTGCACGTTGTGGCGGAGAGTGTTCGCGGAACTACCCGACTCCGGGCGATCCCCGACCGGAGAAGACATAGGGAGCTTCAAATGACGCACGCGGTTAACGGCATTCCCGCCGGCCAGTTGGTGGGTGTCACCTGGCAGAAGAGCCGCCGCAGCAACCCCAGCGGCAACTGCGTCGAATGCGCCGCACTGCCCGACGGCTCGGTCGCCGTGCGCAACTCTCGGGACCCCGAGGGCCCGGCGCTGATCTACACGCCTGCGGAGATCGAGGCGTTCCTCGGCGGAGTGCGCGACGGCGACTTCGACAACCTGCTCGCCTGAGCAGACAGGCGGCAACTCAACCGGCGCGCGCGCTCACCACGGTGGGCGCGTGCGCTTCTTTAACCGGTCGGGCCCGGGGCTCTCAGGCCGGCCGGCCGACCTCGTGCAGCAGCTTGCCGAGGATCTCCGGCGTGTGGTTGGGCGGCTCGGCGTCGATGCAGACCCGCTCCATGGCCATCGCGTATTGATCCACGTCTTCGCGCTTGTCGAGGTAGATGGCGCTGGTCAGCTGCTCGACGTAGACCACGTCGGGCAGCTCCGGCTCCGGGAACCGCAGGATCGCGAACGGCCCGCCGGCCGCGGCGTGGCCGCCGGCGTTGAACGGGATGATCTGCAACCGGACGTTCGGCCTCTTGGCCGCCTCGATCAGGAACTCGATCTGCGCCTTCATCACGTCGACGCCGCCGATCGGGCGCCGCAGCACGGCCTCGTCGATGACCGCCCACAACTGCGGCGAGTCGGTGCGGTCGAGGACCTGCTGCCGCTGCCGGCGCAGCTCGACCCGGCGATCCATCTCGTCGACGGTGACCCCGGCGTGACCGAGCATGATCACCGCACGGGCGTACTCGGGCGTCTGGAGCAGACCCGGCACGAACTGGATCTCATAGGTGCGGATCAGCGTGGCCGCCGCC
>DASWRZ010000241.1:0-7233 GCA_036402935.1 Actinoplanes sp.
CTAGCCCGCGGTGGGGTTGATGTTGGTCAGGCCGCTGAGGGCGTTGGTCACCGTGTTGGAGGTGTAGACGACGTTGAGGTGGCCGGCGCACTTCGAGGTCGAGGTGACGTCGATCGCCCAGCTGCCGACGTTGCCGAGGTCGGAGACGTTGTCGCGCCAGGTGTTGCCGCAGCCGGAGCCGGCCGTCGGGTTGTGGGTCTCGTAGCCGTTGGCGAAGACGCCGGGTGCGGTGAAGGTGCCGGTGTTGCCCTGGATGAGGTAGTCGCTGCCCTTCACGTCGACCCACGAGTCGGCCGAGTTCTGGCCTGCGATGCCCTGCCCGTTGAAGGTGTTGCCGCGCAGGATGCCGCCGGTCGTGCCCTCCTTGACGTCGACGTGCTCGGCGGCGACGTCCGGGCCGATGTGGTTGTTCAGCACCTGGATGCGGTCGGACGCGTCGAGGCCGCCGGTGTTGCCGTAGCAGGACCAGTTCGAGTTGGCCGAGCCGAGGTAGATGCCCTCGCCGTACTCGGGCTGGACCTCCCCGGTGCGCTCGATGCGCGAGTTCTCGATCACGCCGTCGGCCGACGAGCGGCGGAAGTGGACGCCCTCGTCGCCGATGTCGTGCACGTCGACGCCGTCGATCAGGGCGTGCGGGGCGGCGTCGAGCACGATGCCCTTGGCGGAGTTCGCCACCGTGAACCCGCTCAGGCGCCAGTAGGCCGCGCCGTACAGCCAAAGGCCGTAACCCGGGTTGAAGCCGGCGGCGGGAGTCGAGCATCCGGGGTTGGTGCCGGAGGCACCGGGGTTGGTGAGCACGGCGGTGGCCGGCCCGGTCAGCGTGATCGGCGCGGTGGCCGTGCCCGCGGTCTGCCCGAGGAACGCGCCCGAGTAGGTGCCGGCGGCGAGCCGGATCGTCTGCCCCGGCTGGACCGAGGCCAGCGCGGCGCTCAACTGGGCCGCCGTCGACACGTCGATGGTCGGGCCGGCCGACGGCGGCAGGGTCGGCGGCGATGTGGTAGGCGGAGGGCTGGTCGGGGGCGGGCTGGTCGGCGGGGACCCGACGGTGGCGCACGGCGAGCCGTTGACCAGGCAGTTCTGGGGCAGGCCCAGGTTGGCCGCGTTGAAGCCGAAGCTCGCGGTGCCGCCCGGTGCGACCGTCCCGTTCCACGACAGGGCGGCGAACCGGTAGTGGTTGCCGCTGGCGGTGCGGGTGGCGCTCCACGAACTGGTGACCGTGGTGCCGGTGGGCAGGTCGAACTCGACCACCCAGCCGGTCACGGCCGCGTCACCGGTGTTGTGGATGGTGACGTCGGCGCTGTAGCCGGAGTTCCAGGTCGAGGCCGGCACGACCGTCGCGGTGAGAGCCGGGCCGGCGGCGTGGGCGGCCGGCGCGACGAGCACGGCGGCACCGAGGACGCCGGCCAGGAACAAGGAGCGGGCCATTCAGTAAGTTGAATTTACAGATAGCCCGCTGTCAATCCCTACGGTTCGAATTTGTAGCCCAGGCCCCGGACCGTGACGATGTAGCGCGGCGTCGAGGGCTCCGGCTCCACCTTGGAGCGCAGCCGCTTGACGTGCACGTCGAGCGTCTTGGTGTCGCCCACGTAGTCGGCGCCCCAGACCCGGTCGATCAGCTGGCCTCGGGTGAGCACCCGGCCGGCGTTGCGCAGCAGCAGCTCGAGCAGCTCGAACTCCTTCAGCGGCAGCTGCACGCCGGCGCCGTCGACGGTCACCACGTGGCGCTCGACGTCCATCCGGACCGGGCCGGCGGCCAGGGTCGGGGTGGCCACCTCGGGCGCGTCGGTGCCTTGGCGGCGCAGGACGGCCCGGATGCGGGCGACCAGTTCGCGCGGGGAGTAGGGCTTGGTCACGTAGTCGTCGGCGCCGATCTCCAGACCGACGACCTTGTCGATCTCACTGTCCCGGGCCGTCACCATGATGATCGGGACGGCCGAGCGCTGCCGCAGCTGGCGGCAGACCTCGGTGCCGGACATCTCCGGCAGCATCAGGTCGAGCAGCACGATGTCGGCACCGGTCCGGTCGAACTGCGTCAGAGCCGAGGTGCCGGTCGGCGCGACCGAGACCTCGAAGCCCTCCTTGCGCAGCATGTACGACAGGGCGTCGGAGAACGACTCCTCATCCTCGACCACGAGCACGCGGGCCAATGTGGTTCCTTCCATGTTCCGGTTACCGGGGGCTAGTGCCCGGCGGCACCGGTTTCGATCTCAATTGCCGTCGGTAACGGCAAAGGGGCTTCCGGGGGACGCGCCGGTAGGCGCAGAGTGAACGTCGAACCGTCGCCCAGCGTGCTGGTCACGTCGACCCGCCCGCCGTGGTTGGTGGCGATGTGCTTGACGATCGCGAGACCGAGGCCGGTCCCGCCGGTCGACCGGGACCGGGCCTGATCGGCCCGGTAGAACCGTTCGAAGATGCGGTCGATGTCGTGCGCCGCGATGCCGATTCCCTGATCGGCCACGTCGATCTCGATCCAGTCGTCATCCTGACGCAGTGTGATCGAGACCTTGGTGTTCTCTCCCGAGTACGCGATCGCGTTCTCCACTAGGTTGGTCACCGCGGTGGCTACCTGACTGTCGCTGCCGTAGACGGTCGCGCCCTTGCGGCCGGCGTAGACCACCTCGATGCCCTTGGCCGAGGCGGTGGTGCGGGTGCGGTCGACGACCTCGGCGATCACCCAGTCGATCGTGACCGGCTCGGGTGTCGGCAGCGGCTCGGCGCCCTGGAGCCGGGTGAGCTCGAGCAGCTCGCTGACCAGCCGGCCCATGCGGGCCGACTCGTGGTGGATGCGCTCGGCGAACCGGCGGGCGGCCAGCAGATCTTCGTTCTGCTCGTCGGCGTCTTCGGCCACGGGCAGCTCGGTCGCGTCGAGCAGGGCCTCGGCCAGCAGCTGGAGCGCGCCGATCGGGGTCTTGAGCTCGTGGCTGACGTTGGCCACGAAGTCGCGGCGGACCCGGGCCAGCCGGTGCGACTCGGTGACGTCGGCCGCCTCGACGGCGACATGCGTGGAATTCAGCGCCACCGCGCGCAGATGCAGGCCGAGCGGGGCTTGCGCCCCGCCGGCGCGGCCTCGGGGAAGATCGAGCTCCACCTCGCGGCGTACGCCGGTGCGACGCACCTGCCCGGCGAGCGTACGCAGGATGGGATGCGCCGCGATCGTCCCGGGAGCACCACCGGAGCGCAGCAGGCCCATGGCCCGCGCGGCGGGATTGACCAGCACCGGGTGATCTTCCGCGTCGAGCACCACGACACCGACGCGCAGCGAGTCGAGACTGCGGCGTCCCAGGCCCTTCATGCTGTTCTTGCCGGTTGACTGCTCCCATCCAACCGCGCCGCCGACCACCCGGGAAAGGTCTGAAGGCTCGTCCTCATGTTCGATGGTGCGACCCCCCTCGTGCGGCCGGTTCTCGGGGATGTGGACCGACGGGATGTGCACCGACTCCGGCGACCTGCGGGCGCGCGTGATCAGCACTCCTGCGACCACGCCGATGACGAGCGCGGCCACGAGCGCCAAACCGACATGCCCCGAGTCCACGCCGCGATCGTAGGGTCATTGTTTACCTGAGCCCCAGCTTGATCCGGACATACCGGGCGCGTGTCGAATAATGTTCACCACTACGCCCGGCGTCGTTCATCCCCGTTCATGTCCACGCCGTACGGCACGCTTAGCTTGGACATCAACCAAGGCCGAGCCCTGTCCAGGACCCGGCCCCGAGACCCCCGGGACCACAGAATGCGCGAGGAGTTCCAGGCCGACCTCAATGAGGTCAGCCGCCTGCTGGTGACCATGTCCGAGGCGGTGCGCGCGGCGATGCGCAAGGCCACGACCGCGCTGCTCACCGCCGACCTGAAGGCCGCCGAGACGGTCATCGAACGCGATCAGGAGGTCGACGCCATCTACGCCCAGGTGGAGACGAAGGTGGCCGACACCATCGCCCGCCAGGCGCCGGTCGCCTCCGACCTCCGCATGGTGATCACGGCGCTGCACATTTCCGCCGACCTCGAGCGGATGGGCGACCTGGCCGAGCACGTGGCCAAGACGGCACAGCGGCGGCACCCGTCGCCGGCCGTCCCGGCCGAGTTGCGCCCGGTCTTCAAGGGCATGGGCGACATGGCCGACCGCATGGCGGAAAAGATCACATCGGTGCTGGCCAACCCCGACGCGAGCCAGGCGGCCGAGCTCGAGAGCGACGACGACAAGATGGATCAGCTCGAGCGCGATCTGTTCAAGATCCTGCTGAGCGACGACTGGCCGTACGGCGCCGAGACCGCGATCGACGGGGCTCTGCTCGGCCGTTTCTACGAGCGCTACGCCGACCACGCGGTCAACGCCGGCGAGCAGATGGTCTACCTGATCACCGGCGAGCCGGTGGGCAGCCAGGGCTGAGCCTCCTGAAGAGCGCTCGCTTGGCTGGATATGAGTGAAGGCCGGGACACCACGGGGGTGTCCCGGCCTTCGCCGTTTGACTATCGTCCCTGGTTGGCCACGGCGGCGGCGCCTTCGGCGGCCGCATCCGGGTCGAGGTAGGCCCCACCGGGAGTCACCGGACGCAGGTCGGCGTCGAGGTCGTAGCGCAGCGGGATGCCGGTCGGGATGTTGAGCTTGGCGATCGCCTCGTCGGAGACCTGGTCGATGTGCTTGACGATCGCGCGCAACGAGTTGCCGTGCGCCGCCACCAGCACCGTCTTACCGGCGATCAGGTCGGGCACGATCGCGTCGTACCAGTACGGCAGGGTGCGCCCCAGCACGTCCTTGAGGCACTCCGACTTCGGCTTGAGCTCCGGCGGCAGGTTGGCGTAACGCGGGTCGTCGAACTGCGCGAACTCGTCACCCGGCTCGATCGGCGGCGGGGGCACGTCGTACGACCGGCGCCAGAGCATGAACTGCTCCTCGCCGTACGCCTCGAGGGTCTGCTTCTTGTCCTTGCCCTGCAGGGCGCCGTAGTGGCGCTCGTTGAGCCGCCACGAGCGGCTCACCGGGATCCATTCGCGCTCGAGGGCGCGCAGCGCGATCTGGCTGGTCTGGATGGCACGGCGCAGCACGCTGGTGTGCAGCACGTCCGGGAGAAGACCGGCCTCTTTCAGCAACTCGCCACCGCGGCGGGCCTCCGCCTCGCCCTTGGCGTTCAGGTCCACGTCGACCCAGCCGGTGAAGAGGTTCTTGGCGTTCCATTCGCTTTCGCCGTGGCGAAGCAGCACCAGGGTCCCTGTCATGGCTTCCATAGTGCCGCAGGCCGGTTGCGGGCCTGCGCGGACCCTACGTGGCGACCGCCACATGGAAACCCGGTTGCGCGAGGCGCTCGCATGTAAGGGAATGAAGCTAGATCACTACTTACTCTTCCCTGAGGAGGCCGTGTGCGCGGCTGGTTCCGTTCGGCCACGGGAGGGCTG
This sequence comes from Actinoplanes sp., assembly GCA_036402935.1. Taxonomy (GTDB): domain Bacteria; phylum Actinomycetota; class Actinomycetes; order Mycobacteriales; family Micromonosporaceae; genus Actinoplanes. Next base: position 5,389 of record DASWRZ010000241.1, read on the forward strand.
CCCCGGCAGTTCTGGTTCCTCTGGACCGGCACCCTGATCAACCGCCTCGGCTCGTTCGTAGTGATCTTCCTGGCGATCTATCTGACCGGCGGGCGCGGCTTCTCGCAGAGCCAGGCCGGCCTGGTCATCGGCCTCTACGGGGTCGGCGGCGCGATCGGCACCACGGTCGGCGGGGTGCTGGCCGACCGCTGGGGGCGCCGGCCGACGATGCTGATCGCCCAGTTCGGCGGGGCCTCGCTCATGCTCACGCTCGGCTTCGCGCACAGCTTCCCGCAGATCATCGCCAACACGTTCCTGCTCGGCCTGCTCACCGAGGCGGCGCGGCCGGCGTTCCAGGCGATGATGATCGACGTCGTCGGCATGGCCGACCGGATCCGGGCCTACTCGCTCAACTACTGGGCGATCAACCTCGGCTTCGCGCTCTCCGCGGTCGGCGCCGGCCTCGCGGCCAAGGTCGACTACCTGCTGCTGTTCGTGATCGACTCGGGCACCACGCTGATCACCGCCGTGCTGAGCCTGATCTTCCTGGCCGAGACCAGGCCGGCGACCCCTTCCGAAGACCGGAAGATCAAGGTCAACGGCGGTTTGGGTACGGTACTGAAGGACCGCACGTTCGTGACGTACGTGGCGATCAGCCTCGGCGGAATCGTCGTGATGATGCAGCACATGTCGACGCTGCCGATCTCGATGACCGCGGACGGGCTGTCGGCCGCCACGTACGGCTGGGTCATCGCGGTCAACGGCGTGCTCATCGTGCTCGGGCAGCTGTTCGTCCCCAAGCTGATCGGCAGCCGCGACCCGTCCCGGGTGCTGGCCGTCGCCGCGCTGATCGTCGGGGTGGGTTTCGGTCTGGTCGCGTTCGCCCACGCGGCCTGGTTCTTCGCCCTGACCGTGGTGATCTGGACGCTCGGCGAGATGCTCCAGTCGCCCTCCAACGCGGCCACCGTCGCCGCGCTCTCCCCACCCCAGCTGCGCGGCCGCTACCAGGGACTCAACTCGCTCAACTGGTCGGCCGGCACCGCCCTGGCCCCGATCCTCGGCGGCCTCACCCAGCAGCACCTGGGCGACGTGGCGCTCTGGCTGGGCTGTTTCGGGGTGTGCGCACTGGTCGCGATCGGGCACCTGCTGGCCGGTCCGTCCCGGGCCCGTCGGGTGTCCCGCCTCGCGACCGCCCACCCCACCCCGGCCCTCGAGCCGCTGCCGCCCTCGGCAGCCGAGCCGTTCGCCGACGCCCCCGCACCCGTCAACTAGCTCCACTCGGCCCGGTCCTGGCTCCGCTCGAAGGCCCGGGCCCGCTTGGTACCCCGCCTGGAACCGCAGCCCTGGGTCTTCAACGTCGGGCACCGCGGCCGTAGTCCGGACGGTAGGCAAGCATCCCGGCCGCTCCCCCAAATCCCGAGATCAGTGCCAAGCCGTCCCCGGCCCCGTCACGGGGCGGCCTGCGGACAACGGCAGGGCTGTGGGCAGGGGAGGGCCGTGGATGAGCAAGGCCCTCGATGACGGCCCGGCCATGGATGACGGCCGGGCCGTCGAAGAGGCAGAGCTGTAGATGACGGCCGGGCCGTCGAAGAGGCAGAACTGTAGATGACGGCCGGGCCGTGGATCAGGCAGAGCTTTAGATGACGGCTGGGCTGCGGATGATGGCTGGGCTACGGATGACAGCAGGGCCGTGGGCGACGACCGGGCTGTGGACAACGAAGGCAAAGTGTCAGACCCGACCGCTTGACTCGACCCCGCCCAGCGCTGGGGTGGGGGAGGTAAGCGGCCGACGTCCGAACTCAACCGACAAAAACCGGGTTGCACACCGAACCGACCAAGACGGTCCATCCACGCGAAGCGGCAAGC
>DASWRZ010000242.1:0-15792 GCA_036402935.1 Actinoplanes sp.
CTCAGACGCCACACGTCGGTCCCGCAGCCGAGCGGCACACCCCGGAACGTCCCGGTCAGCATCGGGCCGCCCGGCACCACCACGGCCGGCAGGTCGACCGAGGCCGCGCCCATCAGGAGCGCCGGGATGGTCTTGTCGCAACCGCCGAGCAGCACGACGCCGTCGATCGGGTTGGCTCTGATCATCTCCTCGATCGCCATCGCGGCCATGTTGCGCCACAGCATGGCGGTCGGCCGCACCAGCGTCTCCCCCAGCGACACCACCGGAAGGTTGAGCGGGATGCCGCCGGCCTGGTAGATGCCGTCGGCGACGCTGCGGGAGACCTCGTTGAGGTGGGCGTTGCACGGGGTCAGGTCGGAGGCCGTGTTGGCGATGGCGATGTGCGGGCGGCCGTCGAAGGCGTCGGCCGGCAGGCCACGTCGCATCCAGGCCCGGTGGATGTAGCCGTCGCGGTCGTCGCCGCCGTACCACTGCGCGCTGCGAGGAGCCATGCGCGCATCGTAGATCCGGGAAAGGGACAGGGGGAAGGGGTCTTTCAATTTGCCGGAACGCCGGTCTAGCATTCGGAACCGTGACCGAAACGGCCGACAGGCTCGTCGGCGCCGACCGCGTCCTCGCGGTCCTGGCCGAGCTGGCACGACACTCCCAGGGCATCGGCCTGGAGGACGTGGCCCGCGCGATGGCCAGCCCCAAGCCGACCGTCCACCGCGCTCTCGCGGCGTTGCGCCGGGCCGGCTTCGCCGCCCAGGACGGCCACGGACGCTATCTGCTGGGCGACGAGTTCCTCCGGCTCGCTTTCGCTCACCACGAGGCACGGCCCGATCACGTACGCATCCTGCCCGTGCTAACCGCCCTCTGCGAGCGGTACGGCGAAACCTGCCATTACGCGGTGCTCGACGGCCGGTCGGTGGTCTACCGGTCGAAGCTCGACCCGCCGGCCGGCGCCGTCCGGCTCAGTTCGGTCGTCGGCGGCCGCAACCCGGCGCATTGCACCGCGGTCGGCAAGGTGTTGCTGGCCGAGCGGCTGACGACCGAGCAGGACGTCCGCGACTGGGTCGGCGACGAGCCGCTGCCGGCCCCGACCGAGCGTTCCCTGCGCACCGCCGAGGAGCTGCACGCCGAGCTGACGCGGGTGCGCGAGGGCGGTTACGGCGTCGACGACCAGGAGACCGATCCGGGCGTGGTGTGCCTGGCCGTCCCGGCCTATCTCACCTCGCCCAGCGTGCCCAGTGGTGCGATCAGCATCAGCTGCCTCGCCTACCGCACGCCGTTGTCCCGTCTCGTCGACGACCTGCCGGCGGTCCGCGCCATCGTCACTGGATTCTCGGAGCTGTGATGACCCGGTACTTCGAAGCACAAGCGGCCGGTGCCGACGCGTACGTCCTGGGAGAGGGACCCCTCTGGGACCCGGACCGGAATCGCCTGCTCTGGGTGGATATTGTGGTCGGCGTGGTTTTCGCCGGCACCCTGGAGCCGGAAGCCGGCACCGTCCTGGTGACCGAGTCGTGGCCGTTCACGACCACCGTGGGCGCGGTGGCGACGGCGGCCGACGGAACGCTGCTGGTGGCCCAGCGCGAGACGCTGACCAGGGTCGACACCGACGGCACCCGCACCGAACTGGCCCGCGTGCTGCCGGAGGGCAGCCGGAGCCGGCTCAACGACGGCGCGGTCGATCCGGACGGGCGCTTCGTCGTCGGCAGCCTGGCCCAGGACGATCGGCAGGGCCACGAGGTGCTGGTCCGCCTGGAAGCCGACCGCGGCCTGACCAGTATCGACACCGACCTCAACCTGTCGAACGGGATGGACTGGACGCCGGAGGGCACGTTCTGTTCGATCGACACGGTGCCGGGCGTGGTGTGGGCCCGCGACTACAGGTCGCTCGGCGAACGCCGGGAGCTGATGCGCCTCACCGACGGACAGCCGGACGGTATGACGATCGACCGGGACGGCAATCTCTGGATCGCGATCTGGGGCGGCGGCCGGGTCGAGTGCCGCTCCCCCGGCGGCGAGCTGCTGGCGGTGGTGGAGACCGGCGCGCCGCACACGACCAGCGTGGCTTTCGCGGGACCGGCGCTCGACGTCCTGGTCATCACGTCGGCCACCGACGGCCTCGACGCGGCGGCACTGGCCGACGCGCCCGACTCCGGCCGCATCTTCACCGCTGACGTGGGCGTGACCGGCCGGGCCACGCCGTACTGGAATCCCGTTCCCTGACCACCCGTCCCCTACCAACGGAGAGCTCACCGTGTATCTCATGCGCATCGGCGCCCCCGGCGCCGAAAAGCCGGTCGTACGCGTCGACGACGAGCACTACGTCGACGTCTCCGACCTGGTGCACGACTTCGACGAACGGTTCTTCGGCGACGGCGGGACGGCCCGTCTCGCCGAGCCGGTGGCCGAGCGGATCGCGACGGGCGACGTGCTGCCCTTCGGCGACGCGCGGATCGGCGCCCCGATCGCCCGACCGCACCAGCTGCTCTGCATCGGTCTCAACTTCAGCGACCACGCGGCGGAGACCGGGGCCGAGCCGCCGAGCGAGCCGATCCTGTTCACCAAGAGCCCGAACACGCTGATCGGGCCGTTCGACGACGTCCGCATCCCGCGCGGCTCGACCAAGCCGGACTGGGAGGTCGAGCTCGGCATCGTGATCGGGCGGCGCACTTCCTACCTCGACTCGGTCGAGGACGCGGCCGCCGCGATTGCCGGATACGTGCTGGTCAACGACGTGAGCGAGCGGGCGTTCCAGATCGAGCGCGGCGGGCAGTGGTCGAAGGGCAAGTCGGCCGAGACGTTCAACCCGGCCGGGCCGTGGCTGGCCACCCCGGACGAAATCCCGGACGTGAACGACCTCGACATGTGGCTCGACGTCAACGGGCAGCGGCGGCAGACCGGTAACACCAAGACGATGATCTTCGACCCGTACTTCATCGTCCACTACCTGAGCCAGTTCATGGTGCTGGAGCCGGGCGACCTGATCGACACCGGTACGCCGCCGGGGGTCGGGATGGGCATGAAGCCGCAGGTCTGGCTGCGGCCGGGGGATGTCATGGAGCTGGGGATCGCCAAGTTGGGGACCGCGCGGCAGCGTGTGGTCGGGCCGCGCTGAAGGGGCTTCATCTAATGTCAGAGTTTGATGGTATTCGCGCCATTGTCACCGGCGGGGCTTCCGGCATCGGGCTGGCCACCGCCTCGCTGCTGGCCTCGCGGGGCGCGTCGGTGGTCTGTCTGGACCTGAACTCCGAGGTCGCGGCGCCGCTGACCGGGATCAAGACCGACGTCACCGACGACGCGTCGGTGCGGGCGGCGGTCTCGTCCGCCGCCGCCGCCCTGGGCGGGATCGACGTCGTGGTCAACAACGCCGGCATCGGCGCGCAGGGCACGGTCGAGGACAACGACGACGCCGAGTGGGCTCACGTCTTCGACGTGAACGTCCAGGGCATGGTCCGGGTGAGCCGAGCCGCCCTGCCGTACCTGCGCGAGTCGTCGCACGCCGCGATCGTCAACACCTGCTCGATCGCGGCCACGGCGGGCCTGCCGCAGCGCGCACTCTATTCGGCGACCAAGGGCGCGGTGCTCTCGCTGACCCTGGCCATGGCGGCCGACCACGTACGCGAGGGGATCCGGGTCAACTGCGTCAACCCGGGTACGGCCGACACGCCGTGGATCGGGCGCCTGCTGGCCAAGGCCGCCGACCCGGCCGCCGAGCGGGCCGCCCTCGAGGCCCGGCAGCCGACCGGACGCCTGGTCAGCGCCGACGAGGTGGCCGGGGCGATCGCCTACCTGGCGAGCCCGCTGTCGTCCGGCACGACCGGGACGGCGCTGGCCGTCGACTGCGGAATGCAGGGTCTCCGCCTGCGCAAAGAGTGACCGTTGGTCGGAAAACGGCCCGCCGGTGCTACCGGCGGGCCGTTTCCATTCCGGAGCGCAATGGTCCGTTTACTTAAAGTGAGTTTAATCTTCAGGGTCTCCAGCACCAAGGACAGTACTTCGAGTACTACGCATGTGCGCACTTGAGATGTCCCGGAATCCGACAAGAATCACCTCATGACGTACGGCAAGAAGGACCTGCCATACCCCTACAGCCAGGACTTTTCCGGCATCGTTTCCCGCGTCAAGGGAGTCCGGGAGTCGACCCGGGCTGCTCTCATCAACTCGTTGAAGGTCGCGTCCTACCTCAAGGCAGGCGCCAATCTGGTCGAGCGACACCTCGGTCAGCCCCTCGACGCGACGTGCGCAGGCGACGGGAAGAAGGAGTTCTGGTCGGGGTTGCACTTCCTCTCCGAGCGTGCACTCTCCCGCGAGGTGGCCGAGCTCGAGTCGCCGTTCCTGCGGCAGCGCGGCACCGGGCCGTACCGCTCAACCTGGGCCAGCCACGACGACTACCTCAACGACCTGCTCTCCTTCCTCTTCCACGCCATGAACTACGACCCGCAGTACGGCGCCGGCATCGAGACCCGCGGCGACTGGCTGATCACCGGCGACAGCTTCGTCGACGCCGTCGAGCGGGCGACCTACCACGAGCTGATGGCGATCTGCCGGATGCCGCTGTTCCGCCTGCAGCTGGTGGTCGTCGCCACCGCCGACCGCAACGACGGCATCCACGAGTCGATCGCCAATCAGTACGCGGGGGCCCTGGAGCCGTGGAGCAAGATCTACGAGGCCTTCATGGCGGCCCGCGGCTACCGGCTCCGCGAGGGCATCACGATCCAGGAGTTCACCAACATCTTCGCCGCGCTGACCGAGGGCTTCGCGATCCGGCACCTCGGTGACCCGAATGCCGGGGTCGCCGGCGACGACCCGTCCGGAAACCTGCTCGGCAAGGCAGTGCTCGGCATCCTCCGCGGCTACCTCGTCCCGATCGACTCCCCCGACAAGCAGACCCTCCACGAGGTCTTCGAGCACCCTCCGTTCGACGGGCGCAACCCGTGACCAGCACGACCGAGCGCCCGGCCGCCCCGATCCCGCCCAAGGAGCCGTCCTGGTGGGACCGGCAGGGCGACCTGATCATGCGGCGGCCGTTCAACGAGTGGACCTTCACTCACATGAACTGGCTGATGCCGACCGAGCGGGTGTCCCGTGGCCCCGGGCACCACCGGCCGCTTCCGCGCGACCCGCAGCCGCTCAACCTGACCTACTGGTTCGACGGCCGCGACCACAGCCTCACCGAACTGCACCGCCACACCTTCACCACGGCGTTCGTGGTCTTGCACCAGGGCGCGATCGTCCATGAGTACTACCCCGGCGCGTTCGCCGGCCCCCGCACCCGCATGCAGCTGTTCTCGGTCTCCAAGTCGATCACCTCGATGCTCGTGGGCATCGCGCTCGGCGCCGGCCAGATCGGCAGCGTGAAGGACCACGTCACCGACTACCGCCCCGACTTCGCCGGGACGGCGTACGAAGCGACCACCCTCGAAGAGCTGCTCACGATGACCACCGGGGTCGGCGGGCTCGAGACGTGGGACGTGACCGACAGCGGCATCAAGCGCTTCGAGCGGGCCGTGATGGGCGGCGGCAACGTCGCCGAGGTGATCAAGTCGGCGCCACGCACGGCCGACCCCGGCGAGCGGTTCAACTATTCGACCTTCGATGCGCAGGTGCTCGGCTGGGTGCTCGAGGCGGCGACCGGCATGTCGCTGGCGGCATACGCGTCCGAACGCCTGTGGCGGCACCTCGGCGCCGACCGCGACGCCTTCTACTGGCTCACCCGGGCCCGGCCCCGAACCGCCATCGGGGCCGGCTCGTTCAACGCGACCCCGCGCGACCTCGCCCGGCTCGGCCTGCTCATGGCCCGCGACGGCCGGGTCGGCGACCGCCAGGTGGTGCCCCGCGACTGGGTGCGCCGCAGCCGCGGCAGCGATCTCGCCCAGCTCGCGGTGGGCGCGCTCGGTCCGAGCGGTTACGACCACTACGGGTACGCGAACCAGTGGTGGACGCTCGGCAGCCCGTGTTTCGACGCCTTCACCGGGCTCGGCGTGCACGGACAATACCTGTTCGTCGACCCGGCCGCCGATGTCGTGATCGTCAAGTGCAGTGCCTGGCCGACCCAGGACGATCCCGCCCGTGACCTGGAGACCATCAACGCTCTCCGGCGGATCGCCGACCATTTCGCCTGCACCCGGTAATTCGCTTCCCCGCTGTTTTCCGCAATTCACGCCGGGCTTCACCCTGCCCTTCAACGCCCGGAAAATCGCACCGAAAGGAACCGTTGATGTCGCACGCCTTCCGGCGGAAAACGACCGTGCTGCTGGCGGTCGCTGTCCTCACCACCGCCGGTCTCACCGTCGCCGGCTCGCCCGCGAACGCGGCCACGACACCGGGCATCGTTCAGTCCTCGACCGCGGCGACCCTGCCGCCCGAGCTCGCGCCGCTCGCCACCGGGAAGCGCATCACCTACTACACGACCTCGGTCAGCGGCTCCGCGATCACGGCCACCGGCCTGGTCATGACCCCGAAGACCGGCAAGGTGAAGAAGACCGTGGTGTGGGCCCACGGCACCACCGGGCTGGCCGACCAGTGCACCCCCTCGACCAACCAGGACGTCTTCTGGCCGGAGGCCCGAGCCGCCGTCGCGGCCCTGCTCCGGAAGGGCTTCACGGTCACCGCGCCCGACTACCCGGGGCTCGGCACGTCGCAGTCCCACCCGTACCTGATCGGCGGCAGCGAGGGCCGCGCGATCATCGACAGCGTCAAGGCGGCACGCAACCTCGACTCCTCGCTCAGCACGCAGTACGCGATCGACGGCCACTCCCAGGGCGGCCAGGGCGCGCTGTTCGCCGGTGAGCTGGCTCCCTCGTACGACGGGAACCTGACGCTGAAAGGCGTCTCGGCGATCGCCCCGGTCTCCAACGCCGACCTGTTCGCGCCCCTCATCCCGGGCACGCCCGGCCAGGGTTACCTGGTGATGGCGCTGTACGGCCTGCAGGCGGTCGACACCTCGTTCAGCGCCACCAGCCCGCTCGCCGACCCGGCCAAGCTGCGCACTCCGGTGCTCACGGCCGGCTGCCTCAACGAGATCCTGTCGACGTACCAGTCGCTGACCGCCTCGCAGCTCCTGGTCGGCGGCGCGCTCTCCGGCTCCCTCGTCGACGAGCTGGTGCACTTCGTCAACCCGGCCCAGCAGCCGTCGAGCGCACCGATCCTTCTCATCCAGGGCACCGAGGACGAGGCCGTGCCCTACGACATCACGGCCGAGGCGTTGCTGCCCGAGCTGCAGCAGTACAGCCAGCCGGTGCAGTTCGTCCCTGTTCAGGGGGCCGACCACGACGGTGCGGTCACGGCGACGACCAGCCTCGTGGCGGACTGGATCGCGGCCCGATTCAGCTGAATTCGGCCCCCACCGCCGGCGCTACGTCTCGCGTGCCCGACCCCCCGCGCGAGACGTACGCTGCCGGCCGGCAGTGGCCCGGCCACCGGGAACGGGAAGCCCCGGCGGCCGGGCCCGCTGTCTGCCGTACGCGGTTCAGGCCATATCCCCGATCAGTCCGGCGGTTCGTCGGCGAGGTCGACCGAGCTGCGGATCTCCGAGATGTTGCGGTAGAGGTCGGCCGGCATGGCGCGGAGCGCCCTGGCGGCGGGCGAGTCGTCCGGCGCGCCGCGCGCGGCGGCGTGGGCGACGATGTGGTCCTTGTCGGCGGGGAAGTCCAGATCCTCGAGCAGGGCCTGGACTTCGCTGAAGGTCGCACTGGTCATAAGACGGGCATACCCGGTCGGGCCGGAAGAATGTCGCTCAGTGCGGACTGGCTTTGACCGTGGCGTCGAACCAGACCGCCTCGCGCAGCGTGGCCAGCAGGCGCTGCCGCTGAGCCGGGTCCTGGCGATCGATGAAGAGCACGCCGTCGAGGTGGTCGGTCTCGTGCTGGATGCAGCGCGACAGCAGGCCGTCGCCCACCACCTGCACCGGGTCGCCGTGCTGGGTGAAGCCCTTCGCCACCACGTTGAGCCGCCGTCTGGTGTCGAGGTAGATGCCGGGGATCGACAGGCAGCCCTCGGGGCCGCCCTGTTCCTCGTCGTCGGGGAAGTCGAGCACCGGGTTGACCAGATGGTCGACGCCGCCGTCGACCAGCTGGGGCGCGACCACGAAGACGCGGCGGCCCACCCCGAGCTGGGGCGCGGCCAGCCCGGCCCCACCACGGTCGGCCAGGGTCTCGCGGAGGTCGGCCACCAGCGTGCGCAGCTCGGCGTCGAAGTCGGTCACCTCAGCGGCCGGCTGCCGCAGCACCGGGTCGCCGACGAGCCGGATCGGAATGACAGTCACCGCTGAATCCTATGCGAGCCGGATAACACCTCCCGATATCTCACGTCGCCGCCCGTGTCGCCGATCGGGCACCCCGATGGATGCGACGGGAGCGACGATGGACGAGCCGGGGATCCGGGCACGGCGGCCGTGGGCCGATCCCGTGCTCATCGCCATGGCCACTCTCACCGTGGCCGCTCTCCCCTGGTTCTGGTTCGCCGGGCCGTCCAGCGCCGCCGTCTCGTCGTGGTTCCTGCAGTTCGGTCTCGACCTGCTGACCGCGACCTTCGCCGTACGTCTGAGCCGTGCGACCGCAGGGTCGCCGTATGCCCGCCGGTTCTGGCGGGCCGTGGTCCTCGGAGGCGTCAGCTGCACTGTCGGCGACGGTTATCAGACGTTCCGGGTCATCCTGAACCCGCACGAGAAGACGACCAGCGTCATTCAGACCGTGTTCGTGGTGTTCGGCATGTCGTCGGTCGTGCTGACGATGCTCGCCCACCCGCTCGGCGGGTCGGGTCGCCGGCGCCTGCGCCTGTGGCTCGACACCGCGACCGTGCTGACCGGCATCGCCGTCTTCCTGTGGTACTTCTCGCTCGCGACGGTGCTGACGACGGGCGGCCGCCCTCAGCGCTACGCCGGGGCCGCCACCTGCGCGGTCATGGTGCTCATCGCGTTCGCCCTGCTCAAGCTGGTGATGAGCGGCACGGCACCGTTCAGCCGGGCCCCGGCCCTGCTCGCCTGCATCGGCGTGGCCGGCACCGGGTTCGGCTCGACCGTGGTCACCATGCTGACCGGGGCCGACGACCCGCGGCTCATGTTCTTCATCCAGCTCGTGCCGTGCGTGCTGACCACCGGGAGCCTGCGCTTCCAGGAGGTGCTGACGGTGGCCACCGGCGGCGCCTCGGTGGCCGAGCAGCGGTCGAGCCGGCTCCCCTACCTGGCGGTGGTGGTCACCCAGGTGCTGCTCGTGGCCGTGCTGCTCGACCTGCACGCGGACATCCGGGTCTGGGGTGTCGCGGTCGGCACGCTGGCGATCACGGCCCTGGTCGTGGGCCGTCAGCTGGCCGCCTTCCACGACAACGAACGGCTGCTGGCCGAGCGCGACAACCAGCGCGAATGGTTCCGCTCGCTCGTGCAGCACTCGTCGGACGTCACGCTGGTGGTCGGCGCGGACGGCCGGGTGCGGTACGCCAGCCCGGCCAGTTCACGCGTCCTCGGCGTCGATCCGGCACAGCTCACCGGCACGCTTCTGGGTGCACACGCCCTGGCCGAGGACCGGCCGCTGCTCGACGCGCTTTTCGAGCGGCTGGCCGCCGCGCCGGGCGTGGACGTCGACGCCCAGCTGCGCATGCGGCACGCCAACGGCGCTCTGCGCTGGCTCGACATCGTCGGCGCCGACCTGAGCGACAATCCCAGCGTCGACGGCATCGTGCTGAACGCCCGCGACATCACCGAGGCGCGGGCCCTGCACGACGAGCTGCGCCACCAGGCCACCCACGACGGGCTGACCGGCCTGGGCAACCGAGCCCGGCTCGAACAGAAGCTGCGCGGCACCCCGGCCGGCGAGACCCTCGGCGTGCTGCTGGTCGACCTGGACGGCTTCAAGCCGATCAACGACGAACGCGGCCACCACGCGGGCGACCAGGTGCTGATCGCGGTCGCTCACCGGCTGGCCGCCCTGGCCGGTGCGGGCGGCAGCGCGATCCGCCTGGGCGGCGACGAGTTCGCGGTGATCCTGCCCGGCGCGGGCCTGGCCGCCGCCGAGTCGCTGGCCGACCTGATCACGAACACCCTGGCCGAACCGATCCCCCTGACCGGCGGCCCGGTCCAGGTCGGCGCCAGCGTGGGCGCGGCCTCCGGACGCGCCGGCGACGCCGAGCAGCTGCTGCGCGAGGCCGACGCCGCGATGTACCGGGTCAAGGCCGACCGCCGCGCCCACGCCCAAGCCCGTCGATGACCCCGAATACTCCGGGCACCAACGTGCGCCGCACCCCGCACGCCGCGATCAACCTGATCGAAAGCGTCGAATACAGCCTCCAGGACAATCCCGTCGAACGGGCGACAGACTGTCGGTGACGCCGCTCAAGGTGATGGACCCGACGGCGTACCTGGAAAAGCCGCCGCCGGTGGCGGCGCAGGTACGCCGGCGGCGTTCAGCCGGCCGGCACCACCTGGGCCGACGCCAGGTGGGCGGACGGTGCCCGGGCGCCGGTGAAGAGCCCGGACGGTACGGCGGCGGCCAGCGCCCCGTAACCGGCCGGGGTCAGGTGCAGTTCGTCGCCCACGTCGTAGGCCGGAAGGATCCGCCGCGGGTTGGCCGGGTCGCGGACGGCCGCGTCGAAGTCGACCACCGCGTCGAACGTACGGCTGTGCCGGATCCAGGAGTTGACCGCCTGCCGCGACCGTTCGCGGAGCCCGCCGGCGTCGTCGTAGCCGGTGTTGCCGCCGAACGGCGTGATCGTCGCGCCGTAGACCGCGATGTCGCGGGCCGAGGCCCGGGTCACCACCTGCCGGAGCGCCGCGATCAGGTCGTCGCTCACCTGGCGCTGGGCAACGTCGGTGGCGTCCGCCGTGCCGATGTCGTTGACGCCCTCGAAGATCAGCATCCACTCGACCGCGCCGAGGGCCAGCACGTCGCGGTCGAGCCGGGCCAGCACGTTGGGCCCGAGGCCGTCATTGAGGATGCGGTTGCCGCCGGCCGCCTGGTTGAGCACCGCGATCCGGCCGTGCAGCCGCGCGAGCAGCTGGTCGGGCCACCGGTCGTTCCCGTTGGTGGTGGAGCCCCGGCCGTCGGACAAGGAGTCCCCGACGATCACCAGCGCCGACTCGGAGCCGACGACCTCCACCCCGCTGAGCAGGTACCAGTGATCGGCCCCGACCGACCCGGGCAGGTCGGCGTCGAGGTGATGATCGCCGTTGACGAGGTGGGTCGTGGTGCGCGAACCCGGGTGCGAGGTCAGGTTCAGGGTCGCCTGCCCGGCCGCCAGATAGCACGACACGGTCAGGTTGGACATCGGCGCCACCGGGAGGTCGACCGGGTCGGAGACCACCTGCGCCCCGACCGGCACGACCGTGGAGGGGTGCCCGCCGAAGGTCAGCGGCCGGCTGCTGCCGGGCCGGATCGCCGAGGAACCCGCCTGGCCGGCCACGGGCAACGCCAGCGAAGCCGCGGTGATCGGCAGCGCCGACCCGCCGAAGGCGTTCGAGAACCGCACCCGCACCCGCGACCCACCGATCGACGTGTGCACGGTTTGCCGCAGCGTGGTGTCGACCAGCGTCGAGCCGGTGCCGGTGAACGGCGCCGGCGGCAGGTTGCCCGGCTCGGTCAGCTGCGGCATGCAGACCCAGGTGTGCACCCAACGCCGGCGGGCCGGGGAGCCACCATGGCCGATGAACGCCGCCGGCGCGGCGGCACCGAGGCCGAGGACCGTACGCCGGTTCATGCGCGTGCCCCCCGGCTCTCGGGCGGCCCGAGGTAGCTGTACGGCAGCGGCGCGGTCTGCACGACCAGGCGCTGCACGACGACCGTGGGATCGACCGCCCAGAACGTCAGCGTGTGCCGGCCGGGCCGGTCCACCTGGTGCACGGTCGTCGTCACGTTGATGTTGTCCGAGGTGTTGCGGGCCCACTGGTTGTTCATGGTGCCGTCGTCCGAGCCGGTCGCGTGAATGATGTCGACGACCTGCGGCGTCTCGCCGTCGATCGACACCGCGTAGTGCAGCCCGCTCGTCGGGAACACGTTGTTGCGCGGCGAGAGATAAGCCGACACCCGCACGGGGCCGGTGGTGGTCAGCGTCATCGCGTACGAAAGATGCGCGCCGTTCCCGCCCAGCGGGGTGAGTCCGTTTCCGGTCCGGCCGATGCCGGGCAGGAGTTGCCAGTCGCCGGCTTTGGCGCTGTAGTGGTCGGCCTCCATCGCCACGTAACCGTCGGCCTCGAGGAATCCGCTCGGCTTCACCGTGGGATCGCTGATCGGCGCCTGCACGGTGACCGTGCTCCCGGCGCCGCTGATCGTGATCGGCACCGAGGAAACACCGCGCGGCGCGAACCGCCAATCCACCGTCACCGTGGCCCGGATCTGGTCGGTCACCCGGCCGGAATGCGGTGTGACGTGAACCCACGGCCGGGCCGCCGAGATCCGGTAGTCGAAGGGCGTCGTGCCCTTGTTGTAGACCTCGATGTACTGCGCCGGCTGCGACTGCCACGGGCTGAACTCCGGTAGCTTGACCGCGTCGCCGCCGTCGAGGGCAACGCCCATCGCGGCCGCCGACGGAACCGTGATCCGCTGCAGATGCGGGTAGATCTCGTCCGGCAGCGCCACGTTGTTCAATTCCGGCTGCTGCCACGGGGCATTGGGCCCGTAGCGCTCGACGTCCCCGTACCCGATCTTGGGCTGGGTCTGCCAGCCGGCCCACTTCCCGTCGGCCAACTCGGTGTTGTAGTAGTCGCTCATCGCCTGGTCCTGGGCGAACAACCGCTCGGCCCGATCGGCCTGGGCATTGGTGTCCGCACGGCCCTGCCCGGCGTATTCGATGTTCGTGAACTCGGCCTGCCGCAGCGCATAGATGAGCGCGGTGTCCTTGATCTCGTAGTACGCGAGCTCATAGAACGCGTCCTGCCAGGCCGCCGGAACTCTCTGTCTGACCTGCAACGCCCGGGCGGCCAGCGCCTGCCATAGGGCGGTCACCCGATCCATTTCGCGATAGGCGGTCAGGCTGAACGGATTGCCCTGGTCGTCGTTGATGACCGCGGTCGGATCGGTGCTCAGATTCTTGCTCGGGTCGACCGTGATGCGACGGTTCAAAAGTTCCGGCTTACGCCGGGACTGCAACCGGGCATAGTCGCCGAGCAGGCTTGCCACGGCCGGCGCCAGCGCCGGGCCGAAACTCTCCTTCGCGTACGCGGTGAGCCAGTTACCGAGGCCGGTGACCGGAATCGCGTTCGGGTTCCACGCGTAGTCGAGGAAGAACTGGGCCGGCACCTCCTCGTTCTTGAGGTCGCCGACATTGGCCATCCACAACCGGTTGACGCCCGACGCGTACGCCTGATGCAGTTGCTCCCACGTGTTGGTGAGATTGGCGGTGTCGGCCCACTTGTAGTTGCGGCCCGCCCCGACGTAGTCGAAGTGGTAGTACATGCCGAACCCACCGCTGCGGGACAGGTCGGACGCCTGCGGAAGCCGCCGCATGTTGCCCCAGTTGTCGTCGCAGAACACGACCGTGACGTCGTCCGGTGGCCGGTAGCCCTCGTCCCAGTAGCGCTGGACCTCCTTGTACAGGGTCTGCACCTGGGGCCGGTCGATGAGGCCGGTGTCCTTCAGGATCTGCCGCTGGGTGTCGATGATGTTGCTCATCAGGCCGATACCGTCACCGTCGGGCAGGCCGGTGTCGCCGTTGCCGCGCATGCCGAGCGTGATCACGCCCTCGATGTCCTGGTCGGCCATCCGCTGGGCGCCGTCCCGCCAGTACGCCTTGAGCGCGTCCGCGTTGTGCACGAAGCTCCACTGCCCGTTCCCGCCGTACGGGTCGGTGCCGTTGACCGCGTGCCGGTTCCACTCCTCGATGCCCCGCATCATCGGCGCCTCGTGCGAGGTGCCCATGACCACGCCGTACAGCGTGGCCGTCGCCTGGTTGAGCGGGTCGTCCTCGGCGAAGGCCCGGCCCCAGACGGCCGGCCAGAGGTAGTTGGCCTTGAGCCGCAGCATCGTCTCGAAGACCTTGGCGTAGTAGGCGGCGTTGAGCCCGCCCGGATAGCCGGGCGCCTTGCCGGGACCGAAGTAGCCCGGGGCCCACTCCCCCGTCGCCGGGTTCTCGTCGTTGATGAAGAACCCGCGGTACTTCACCGCCGGGGTGCCCTGGCTGTGCCGCCCGGGCAGCACGTAGAGCGCGTCGTGGTGGGCGGCCGGCACGTCGTCCCAGAAGTACCAGGGCGAGACGCCGATGTTCTTCGACAGGTCGTAGGCACCGTAGATCGAGCCCCGCTGGTCGGAGCCGGCGATGACGAGGGCGCGTCGCACGCCGGGGAGCGGGTTGTCGACGACCTGCTCGATCGTGGTCTCCCACTTGCCCTTGATCGAGCTCACGTCGAGCTTGCCGCGCGCGACGATCGTGTCGATGAGCGGGCTCTTGCCGATCGTGCCGACGATGATCGGGTCGGCGCCTCTCGGGAGCGCGCCGTGGCTCACCGCGGGCTTGACCCCGGTGACCTTACCGATGTCGGACTGCACGTCGTCGACGACGCGGATCACGCCCGAGTAGTCGTCCGCGCTCACCACGATCGGCGCGGCTCGGCGGGCGGCCACCACCGGGAAACGGCCGGGCCCGTCGCGGAAGGCGACGTAGCTCTCCGTCGTCTCTTTCGCGGCCGCGTGCGCCGCCGGCGCCGCGACGAGGGGAGAGAGAAGCAGCAGGGCGAGGAGAGATTTCATCGGAAGAACCTCAGGGGTACGGCGGCGGCCATCACGACCATGCCGGCATCGTTGGGGTGCAGGTGATCTCCGCTGTCGTAGGCGGGATCGAGGTGCAGCGGATCGCCCGGTGCCCGCATGGCCCGGTCGAAGTCGATGACCCCGTCGTACTCCCCGCCCGTACGAATGAAGCGGTTGACCGCCTGGCGTTTGCGTTCGTTCTCGGCGCTCCAAAAATCAAGGGTGTCGTCCTTGAACGGCAGGATCGTCCCGCCGAAGATCCGCAGCCCGGCCTGCCGGGAGCGGGCGATCAGCTGGCGGTGCCCGGCGATCAGGTCGTCGGCCGAGACCACTTCGCTCTCCGGCGCACTGGTGCCGGGGTGGCCGAGGTCGTTGATGCCGAGCAGCACGATCACGTCGGAGACGCCGGGCTGGGCCAGCACGTCGCGGTCGAAGCGGCGGAGCGCGCTCTGACCGAAGTACGCCGCGTACGCCTCGGCCGGGCTGCCGGCCGGTGGGTTCGGGTCGTGCAGGAGCCGGTTGCCGGAGATGCCGACGTTGACCACCCCGCGGTCGAGACCGGCCCGGCGCAGTCGCTCGGCCAGCAGATCGGGCCAGCGGTGGTTGAGGTCGGCCGTCGTGTTGGCGCCGTTGGTGATCGAGTCGCCGAGCGTGACGATCGCACTCGCCGGCGACCGCACGCTGACCCCGGACAGGAACAGGACCTGCTGGAGGGTCTGGGTGGCGGTCACCTGGCGGGCGGCGGTGACGTTGCCGGCCGCGATCACGTTGTCCTGGTAGGAGAACGCGAACAAGGTGGTGACCGGCGTCCTCGCGGGCAGATAGATGCTGACGAACAGGTCGTCCGCGTCCGGTATGCGCAGGTCGACCGGGTCGCTGACGAGCGGCGCGCCGGCCGGGATCAGCGCCGACGGGTGACCGCCGAAGGTGACCCTCCGGCTGGTGCCCGGGGCCCTTCGGCGGGCGACGCGGACCTCGCCGATCCGCAGCGGGGTGTCGCCGAACTCGTTGGTCAGCCGGATCCGCAGCTCGTCGCCGCCGGCGCTGCAGTGCACGACGTGGCGCACGGTCTGTGCCGACAGCACGGTCACCGGCGTCGGCGGGTCGGGCGGAACGGTGGTCGGGGCGGCGG
>DASWRZ010000243.1:0-6430 GCA_036402935.1 Actinoplanes sp.
CGGCGCCACGATCGTGCTTTGGCAGGCGCGCGGTCAGTGACCGTCGCCGGGGCGGCGGCCATCACGGGTGGCCTCCATCCGGCACGGCTGATTCGACTCGCATCTATCTTCTGGCCAACGCCCGTTTCCCCTGGTACCCGAGATTGGCGACCATGGGTCATCACCACGGTCATCACCACCACGATCACGATATTCAGCCCGTACTCGACCCGAGCGTCCCGGACGGCGAGCTCTCGCCGTCCGAGGTCTCCCGGCGCGGGTTCCTGCGCAGCGCCGGCCTGTTGGGTGCCGCCGCGGCCGGGGCCGGAGCGCTCGTCGAGCCGGGAGCCGCCGACGCGCACGACCGCGGCCACCACCCGGCAAACGGGTACCTCTGGCTGGCCGGCGACCATCACATCCACACCCAGCACAGCAGCGACGCCCAGTACCGGGTCATCGACCAGGTGCGGCACGCCAACGCGTACGGCCTGGACTGGATGGTCATCACCGACCACGGCAGCGTGGCACACGCCAAGATCGGCGTCGACAAGGTGAACCCGGACATCGTCGCCGCCCGCGACGCGGTCAAGGACACCCTGGTCTTCCAGGGCCTGGAGTGGAACATTCCGGCCGCCGAGCACGGCACCGTCTTCGTGCACCCGGGCAAGAACGAGGTCGCCGTCCTCAAGGAGTTCGAGAACACGTTCGACGGCGCGGTCCGGAGCGCCACCGACCCGACCCCGGCCAACGAGGCGCTCGCGATCAGCGGCATCAACTTCCTGGCCGACGCGGTCAACCGCCGCCGGGTCACCGACGCGCTGTTCCTGGCCAACCACCCGGCCCGCAAGGGCATCGACTCGCCGCACGAGATCCGGGCCTGGCGCGACGCCGACCCGCGCATCGCGGTCGGCTTCGAGGGCGCGCCCGGCCACCAGGCCTCCGGCATCGCGGCCCCGCTCGGCCCGGGTTCGGGCCGCGGCGGCTACGACAACAGCCCGTCGGCCCAGTCGTTCCCGCAGTACCCGCTGGAGAGCTACCGCACCTGGGGCGGCTTCGACTGGATGACCGCGACCGTCGGCGGCCTCTGGGACAGCCTGCTCGCCGAGGGCAAGCCGTGGTGGATCACCGCCAACTCCGACTCGCACAAGGTCTACCTCGACGTCGCGACCAGCGGCGGCGGCGACTTCGACGCCAACGGCCGCTACGCCGACCCGGTCTATGCGGGCACGGTCGCGAACGGCAACAGCGACTTCTGGCCCGGCTTCTACAGCCGCACCCACGTCGGCTCGGCCGGCTTCTCGTACGCCGCGGTCATGGCCGGCATCCGCGCCGGTCGCGTCTGGCTCGACCACGGCGGCCTGATCGACGGCCTCGACGTGCGGGTCCGCGCCGGCGGTGACGGGGTGACCCTCGGCGACACGCTGGTCGCCAAGAAGGGCACCTCGGCCCAGCTGGTCGTCACCGTCGACCTCGCGAGCCGGCCCAACTGGGCGCAGTTCCTGCCGGTTCTGGCCCGCGTCGACGTCATCCGCGGCGCGGTCACCGGTCCGGTCCGGGACAAGGACGTCTTCACCACCCCGGCGACCAAGGTCGTCAAGTCGTTCGAGGTCACGAAGAAGGCCGGCCAGGTCACCTTCACCTACGACCTCGGCCGGGTCGACGGCCCGTTCTACGTACGCCTGCGCGGCACCGACGGCAAGCGCACCGCCCCCGGCTACCTGGGCGCGGCGATCGACCCGGCCGGCCCGGCGATGGACGTGCCCGGCTCGGCCGACCCGTGGACCGACCTGTGGTTCTACACCAACCCGATCTGGGTTCTCCCCCGCCGATGACCGGCATCCTCGCATTCGACCTGGGCCACCGGGACACCGTCACCGCCGAACACTGGCTGGCGGCGGTGCCCGGTGGTCCGGGCCTGGTCGCCTGCACCCATTTCGTGCACGGCCCGCGACCCCGCGTCGTCATCACTCTGGCCGGCATCGACCTCACGGTCTTTCCGCCGCCCGAGCCGAGCGAGGCCGCCACGGCGGCCAGGGAAGACCATGCCGTCGGTCGCGCCGGGCGGGCGGTGCTGTTCCCGGGCGTACGCGCATTGACCGGCACCCTCCCGGCCGCCGACCTGCTGGCGCTCAGTGCCATCGACGACGTCCGTGTCATCGGTGGCCCGCCGGCCGCCCCGGAGACCCTGATCGACACCCGCGACTTCGTACGCCCCCAGTGGGAGAACGGCCGCCTCATCCTGGTCGCGACGCCCGCCCCGGGCGGCCGCATCGCACCGTTCGAGGTCCCGAACCCGACCCCCTGCTGCGCCAACCATTGACCCGAACCCGCCGTCGAGGGCGCGCGACCGCCGCACGGCGTCCACGCCCTCGAGGCGGGACCGGCGTAAGCGCTGGTTTCAGCGATCCCGGCGGATCGGTCTGACCGTCTAACAAGCGTGCAACGTCATTGACACATGCCAGTAGGTCGATGAATGCTGTCCTGACAACGTTGTCAGGAAGGACCCGGATGCTTCGAACTCGTGCCCTCGCCGCGCTCGCCGGGGTGGCCGTCACCATCCCGATCGGTGCCGTGGCGCAGGCTGCCGGCCCGGCCCCGCGGATCGCGGAGCCGGTCTCGTACGTCAACCCACTCATCGGCTCGACCAATCTGGGCAACACCTACCCGGGTGCGGTGCGGCCGTTCGGCATGCTCTCCTGGAGTCCGCAGACCTCCAGGGGCAACCAGATCTCGACCCCGGCTCCGGGCGGTTACCAGTACACCGCGACCAAGATCCGGGGGCTCAGCCTCACCCACCTCAGCGGCGTGGGCTGCTCCGGCGCCAACGGCGACATCCCGATCATGCCGTACGTCGGTGCCGTGACCACCTCGCCGACCAGCGATGCCACCGACGCGGTCTACGCCAGCACGTTCTCGCACGCCAACGAGGTCGCTTCGCCGGGCTACTACAAGGTCGGGCTCGACTCGGGCGCGGGCGCGGAGCTCACGGTCACCGACCGTACGGGCATGGGCCGGTTCACCTTCCCCGCCGACAAGCCGGCCAGCCTCCTGTTCCGCACGTCGCTGTCGGAGACCGGCAGCACGGACGCGACCGTACACATCGACCCGGCCACCCGGACGATCACCGGCTCGGTCAGCGCCGGCAACTTCTGCGGGCCGCAGAGCACCGACAACTCGCACGCGTACTACACGCTGCACTTCGTGGCCAAGCTGGATCAGCCCTTCTCGACCACCGGCACCTGGAAGGACGGGTCGGTCGCGGCGAACAGCACGGACGCTTCCGGCGGCAGCGGCTACGCCTCCGGGCGGCCCGTCGCGGGCAAGGGCTCGGGCGGGTACGTCACGTTCGCCCCCGGGACGACCGCGGTCACGATGCGCGTCGCCATCTCGTACGCGGACCAGGCCGGCGCCGAGCGCAACCTGGCCGTGGAGTCGCCGAACCGGGTCGGGTTCGACACGATCAAGGCGCGGGCCGCGGCGGCCTGGAACGCCCGGCTCAGCAAGATCCGCATCGGGGGCGGGACCACCGCGCAGCGGACGACGTTCTACACCGCCCTCTACCACTCGTCGCTCGAGCCGACCCTGACCAGCGACGTCGACGGCCGCTACTACGGCGCCGACGACAAGATCCATCGGGTGACCGGGAAGCAGCGCGCGCAGTACGGCACCTTCTCCGGCTGGGACCAGTACCGCGCCCAGGTGCAGCTGCTGGCCATGCTCGACCCCAAGCAGGCCGGTGACTATGCGCAGTCGCTGTTCAACTACGCCACCCAGCGCGGCGGCGAGTGGGACCGCTGGCTGCTGGAGAACGGCAAGACGTCGGTCATGTCGGGCGACCCGGCCGCGGCCGCGATCGCCGCGATGTACGCCTTCGGCGCCCGCGACTTCGACGCCCGTGGCGCCTTGAAGTCGCTGGTCCACGCCGCGACCGTGCCGACCGAGAACGACTCGAGCGACCTGGGCTGCAACGTCGAGTGCTTCGGCCAGCGGCCGTCGCTGCAGGACTACATGTCGCTCGGCTACGTGCCGGCCGACGACTGTCATTGCTGGGGCGGCGCCGCCGAGACCCTGGAGGACTCGGCCGCCGACTACGGCATCGCGCAGCTGGCGGCGTCCCTCGGCGAGAAGGGCGTCTACCACACCTTCCTGGCCCGGTCGCACAACTGGCGCAACGTGTTCGACCCGGACGCGAAGGCCGACACCGGCCTGGAGCACAACATCCGCGGCCACATCACGGCGATCACCGCGAGCGCCGAGAACGCGCCCAATGAGGGCAAGGCCCAGTTGTTCGACGGCGACAAGGGCACCAAGTGGCTGACCTTCGCGACCACGGGCTGGGTCGCGGCGCAGCTGGACACGCCGCTCACGGTCACCAGCTACGCGATCACCTCGGGCAACGACGAGCCGACACGTGACCCGGCCGACTGGCAGATCCAGGGCTCGAACAACGGCACCGACTGGACGACCGTCGACACGCAGACCGGGCAGAGCTTCGCTCAGCGCGGCCAGACCGTCTCCTACACCGTCGCGAACCCGCAGGCCTTCAGCTACTACCGGCTGAACGTCACGAAGAACGGCGGCGCCGACATCGTGCAGGTGGGCGAGCTGGAACTGGCCGACCCGACGGTGACGAGCCCGCCGCCGTCCGACCCGTCCTACGAGTTCACCGGCTGGGCCCGCGACCACTTCCGCGACGGCACCTGGGCCTCGGGCTTCACCCCGTCGACCGGGACCGGGTTCGTCGAGGGCACGAGCGCCCAGTACACCTGGATGGTCTACTCCGACGTGACCACGCTGGCCCAGAAGATGGGCGGCAACGCCACGGCGGTCAAGCGGCTGGACGCCTTCTTCCGCAACCCGGACGGCACGTTCGACCTGAGCGCCACCAAGGGCACCCGGTTCGACGCCACCAACGAGCCGGACATCCAGACGCCTTACGTCTACAACTATCTCGGCGCCGCCTACAAGACGCAGGAAACGGTCAAGGCGATCACCGACACGAAGTGGAACGACACCACCGGCGGCATTCCGGGCAACGACGACGCGGGCACGATGAGCGCCTGGTACGTCCTCTCGGCCCTCGGCCTCTACCCGACCGTCCCGACCCGGGCCGAGCTGGCACTGACCACGCCGCTCTTCCCCCACGCCGACGTGCGGCTGGGCACCGGCCATCACCTGGTGATCGACGCTCCGGACACCGCGACGGCGCACTACGTGAAGGGCCTGAAGGTCGACGGCCGCTCGACCACCAGGGCCTGGCTGCCGGCCAGGGCGGTCAGCTCGGGCGCGCACCTCACCTACAGCCTGAGCAGCACGGCGAACCTGAAGTGGGGCAGCGGCAAGGGCGATACCCCGCCCCAGAACTGACCGAGCACGAAACCCGGGCCGCCGGGGCCGACCTTCCGGTCAGCCTCGGCGGCCTTTTTCCGTACGCCCGGGCCGGCCTACTCCTTGATGCCGATGTTGTCGGTCGGCGGAGTCCGCAGGAGGCGGCGGACCGGCCAGATCGTGGTGGCCAGGGCGAGCAGCGTCGCGCCGCCCAGGACGGCTAGGGCTCCGGTCGGGGGAACGTAGGGAATCGGGCTGCCGGTCAGCGCCCGCATGATGGAGCCGAGCGTGAGGGCGGCGATCGACGCTCCGATGAGGACGGCGACGCCGAGGAGTCCGGCCTGTTCGGCGTTGACCATGCGACGGATCTGGCGGCGGGTCACGCCGACCAGTTGCAGGAGCGCCAGTTCCCGGCGGCGGGCCAGGGCGGCCATCACCATCGTGGTGGCCGCGGCCAGGGCGGCATAGCCGACCATGACGCCGATCAGCATCTTGTTGAGCCAGGCCCCGATCGCCAGGTCCGTGCCGAGCATCTGGGTGCGCGCCGCGGAATCGACCACGGTGGTGCCGGGGTGCGCGGCGCTCCAGGCCGCCAGCGCGGCGTCGGCACCAGAGGCCGAGCCCGCGCCCGCAGCCGAACCGGTGCCGGCAGCCGCGCCGGTGCGGACCAGGACCTCGTCGTCGGCGTTGCGCGGGAGGTGGCCGGCCGCGGTCTGCCGGGAGACGGTCACGTCGGCGAAGCCGAGGCCCCGGCGGTAGACGGCCACCACCGTGAGATCGGCGGGTGTGCCGTCGCCCAGCCACAGGTGGGCCTTGTCGCCCAGGTGCCAGCCGGAGGACGACGCCTGCATCTCCGAGACGGCGACCGTGCCGGGGCGGCTCAGGCCGGCCAGGTTGCCCGAGGTCGTGCCCAGGTCCATGGTCGAGGCGATGCCGGCCGGGTCGACGGCCTGGGCGGTGGCGGCCTCGATGCCGCCGAACGACGTCACGACAACGGAGGTGTGGCGGACGCCGGTGGCCGCGACCACGCCGTCCAGCGCGCGGATCTGGGCCGCGGCGTCGCCGCCGGAGCCGAGCACCACCCGGTCGGCGACCGTGCCCACGCGGGCCTGGGTGGTGGTCT
>DASWRZ010000244.1:0-18561 GCA_036402935.1 Actinoplanes sp.
CCGCAGAGTTTCAGGTATGTCGCTCTCTCCGACCCCGCTCCCTTGCAGAGACTCGCCACTGCTACCGGCACCAGTTAGCACCTGCCTACGAGCTCTGCCGGATATCGGCATGATCGTTATTTGGTTCAGCCGCGTCCTCGATCAGGATCTTTCGCAACGCCGACACGCGCGTCGGACGCCGCATGGAACGTTGAGCCGCATCTGCCGCGCGAGCGCTTCGCGGGTCAGGGAGTCGCCCGAGGAAATGAGATGACGTCGCGCCTCTTGGGTGACCGCTAGGAGGGCCGTCATGTGGCTGTAGGAGAGGGCTCCGGCGATGCCCGCAAGCCCGAAAACGGTCCCCCTCAGCGCGATCCGGATGAACTGATCGACTCGGCTCGCCTGGTGACCGAAGCGGAAGGTCCCTGGTCAGCCGCCCGCAAGATTTCTTAGCCTTTTTCGCTTATTGACTACATCGAGGCAGCACGCGAATTCTGCACACTCCTGTACGACACATGGCGGGACCGCTTGGGCCCCGACGATGTCCAAACTCCTTATGCCGGGCTGAACTTGGCCAATGCGTACAGGGATTGCGGCCGCTACGGTGACGCGCTGGGCCTGAGCCAGGACATTTACGACCGGCGCCACCGCATGTTGGGCGACGAACACCCCGACAGCCTCATCGCCGCCAACAACCTCGCCGGCGCCCTCAACGGCACGGGCCGTCATGGCGAGGCGCTGCGGCTGAGCAAGGACACTCACGACCGGAGCCGTCGGGTGCTCGGTGACGAGCATCCCCCATACCGTCGCCACGGCCAACAATCTCGCCGGCGCTCTGAACGGCCTCAATCGTCACGCCGAGGCGTTGCGGCTGAGCGAGGACACTCATCACCGAAGCCGCCGGTTGCTGACACCTACGACCGCCGCCGGCGCGTTCTCGGCGACCACCACCATGACACGCTTGACCGCTGACGACCTGGTTCATATCCTGCGGCTCAGGGAAAGGTCGGCCAGGCACGGGACGTCCTGCAGGCGATCCGCCCTGATAGGACCTCATGACGGACCACAGACTGGCCGAGCGGTTCGAGGCGGACGAGCTTGACCGGTCCGTGTGGGTGCCCTGGTACCTGCCGCACTGGAGTTCGCGCGCCGAATCCGAAGCGACCTATGAGATCCGGAACGGGGAGCTGCGGCTCAGCATCCCGCCCGAGCAGCCCCTGTGGGCCGAGGGCGTGCACGAGACGCCGCTGCGGGTGTCGGGCATTCAGAGCGCCAACTTCTCCGGCCCGGTCGGAAGCACGATCGGCGGCCAGCCCTTCCTCGACGGCCAGCAGGTCCGCGAGGAACAGCCGGAGTTCTGGGGTTTCACCCCGCTCTACGGGCACATCGAGATCCGGATGCGCGGCGCCGTCACGCCGCGGTCGATGGTGGCGTTCTGGCTCTCCGGCGTCGAGGACCGGCCGGAGCGGTCGGGGGAGATCTGTGTGATGGAGGTCTTCGGCCGCCGTCCGCATGGTTTCGGCATGGGGCTGCACCGCTTCCGTGACCCGCGGCTGAGCGAGGACTGGTCGGTGGTCGATCTTCCGATCGACGTTTCCGCTTTCCACACGTACGCCGTGGACTGGCACCCCGACAACCTGACGTTCACGGTCGACGGTGAAGTGGTCATGCGCGTTGGTCAGGCCCCTGACTATCCCGTGCAGCTGGAGATCGCGGTCTTCGACTTTCCGGACGAGAAGGACGAGAAGAGCGAGAAGGACGACGCGCCGCCGGTGCCCGAGCTGGTCGTGTCGCACGTGCTCAGCCGGTAGCGGCGCTCGCGACGATGACTGTTCGGAGCGCGGTCGTGGAACCCGCCCGGTAGAGGGCCAGCGTGAGCCGCTCGTCGCCGGGCAGGCGCAGGGTCGACGTCCAGAGGCCGTTCTCGTCGGCCGTGACCGTGGTGCGGGTGTTCTCGGACGTCGAGGTGACCTGCAGGGCGTAGGCGGAACGCGGCGACAGGCCGGTCGCGTTGACCTGGATGCTGCGGTCGCCGGACGAGTCGACGGCGCCCGGCGGCACCACCGACAGGGTGGTCACCGTGACCTCGTGGCTGCTGATCGAGGTGGCCAGCGAAAGCCAGGTGGCGCCGGCCAGCATCGCGACCGCCAGGCATGCCGGCAGGACGTGCTTGAGAAGGCGGCGCCGGCGGGTCGTCGGTTCCGGCTCGAACCGGCCCTCGCGGTCCAGATGCCCCGGCTCGAACAGGCCCTCGCCGTCCAGATGCACCGGCTGGACCAGGGCCGAGTCGGCGGTGGTGTGCGGGCGGGACCTGCTCCCGCGTACGCCCGCAGCGGCGGAAGCCGGCACCGCCGGCGTTCTCAGTACGACGGCCGCCAGGGCGGCCAGCGTGACCCCGGCGCTCAGCGCAAGCCAGGTCACGCGGTGCAGCGGCGCCCGGACCGCCCAGGCGAACAGGCCGCCCAGGATCAGCGTGCCCAGGCTCAGCGCCGGGACCAGCATGATCCGCTCGATCGTGACGAGGCGGTCCGGGCGGCGGAACAGCAGGGCGCTCAGCGCCAGACCGGGCAGGACCAGGCCGAGCGGCAGGCCGCCGGCGACCATCAGGACCCGGATGCCGCTCAGGACGGCGGCGGCGGCCACCAGGGTGGCGCCGGCCACGAGGTACGCGGTTCGCCGCTTCACAGCCCACCCACCCGGTAGATGCGGATCGTCCCGTTGTCGTAGAGGCGGGACCACTGAGGCAGGTCGTCGAACTTGTCCAGCTGCTGCGCGGTCAGCGGCCTGGTGATGCGGCCGACGTCCGGGTCGTTGTCGAAGTACTGCGAGTTCGCCGGCAGCTGCTCGCCCAGCCGGGTGTCGACCACGAGATAGCTCAGCGCGAGGGTGCCGACCAGGTCCTCGTCGGAGTCCGACCACTGCTCGGCGTAGAACAGCGGGCCGACGCCGCGTACCGGGTCCTGCCGGCCGTAGGTCGAGGCCAGCCCGATCGCGGTCAGGTCGCCGCCGGTGCGCTGGCCGGGGCCGAGCATGTCGCGTTCCCAGTCGGCGGCGTCCAGGCCGTATTGGTCGACCGAGCGTTCGAAGCCGTCGGCCAGGTAGGGCCCGGGCAACAGCTGCCGGGCCGGGGGCCAGCCGCCGACGCGGGCGCCGGCCATCAGAACCGTGACGACGAGGGCGCCCGCCACGACCCTTCTCGGATGCGATCGGACCGCCTGGACCAGCGCGGTCGCGGCGACGATCGACATCGGGACGTACGTGAACGTGGAGAGCCGTCCCGCGATCTCGGGTCCGTTGGAGCCGAGGAAGCGGACGCCGTTCCCGGCGAAGAAGATCGCGGATCCGGCCAGGGCGGCCCACTGCCAGGGGTCGCGCTCCCGGCGGGCGATCGTGCCACGGGCGACCACCACGAACAGGCCGAGCAGCAGGAGCAGGCCCAGCGCCTGGATGCCCAGCTCCCAGAGCGGGACCTGGGCGCTCGCGCTCGCCGGCTGCTGCCGGCCGGAGATGAGCTGCAACGCGGAACGCTTGACCTGGTCGAGCGGGGCCTCCAGGTAGGCGACGACGTCGTGGGCCACGACCAGGATCCAGAGTGCGACAACCGCCGCGGCGCCGACCGGGAGGATCAACGTCTTCCAGGGCCGCGGTCGGGTCGTGCCGACCTCGGCCAGGCCGATCAGCAGCAGCGTGAGCACGAGGGCGCCGGCGGTGACGTGGTGGCAGACCGTGGTGAGGACGGTGCCGGCCGCGGCCAGCAGCCCGAACTGCCGGCCGTCCCCGGCTCGGAATCGCCGCGCCGCCCAGACGGTCAGCATCAGGAAGACCAGGCCGCCGGTCTGGTAGAGGTACATCGAGTTGAAGAACAGGTAGTGCAGCGAGGTCGCGTAGACCACGCAGGCCACGCCCGCGACGGCCGGGGAACGGCTCGACCGGAGGACGGCCACGTACAGGGCGGCGACGAGCCCGAGGTGGCAGACTCCGGCGACGATGAACCCGGCGGCGGTCACCGGCAGACCGGTCAGTTGCGAGAGACCGGCGCCCATCTCGGCCAGCCCCGGGAAGTGGACGGCCGGGGGCAGGGCCAGGTTGGGCTGGAAGAGCTTGCCCCGCTCGTTGATGATCGTGGTCGCCAGCCAGTGCTGGAGCTCGTCCGGGAAGCGGAACTGGTCCGGGCTGTAGAACCACTTGAGCAGGTACTGGTTGAAGGCCAAACCCATGACCAGGGCGAACGACTCGGCGATCCCGGCCGGCCGACGGGTCAGCAGCCGCGCCACGACGGGTGTGAAGACGACGATCTGCCCGACCCAGTAGGCGGCGATCGCCAGGTGGGTCTGTTCGCGGCCGCCCGCGTAGGCCAGAGCGACCAGCGCAACCCCGAAGCTGGACAGCGCCAGGAACCAGGGCGCCTGCCCGAGCCCGGACGGCCGCGCCACCCGACGGTGTTCACGGTCCGGCTCGGTGCGGTCGTCCTGGCTGCGGGGCTCCGGCACTGCTTCTGCCGGCGGCACCACCGCGGTGTCCGGCTCGTCGAGGGCCGCGTTGTCCTCGGTCCCGGTTGCGGCCAGGGCCCCGGCCTCCGCGTGGATCGCCGCCGAGGCTGACTTGGGCGACGCCTCGGGTTCGACGTCGGCCTCGGGGAGAGGGATGACTTCGGGGGCGGCCTTCGGGCGTACGGAATCCTTCGCGGCGCCCAGCCGGACCGTCCTGTCGCCCGGCGGCGTCGGCCTCGCGGACGGACCGCCCGGGTTGAGGCGCACGGTGCGTTCGCCCGGCAGTCCGCCCTCGTTGCCGGGGGTGAGCGGCGGCGCGTCCGCGTCGGCCGGGTCGCAGGCGTGATCGTCCGCCATCGGTCCCTCGGCCTCCACCGCACCCGTTCGTCAGAAAAACCTCGTCGGTAGAAGAATGCCCGGTTAGAGCGGGGTTTTCGGAAGAACGGCGATCAGCGGCGCTTGGCGGCGCGGCGGCCCCGCAGGTACGCCCGGGGGCCGGCCAGCATGCCGCGGCGGTTGGCGGCGAGCAGGTCGCGGGGGAAGTCGTCCCGGATGGTGGCCGTGCGGGCCGTGTCCTTGCCGGTCAGCTCGCGCACCGCGCCCGGCACCAGCTTGAGCAGGCCCCAGAACACGCCCGGCCGGGAGATCAGCAGGCTCATGTACGCGGCGACCAGCCCCGTCCCGTAGCCGACCATCTGCTTGCGCAAGCCCTCGAGGTCGCGCCGGTGGTAGTGGTGGGTCACCGCGGTGGGCTGGTAGACGATCTTTCCGCCGGTCAGCAGGACCTGGGTGAAGGCGAGCGTGTCCTCGGAGCCCATGGCGGGCGTGCCGGCGCCGAGAGCGGTGTCGAACATGCCGATCCGCTCGATCACGCCGGGGCGGAAGGTCATGTTGGCGCCGGTGCCGAAGGGCGGCAGCGGGTAGAGGGGGCTCTGGAGGTGCGCGGTCTCGGGCGAGAAGACGGCCGGCTTGAAGCCGCGGCCCTTGCTGTGGCCGCCGAACTGCTCGAACCACAGCTGGGCCCGCGTCTCGAGCTCGGCCGGCACGATCACGCCGGAGACGACGTCGGCGTCCGGGTGCTCGGCGAGGGCGCGGGCCACCTCGGCCAGCCAGTTCGGGTCGGCCACCTCGTCGTCGTCGATCCAGGCCAGGATCTGGCCGGGGGCGGCCTTCACCGCGGCGTTGCGGGCGAACGACAGGCCGGCGCGGGGCTCCAGCAGGTAGTCGACCGGACCGCGGCGGGCGGCCGACCGGACCACCTCGGCCGTCGCCGGGGAGACCGGGGCGTTGTCGACGACCAGGATGCGGAAGCCCGGGTACTGCTGGGCGAGCAGGCTGTCCAGGCAGCGGGCGAGCGCGCCCGGCCGCTCCCGGGTGCAGACCACGACGGTGATGTGCGGCGCGGTCGCGAGCACGGCCCGGCGGCGGGCCAGGAACTTCGGCTCGCGCTCGACGGCGATGCCGTCGACGGAGACCGGGCGGTGCAACTCGGCCTCGATCGCTTCGGCCAGCGCCGCGGGGGTCAGGCCCCTTTCCGGTACGTCGGTGAGCACGGCGCCGAGCGGCTCGGTGAACAGGCGTACGAGCATCCACGCCTGCCGTACGCGCCGCCCGTCCGGCCCGACCGCCGGGACGGCGGGCAGCGGCTCGGACAGGTCCAGGTCGAGGACCACCGCGGGCAGCTCGTCGGCGGGCAGCTCGTGAGTGGGCAGAGTCGTGATGTCAATCGTCATCGGGCGATCCCCAGCTTCTGCGCGCGACGGGTGTGGAGGGTCTCGACGGCACCGCCGTAGGCGGCCGCGGCGACACCGGCGACGACGCCGCCGGCCTTCAGGGCGTGGTCGGCGCCGCGCCCGGTGAGGGCGGCGCCCAGGTTGCGGACGACGGCCTTGGGCAGCGACCACAGGTACGCCCGTTCGGTGCCGAGCGAGTCGGCGCGCAGCGTGTCGGTCGGGGCGTCCAGGGCGGCCATCTGCACCTTGCCGCGGCCCTCGGCGTAGCAGCGGCGCAGGAAGAAGCCGAAGGTGGAGCGCTTGGCCGGCACCTCGTGGCGGATGACGGCGTCCGGCACGTACATCCAGTGGCCGCCGTCGAGCGCGCTCATCCGCAGGCACAGCTCGGTGTCCTCGGGGCGGTTCTGGTCGCCGAGCTTGCCGAAGCCGACCCGGAAACCGCCGACCGCGATGAAGACGTCCCGGCGCACGATCATGCTGGCCGACCAGACGTTGCGGATCGGGGCGGTGCGGGTGGGCATTCCGGCGTACGAGCCGCCGACCGCCCAGAGGAACTCCTCGGGCATCCAGCGCGGCCGGCGGCGCTCCCAGTCGGGGTGGATGCCGCCGCCGGTGCCGACGACCGTCGGGTCGGAGAACGGGCGGGACAGCCGGTCGAGCCAGTGCGGGTCGGCGGTGGTGTCGTCGTCGAGGAACGCGATCAGCGACGTGCTGGCGCTGAACGCCCCGGTGTTGCGGTTGCCCGACACGCCCTGGGCGTAGGCGTTCTCGAGCACCGTCACGCCGCCCAGGTCCCGCCGGATGCGGCGGTACAGGGCCGGGTTGTGGTCGACCACGACGATGATCTCGGCCGGGGTGCGGGTCTGGGAGCGGGCCGAGGCGATGGTCCGTACGAGGGATTCCCAGCGGTCCTCGGAGTGGGTCGGGATGACGATGGTGGCGGCGAGGCGGGGGGTGGTTTCCACGGGAGCTGCTCCTGTTGCCGGGGGTGCGGGGGGTCTTCAGTCCTCGACGCGGATGCGTACCGGCTTGGTGTCGTGGCGCACGGCGGCGAGGTCGCCGAGCCGGATCGCGCCGTTGAGGTGGGCGGCCTTCTCCGTGTGGGCCGGGGTCATCGGGGTGACGACCGGCCGGTGGAACGAGGTGCGGGGGCGCCGGCGCATCCGGCCGTACTCGCTGAAGATGGTGCGCAGCACCCGGAAGCCGTCCCGGAAGGTGTTGAGGTTGCTCTCGCCGTGGATCCGCTCGTGCTCGATGCTGCCGACCTCGCCGACCCGCATGCCCTGGGCCGCCGCCCGGATGTTGATCATCGTCTCGATCTCGAAGCCGTCGCCCCAGAGCTTGCTGCCGTCGGCCGGCCGGGGCGCGTCGATCGCCGGCAGGTCGAGCATCGGGACCACGCTGCGCCAGAAGGCGTTGTAGCCGTAGCAGAGGTCGGTGAAGCGGGTCCCGAACAGGACGTTGACCACCAGGTTGAGGCCGTCGTTGCCGGCCTTGCGCAGGGGGGTGATGTCGTGGCTGTGGCCGCCCTTGTCGAAGCGGGAGCCCTTCACGAAGTCGGCGCCGGCGATCAGCTTCTCGACGAACAGCGGGATCTCGGCCGGGTCGGTCGAACCGTCCGCGTCGATCATCACGATGATGTCGCTCGTGCAGGCGGCGAACCCGCAGGCCAGCGCGTTGCCCTTGCCGGTGCGGGTCTGGGTCACGACGACGATGTCGGGGCGCAGCTCGCGGGCCACCGCCACGGTGCGGTCGACCGAACCACCGTCGACCAGGATCACCTCGGTGATGTCGGCCGGCAGCTTGGCGAAGACGTGCGGCAGGTTCCGCTCCTCGTTCAGGGCCGGAATTACGACACTTACGGTGGGTGACGACTTGCCGTTACGGTACGTGTTGCTCGCGGGAGTCGTGTAGGCCATGTCGGGTTCCCTTCCGGGCTCGGCAAGGCGACGTCGTCGGCAGTTTCCGGGGGCAGAATCGCCGGTCGCTCGCTTCTGGTCACCAATTTAGCCGGACATTACGTAGCGTCAACCGCCAAAAGATCGGCCGGTCGAGTCCACGAGGGGCTTGCTGACAGTGACGCCCTGAACAGGGTCGATGGGTTTCGTTTACTCACAGTGAAGCCCGTCCCACGATCACCATCAGTAACGGACACGAGGATTCAGGGGCCGCTGGACGGTCGTACCGGCGCATTGATCGCGGCCCGGTCGTCGGCCGCCTCTACCGGGCAAAAAATAAATGTCGGAAAAATCAGGGTGAGCCGGACTGCCGAACGCCGACATCACCGACCGTGAGATGCTTGGTGCCGGACGGTAGCGTGCTGCGGTGCGCCGCCGGCGTGTATATGGTGTCGGCCGCCGGATCCGCCGGCCCGGTCCCGTAGCTTTCGGGCCGCCTTACCGTTGGTGAGACGATGAACTCTGAGGAAGCAGTCTGTGTCTGCGGGCACCCGCACCAGGCCCACGAACACCACCGCCGGGGCACCGAGTGCGCCCTGTGCGGCCCCGAGGAATGCCCGCGCTTCCGCCGCGCGGCCTGGTGGCGCCGGCTGGTACCCGGGCGCTGATGTTCCTCGTCCGGCACGCGATGCCGGCCCTGAGCCCGGAGGCCGCGCCCGAGCGCTGGGAGCTGGACTCCGCCGGGCGGCTCGCGGCCTCGGCACTGGCCCGGTTCGGCGCCGGGGTCGCGTTCTGGTCCGCGCGGGCCGCTGTCGCCCGCCGCTGACCCCGGCCGCGCCGCTGACCCGGGCCAGGCGGCGGCCGGAGCGCGACAGGGGTCGCGAAAGCCTACTAACTCTGTAGGCTGGGTGCTGCTTCGAGCGCGTTGTCGCAGCGCAGCGGCGGCGCCGCACGACAGGAGGTACCCTCATGACGCTTCCCGACTTCCTGATCGCCGGCGTGCCCAAGGCGGGGACCACGGCCCTGCACGCCGCGCTGACCGCGCATCCGCGGCTGTTCCTGTCGGCGGTCAAGGAGCCCAAGTTCTTTCTCTCGGACGGGCGGCCGCCGACCGCCGGCGGCCCCGGGGACGTGCAGACCTATCAGGAGCACGTGTGGCGCCGCGACGACTACGAGCGGCTTTTCGCGCCGGCTCCGCGGGGCACGAAAACCGGCGAGGCGACACCGTTCTACCTGCACGACCTTCAGTCGCACGCGCGGATCAGGGCGCTGATCCCGCACGCCCGGCTCATCCTGCTGCTGCGCGACCCGGTCGACCGGGCGCACTCCAACTGGACCCACCTCTGGAACGCCGGGCTGGAACCGGAAGCCGACTTCCTCGCCGCCTGCCGGGCCGAGCCGGCCCGCATCGAGGCCGGGTGGGCGCAGTTCTGGCACTACGTGGGGCTCGGGCAGTACGGCACGCAGGTCGAGCATCTCTACCGGCACTTCCCGCGCGAGCAGGTTCTGCTGCTGCGCTACCGCGACCTCAAGGACTCCCCGGCCGCCACCCTCGACCGGGTGTGCGCGTTCCTCGGCGTCGAGACCGGGGTGCTCGGGGCGATCCCGAAGGAGAACGTCAACCGGCACGTCGTGGAGGACAACCGGGTCAACCGGGTGCTGCGGGCGATGCTGCGGTCGGGCGGGCGGTTCGGGCACCGGTTCCCCGTACCGCTGCGGCTGGCGGCCCGCGGGCCGCTCCTGACGCTCCTGCACCGCAAGGAAGGCGCCCGCCCGGTCACCACCCCGCAGGAGCGCGAGGCGCTCCTGCCGCACTTCACCGACGACATCACCCGGCTGCAGCAGGTCACGGGTGAGAGGTACGACGATTGGCTGTCGCTCGACCGCCACATGCCCGCCGCGGCGCGTCAATCCCCACTCCGCCAGTAGATATCGGGATAGCCTTCCGCCCAGCCGTCAACCCCAGCGTCAACACCAGCCGTCAACACCAGCCGTCAACACCAGCCGTCAAAACCGAGGAGCCGCTTTGACCATCGAGATCTCGACCCTGCCGCTGCCCCGCTGGCAGGACCCGACCGTGGTCGTCGAGCCGCCCAGTGGCGAGCCCGGTGCCTGGTCGGGCGCGCCGAGCACGATCGTCGCCGACGGCTTCGTCTACCTGGCCTACCGCCTGCGGCTGCCGATCGGCGAGGGCCGGGGAATCTCGAACGTGGTGGCCCGCTCGGCCGACGGCCTGAGCTTCACCCCGGTGGCCGAGGTGACCAAGGAATGGTTCGGGGCCGAGTCGCTGGAGCGGCCGGCGCTCGTGCGCACGCCGGAGGGGAAGTGGCGGCTCTACGTCAGCGCGGCCACGCCGGGCACCAAGCACTGGCGTGTCGAGCTGCTCGAGGCCGAGACCCCGCAGGGGCTGGCCACGGCGGCGCCGCGGACGGTGCTGGCCGGTGACGAGACGGCCGGGGTCAAGGACCCGGTGCTGCACCACGACGCGCACGGCTGGCATCTCTGGGCGTCGGTGCACCCGCTCGAGCGGTGGGACGACGCCGACCGGATGACCACGGAGTACGCGACCAGCCCGGACGGCGTGCACTGGACGTGGCGGGGAACGGCGCTCGCCCCGCGTCCCGGTCAGTGGGACGCGCGCGGGGTGCGGGTGTCGTCGGTGCAGGTCGACGGCGACGAGATCACGGTCGCCTACGACGGGCGGGCCACGGCGGGGGAGAACTGGGAGGAGCGTACGGGGGTGGCCCGCGGGCGCCGCCTGCCCGACGGCCGCTTCGGCCCGTTGACGGCCGAGGAGCGGGAGCCGCTGGGCAGCCCGTACGCCCCGTACGGCCTGCGTTACCTGAGCCTCGTCACGATGCCGGACGGCGCGCGGCGGCTCTACTACGAGGCCACCCGCGAGGACGGCGCCCACGACCTGCGAACCGAATCGGCGTGACGCCCGGTGACCGCCGCTAGCGGACCGTGTCGGCGGCTGAGAGCGTTGTCACGCCGGGCCGGGCCGGGCTGACCAGCGTCAACGTCGTGCTCTAGCGTTGCCTTCCGACCGCGGTAAACGGCGGCATCGGGGTGGCGGGGCCGGTCTCACAAGGACGGTCCCGCCGCTTTTGTTTGCGCGAACCTCACCCACCGTAACCCCCGTGGCTTCACTGGCCGAGCACCGCGAGCAGTCCGTCGGCGAACGTGCGGCGCCAGTTGACGTAGTCGTGCGCGCCCGGGAATTCCGCGTAGCTCACCGCGTACCCCCGGGAAGCGAGAGTGTCGCGCATGGCGCGATTGACCTCGATCTGCGAAGGTGCGCCGCCCGGCCCGGCCATGTGCTCGCGGCTGCCGACGTCGAGGTAGAAGCGCACGTCGCGGGCCGGCCCCCGCGCCACCTCGCGGATCAGGCGGCAAGGCTCACCCTCGGCCGGCGACGGCCACCAGAAGCTCCCGGAATGCGAGATCGCGGCGCCGAACAGCTCCGGCGCCTGCAGGGCGACGTACGCCGCGACCAGCCCGCCCCGGCTCACCCCGGCCGCCAGATTGCCGTGCTCGGCGCCGACCCGGAACGTGCGCCGGGCCCACGGCAGCAGCTCGCCGGCGACGAACTCGGCGATCGGCGGGGTCGCGGTGAGCATCCGCTCGCGCTCCTCGACGTGGCTGTTGACGAACAGCGCGGTGATCGGCGGGATGCGCCCGGCCGCGATCAGATTGTCGAGCGTGGTGTGGAACCGCAGCACGTGCCGCGACTGGAAGCCGTCGAAGACGACCAGAACCGGGAGGCCGTCGGGCGGCGTGCCGGCCGGGAGATAGACGGTCAGCGGGCGCTCGCCGCCGAGGGCCTCGCTGGTCATGCCGGTGTGCACCAGCTGGCCCGCGGTAGTGCCCGGCTGGAGGGTGGTCCAGCGCTCGGCGGGCGCCTGCGGGCACTGAAGCACCGAGAGCCACTGGTCGCGGTCGGCCGGGTCGTCGGGGTCGGCCGGGAAGCGGAACGGCATCCGGTTGAACTGGTCGAGATGACTCGGGCCGTGCGGGCTCGGGCCGGCCGGCAGGGTCTCGGCGCCGTCGTGGAACAGGCAGTAGACGGTACGCAGGTCGGACGGCAGAACCTCCGAGCCGTACCAGAGATCGGTGCCCGGCACCCGGGTGAGCGGGACGTCGAGGCCCCACCAGACGCGGGTCGTGCTCGCCTCGCCGCGCCACAGGAACGTGACCAGGACGCGACCCTCGTCCCAGGGCTCGATCAGGGGGCTGCCGTGCTCGGCGACCTCGCGCCACAACTCGTCGATCGCGGCGGGGCAGGGGTCGTCGAGCAATCGGCCCATCCGCGGACTTCGGGACTCGAGTTGTTGGACGGACAAGGCAGTGCACCCCCACCGAATCGGCCAGCGGGAGTGACCCTATCGTGACTACTACGGCATCGGTCAATGCCTCAGCGTGACCGTTGCTCGTTCACGTCCGTGGTCCGGCCGAGGTAGGTGAGCGGCTCCGGATCCTTGACCTGCAGCTCGGCGAATCCGAGGCGGTCGTAGAAGGCGCGCGCGTTCACGTTGACCGTGAGCATGCCGAGCCAGACCTTCGCGGCCCCGGCCGCGTCGGCCGCGGCGAGGAACCTCTCCATGAGCGCGCGGCCGTAGCCCCGGCGCTGAAAGCCGGGGAGCAGATTCATGTGGAGGTGGGCCGGATAGTCGGCCAGTTCGGCGACGAGCATGTGCTCCGGGTGGTGGAGCAGGCGGAGCATCTCGCGGTCCCGCTCGTCGTCGCCGTACTTGCGGCCGGCCGACGGCGTCCACTTGGCGGCGTAACGCCTGACGAAGGCCGCGGTGTCCGTGGTTCCGACGATATAGCCGACCGCCCGGCCGTGCCCGTCGTCGACGACGAACGCCATGTCGGGTTCGAGGTGGGCGTACGGCACGGCGAACAGGTCACCCATCAGGTCGTCGTTCGAGTAGTGGCCGCGGGCGTCGGCACCGGCGTCGGCGGTGCGCACGCAGATGTCGTAGAGGGCGTCACGGTCAGCCGGGCGGTAGGGGCGAATCTCGGGCACGCCCGAGGCTAACCGGTGGAAACGCTTCCACCGCAACCTCGTTCAGCCGCCCGGTCGTCACGGGCCCTACCGGGAGCGGTGGCGGCCCAGGCGGTCGGTGCGGCGGTCGGGGTCCGGGCCGCGGGGGCCGGGCACGGCTATCGACGTCGGGGCGTCGGCGGCTCGCTGGTCCCACGGGGGCGGCTTGGAGGAGCGGGGTGCGCCCGCGGCGAGGTCGTGCATGGGTACGTAGACGCGGGCGTCGACCGCCTCGGCCAGGAGCAGCGCGGCCACCAGGGCGGTCGGGCGTTCGACCGGGTCGCGGTTCAGGCAGCGGGAGCACAGGTCGAGGACCTCGGGCGGCAGGCCGTCGATGTCGGGCAGCGGGTCGGGGTCGTCGTAGCGCTGGCGGCGCACCAGTTCGGTCGGGTCGGCCGCCGACCAGGGCAGGTGGCCGGAGAGGCAGTGGTAGAGCAGGGTGCCCAGGGCGAACATGTCGGCGGCCGGGGTGGCCGCGTCGCCGTCGAAGCGTTCCGGGGCGACGTAGGCGGGGGTGCCCATGACCGGGCCGTCCGGGTCGGGGTCCGGTTCGCCGATCGAGGCCGCGATGCCGAAGTCCAGGACCTTCGCGCCGCTCGGCGTGAGCATCACGTTGGCGGGCTTGATGTCGCGGTGGACCACCTGTTCGGCGTGGGCCGCCGCCAGCGCGGCGGCGACTTCCGCGCAGATGCGTACGCCGATGTGCCAGTCGAGCGGGCCGGCGGCCATGTGCTCGCCCAGGGTCTGGCCCTCGACCAGTTCCATGACGATGTACGGGACCTCCCCGCCGTCGGACGGGGAGGTGCCGAAGTCGTGGACGCCGGCCACGTTGGGGTGGGCCAGGCGGGCGGCGGAACGGGCTTCCGTGCGTACGGAATCAACGCCGGACAGACCGCCCGGGGTGACCGCCGTGGCGGGCCCCATGATTTTGACCGCGACCGGCCGGTCGAGGACCTCGTCGTGGCCGCGCCAGACCTCGGACATGCCGCCGACGCCGATCCGCCGCACGAGCTGATAGCGCCCGCCCAGCGTTCGCATACCCGACCTCCAGTTGCCTCCGGCGCAGATCAACGCTTACCCCGGGCGGAAATCGGCAAACCACGGTTCACCTGTATGGCGTTACAGTACGGCCATACAGCGATGGAGGCGTCGATGACCCGATACGGCCCGATGTACGGCCCCGACTACACGTTCCTCGGAGTGCCGGCCTGTGACTGGCAGGAGCCGTCGTCGTACGCCGACGCGGAGGCCGTGATCGTCGGGGCGCCGTTCGACGGCGGGACGTCACACCGGCCGGGTGCCCGCTTCGGGCCGCAGGTCATCCGGAGGACCGACTACCTGCCCCACGACGGGTCGCGGCCGCACATGGCCCTGCGGGTCGACGCGCTCGCCGGGGTCAAGGACGCCGGTGATCTCGAGGTCTACTCGGGGGAGATCCAGCGGAGCTGCCGCACCATCGAGGACGCCGTCGCGTTCATCGCGAAAAACGGGGCGATCCCGGTGGTGCTGGGCGGCGACCACACGGTGACCTGGCCGGACGTGACCGGGGTGTCACGGCATCACGGCGCGGGCCGCATCTCGGTCATCCACTTCGACGCGCACGCCGACACCGGGGACATCGAGTTCGGGTCGCTCTACGGCCACGGGCAGCCGATGCGCCGGCTGATCGAGTCGGGCGCGGTCCGCGGCGACCGGTTCCTGCAGGTCGGGCTGCGCGGCTACTGGCCAGGGCCGGACGTGCTCGACTGGATGGCCGGCCAGGGCATGAACTCGTTCCACATGAGCGAGATCGTCTCCCGTGGGCTGGATGCCGTGCTGGATCAGGTTTTCGCGATCGCGCTGG
Source organism: Actinoplanes sp. (assembly GCA_036402935.1). Taxonomy (GTDB): domain Bacteria; phylum Actinomycetota; class Actinomycetes; order Mycobacteriales; family Micromonosporaceae; genus Actinoplanes. The sequence goes on from DASWRZ010000244.1 coordinate 14,991, forward strand.
ACGACTGCGACGGCGTGTTCCTCTCGGTCGACATCGACGTCTGCGACCCGGGGCACGCGCCGGGCACGGGTACGCCCGAGCCGGGTGGGCTGACCGCTCGGCAACTGCTCGACGGCGTCTCCCGCATCTGCCACGAGCTGCCGGTGGTCGGGATGGACATCGTCGAGGTGTCGCCGCCCTTCGACCACGCCGAGATCACCGCGATGCTGGGGAACCGGGTGGTGCTGGAGGCCTTGTCGGGGATGGCCCGGCGCCGCAAGGACGGGGACGGGCCTCGCTGGGACCGCTCGACGCCCCTGCTGGAAGGGCGCGGCGCGGTCTAGGAAGCGGCGCGATCTGGGAAGGGCGGCCCAGCAGGCGGGACAGCGCGGTCGGTCTAGGAAGCGCGGCCCAGCAGCCGGGACAGCGCGGTCGGTCTAGGAAGCGCGGCCCAGCAGCCGGGACAGTGCGTCGGTCAGCAGGTCGCCGGGGATTTGCGTGTCGCCCAGCGCGACCGGGAGCGCCAGCCCGTCGATCAGGGCGAGCACCTGCCGGGCGGTGTCCGTCGGTGTGCGCGACAGGCGGAACGTCTTCGCGGTCTCGCCCGCCGCGACCTCGGCGGCGATCAGCTCGTGCCAGCGGGCGTAGTCGCCGAGCACGTCCGCGCGCACCTCCGGATCGCGCAGGGCCCACCGCCACGACTCGACCCACACCCGCCAGCCGGTGTCGCCGCTGAGATGGGCGGCGATCGTCACCAGCCGTTCCCACGGGTCGCCGAGGCCGGACAGGCGGGTCTCGACCGCGTCGAAGTCGGCCTGGGCGGCGTGCCGGAACACCGCGATCAGCATGTCCTCGCGGCTGCCGAAGTAGTACTGCAACGTCGAGATGCCCACCCCCGTGGCGGCCGTGACGTCGGCGAACCGGGTCGCCTCGGCTCCCCGGGCGGCCACCACCGCCCCGGCGGCGGCGAGCACGTCGGCGCGCTTACGCGCTGCCCGCCGCCTCGCTTCGCTCACGGCGCATGTCTATCACGCGGCCAGCGCCTCACCGCGATAGAGCAGCGACCGTACGCGGGCGAGCAGCTCCGGAGGACTGAACGGTTTCACCAGATAGTCGTCGGCACCGACCGTGCGACCGAGGTCGATGTCGACCTGCCGGTCGCGGCCGCTCAGCATCAGTACCGGGATCTGCGCCGTCGAGGCCGACGAGTGCAGTTCGTAGCAGACGCTGAGCCCGTCCAGCACCGGCATGACGACGTCGAGGATGACCATGTCGGGCTGCACGGTGTGCACGAGGTCGAGGGCGGTGCTGCCGTCACCCGTGGTGATCGCGCGGAAGCCGGCGGTCTCCAGCTTGAGCGCGATCAGGTCGCGGATGCTCTCGTCGTCCTCGGCGACCACGATGGTGGGCTCGGTGAGGCCGGCGGTCCAGTCGGCGACGGCGGCGTACGGCAGGGTGTGCAGCGCTGCGGCCACGAGGGTTTCTCCAGACGTCAAGGGTTGACGGAGCAGAGCATCGGCCGTCGCGGCGGCCGGTCGAGGGCATCGCGCGTTGCATGACGGGTGCGAAACTGAGCGGCGTGACCTCGCCGCAGCGCCCGGCCCCGCCCGGCGCGACCTCAGCGCGGCGGCCCGGCCTGGCTGACGTCGCCCGGCGACCCACCCGGTCGAGCGGATCGCCGCCGCGGCCGCCCGGGCCGCCCTGTCCGGCGGCACCGGCCACGAGATCTTCCCCAGCCGCATGGTTCTGCGCCAGAGCACCTGAATCGGTTCGTGCGCGAGTGTGCCGTCCAGCCGGCCTGCTCTGCCATCACCGAGCGGCTCGACGCCCTTGTTCTCGAGCGAGCCGCGTCCCTCGAGACGTCAGCCGCTGCGGGGGACGACGATCAGCGGGCGCCGGGCCCGGCGGGACAGCCGGGCCGAGACGCCACCCAGGACGACGCGGCGGGCCGGTCCGTAGCCGCGGGAGCCGCAGAACAGCACGTCGACGTCGTCCAGCTCGGCCAGCGTGTCGACCGGGTCGCCGGAGCGGATCTCCCACTCGGCGGCCACGTCCGGCACGTCGGCGGCCGCGCGCGAGAGCGACTGCTCGTACGTCTCGCGCGCGGTGTCGAGGAACGCCCGCTCGCTGTCGTCGCCGAGCAGGAACGGCAGCGCGGCGTCGCCCGTGGCCACCACCGTGGTCAGCCGCAGGTGGGCGCCGCTGTGCCGGGCCAGTTCCGCGGCGGCGGAGAGGGCGGCCCGGCCGTCGGGGGTGTCGACGTAGGCGACGCCGACCCGGTCCAGGGACCCCAGAGGCCCCTTCAAGCCGCTGGGAGCGATCGCGATCGGGCAGACGCTGCCGGCCATCAGCCGCTCGGCCGTGCTGCCCGCGAACAGGCGCTCGCGCGGCGCGTTGCGGCCCGAGCCGACCGCGACGTAGGCCGCCGAAACCTGCTCCGCCAGGTCGGAGAGCCCGTGCGCGGCCGAGCTCGAGGCGGCAACACGGTACTCGATCGCGCAGGCCACACCGGTCAGCGAGGCGCGAACCTCGTCGAGCACCCGGGTCGCCTCCCGGTGCCGGTCGGCGACCCACTCCGCGTCGACCCGGCCCGAGCCGAGGGCGGCCGGCGCCGGGTGCACCGCGGCCACGATCAGCGAGGTGCCGAGGGCGGTGGCCAGCCAGCAGCCGAGGACGACGGCGTCGGGACCGGTCGGGCCCCCGTCGACGCCGACCACGACCGGCCCGGTCATGGCGTTTGCTCCTCGCGCGGGGCGGCCCACCCCGGGGTCCCCGTCGGTGAGGTGCGCAGCCTCGAGTGCCGGTACCCGTAGGCGGCGTAGATCAGCAGGCCGACGGCCAGCCAGACCACGAACCGCACCCAGGTCTCCCAGGGCAGGTCGCTCATCAGGTAGACCGCGAACGCCACCCCGAGGATCGGCAGCACCGGCGACCACGGCACGCGATAGGGGCGCGGCATCTCCGGCCGCGTGCGCCGCAGAACGATCACGCCGATGTTGACCAGCACGAACGCGAACAGCGTGCCGATGTTGACGAGCTCGACGATCGTGCCGAGCGGGACCAGGGCGGCCAGGATCGCGATCAGCACGCCCAGGCCGAGGGTGAGGCGGGCCGGGGTGCCGTACCGCGGGTTGACCTTGGCCAGCTGCCGGGGCAGCAGACCGTCCCGGCACATGGCGAAGAAGATGCGGGTCTGGCCGTAGAAGATGACCAGCACCACGCTCGTGATCGCGACGACCGCGCCGAGCGCCAGGATGCCGGCCGCCCAGTTGATGCCGGCGCCCGCGGAGAGGGCGGTGGCCAGCGGCGCGTCGCTGTTCTTCATCTGGTCAGGGGTGGCGATGCCGAGCGCGCCGACGGCGGTCAGCACGTAGAAGACGGTACAGATCAGCAGCGATCCGATGATCGCCCAGGGCAGGTCCTTGGCCGGGTTCCGCGCCTCCTCGCTGCCGGTGGACACCGCATCGAACCCGATGTAGGCGAAGAAGATGACCGCGGCCGCCGATGTCACCCCGTGGAAGCCGGCCGGGGCGAACGGCGTCATGTGCGCGGTGGTGAAGTTGGCGTACGCCACCACGAGGAAGAACACCAG
>DASWRZ010000245.1:0-11156 GCA_036402935.1 Actinoplanes sp.
AGTTGGTGCCCGCTCCGCCTCCGCCGGCCGCTTCCAACATCACTCGCTCCCGTCTTGCTTCGCGATGCTGTTAAAGGCCGAATCGACGTCGGCGACTTTCGCATGGGAAAACGCATCCGAGCCGCGATAGTCCGCGCTCACGTCCTTGGCAACCTTCGCGAAGTTCGACGTACCCGCACTGTAGTGATAGACGTTCTTCTGCGAGATGTCCTGGGCGCCGTTGTGAGCGACGAGGAAGGACGACAGCTCTACAAAATCCCCTGGCGGCGACGGGAGGATGGTCAGGAGCAGCTGCTGCACGACAGGAGCATGCGTGTCGTAGTTCTTGCTGACGTCGCCCTGCAGCTGCGTCGCGAACTGCTCCATTGCCGTTACGTCGGCCTCGATCTGGCTGAAGTCGGTATAACCGTAATCTTGCAGCCAGGCGGGCCCGCGGTCCTCCTCGGAAAGCATGCTTCCTCCCCCGACGGAACTACTTGAGGATCACTCACCGGACATTCACGTTGAGCTCTCGTAGAGTAGTCGCCCGACGCCAGCCGCGGGGACCTCGGTCGCCGGCGGTGGACGGTCGCAACCCGACCGATATCGATCGAGGTTAGATGATCTATCGTGGCAGGCCGGAGGAGCGCCAGGAGGCGGGGCCGATCGACGGACGTGCGGATCGGGCCCAGGTGGAGGCGGCGGGCCGGGCCGGGTGTGCATCGACGGTCGCGGATCGTGTTGCGACGATCGTGACGAGTGCGGCCAGCTCAAGATCGGTTGGCGTGCCGCGGACGATGCTGACCAGCGGTTCCTCATCCATCGACCGAGCGTACGACAAAGGCCCGGAGGTTCCGGTGACACGCGTCCCACACTCGGCTGATCAATTAGCTGCGGCTCGACAGGACCGGGTATTTTCTGCGTGATGTCTTCTTCTCCCCCGCTCATTGTCGCTGACCGTTACCGGCTCGTCGCGCCGCTGGGTCAGGGCGGGATGGGTCGTGTCTGGCGGGCGACCGACGTCGTGCTCCACCGCGACGTGGCCATCAAGGAACTCGTACCGCCGCCCGGCCTGACGCCGGGGGAGCGCCAGGAGATGCGCGAGCGATCGCTGCGTGAGGCGCGCGCGATCGCCCGGCTCAACAACGTCAACGTGGTCCGCGTCTTCGACGTGCTGCGCACCGACGCCGACCCGTGGATCGTCATGGAATACGTCGCGTCCCGGTCGCTGCATGACACGCTGGCCAGCGACGGCCCGTTCAACCCGGTGCGCGCGGCCGAGATCGGCCTCGGCGTGCTCAACGCGCTGCGGGCCGCCCACCGCGCCGGCGTGGTGCACCGCGACGTCAAGCCGGGCAACGTTCTGATCGGTGCCGACGGCCGGGTCGTGCTCACCGACTTCGGCCTGGCCACCGTTCCAGGCGACCCCAATGTCACCCGGACGGGTCTGGTGCTGGGCTCCCCCGCGTACATCGCTCCGGAGCGTGCCCGCGACGGCACGGCCGGACCGGCCGCCGATCTTTGGTCCTTGGGCGCCACTCTCTATGCGGCGGTCGAGGGTTCCTCGCCGTTCGCCCGGCCGTCGGCCATCGCGACGCTGGCCGCCCTGGCGACCGAAAACCCGCCCCAGTCGCGCAACGCGGGCCCGCTCAAGCCGGTGCTCAACGGCTTGCTCCGCAAGGACCCGACGCACCGCATCAACGCGGAGGAGGCCGAACGCCTGCTGCTGCGGGCGACCGGACGCCGGTCCAAGCTGAGCTTCCCGATGAGCCCGACCATGCGCCGTCCAGGCCTGGGTCGTGCGCTTCCGCCGACCGGCGCGATGCCGGTGGTGCCCGGTCCGCGTCCACCCGTCGCGCCCTCGCGTCCGGGCAGTCCGCCCGGTCAGGCGCCGGCTTCGGGGGGCCGCGCGGCGGCCGGCGACGGCCGGCCGCCGGTTTTTGTGCCCGGCAAGGCATCGGTCGGCCGCACGCCCGACAAACCCACCCGCGTCGACGGGCCCAAGGTCGACGCTTCGCGTCTCGACCCCACCAGGGTCGATGGGCCGGCGGTTCGCGACGACCAACCCCCTTTCGGTACGCGGCAAGCCCCGCCCCCACCCGCAACCCCGCCGTCCCGGCCGGCCCAGTCGCGTCCGAGCGACGTGGACCCGGCCCTGACCCGCACCGCCCGGGGTGGTCCGGGCGGCTTCACCGCCGCCGACGTGGCCGCGGCCCGGCGCAAGAAGGCCGCCCCCGAACACGAGAAGTCCCTGGCCGACGCGATGGGACACCCGGCTGACGCCACTACGCTGGTCCCGCCGCCGGGCACGACCAGGCCGGCCGACGCGACGACCGTCGTCCCGCCGCCCGGCAAGACCCGGCCTGCCGACGCGACGACCGGCGTCCCGCCGCCCGGCAAGACCCGGCCTGCCGACGCGACCACGGTCGTCCCGCCGGCCGACAAGACCCGGCCCGCCGACGTGACCACCTTTGTCCCGCCGCCTGGCCAGAGCGGCGAGCACGCGTCGGCCGCCGACGCGACCACGGTCGTCCCGCCGCCGGCCGGCAAGCGCCGCCCCTTGTCCACTGACGCGACCACCGTCGTACCGGCGCCGGCCCGGCCGGGTTCCGGCCGCAAGCCTGCCGTCACCGCCCCTTCGGCCGATGCCACCACGGTGGTTCCGGCCCCGGCCGAGCCCGCTCCGGTCGACGCGACCACGGTCGTCTCGCCGGCTGCCGGCCCGGCGAGTGCCGCACCCCCAGCCGAGCCCACCACGGTCGTCTCGCCGGCTGCGGGTCCGGCGAGTGCGGCACCCCCGGCCGAGCGGACCACGGTCGTGAAGCACCCGCACGCTGACGCCACGACGGTCGTCCCGACGCCGCCCCAGCCCGGCAGTAAGACCAAGGCCGGCTCGGTGCCGGCTCAGTCCGCTTCCACCGAGCCGCAGACGGTTGCTTCCGGGCCGGATGAGGCAGATGCCGGCGAGGGCTGGCTCGAGACCGGATCGTCCACGACCGGCGCCGGCGCGGCTGAGGCGGCTAAGACCCTCGGCGATGGCCGCGAGACCGAGGCCGCGGGTCAGGTCGGCGCAGGCAGCACTGCCGAGGTTGACGCGGGCAGCACCGCCGAGGGTGGCGTCGGCGACAACGCGGAGGCCGACGCCGTCGATGCGGGCGCCAGCGGCCGTGCCGTCGAGTTGGGGGCGGACAGTGCCGTCGACGCTCGTGCGGAAAGTGCTGCAAGTGCGGGTGCTGCCCTCGAGAGCGGCACGGCCGACACTGACGCAGCCAGGGAGACCGCACCGGAGAGTGCTGCCAAGTCCGCGCCGGGCACCAAGCGCAAGCAGCAGTCCACCAAGTCCATGGGGTCCCCGGCCGTCGATTCTCTGCCCGCGCTCGTGACGACACCTGCCGACCCGTCGGCCGACGCCACAACGAACGCTGGGTCGGCCACGAACGTTGAGTCGGCATCGGGGGCTGAACCGGCAACGAACGCCGGATCAGCTACGGAGACCGGGTCGGCACCGGGAGCCGGATCAGCTACGACGGCCGGATCAGCTACGACGGCCGGATCAGCAACGAACGCCGGATCAGCTACGACGGCCGGATCAGCAACGAACGCCGGATTAGCAACGAACGCCGGATCAGCAACGAACGGCGGATCAGCAACGAACGGCGGATCAGCCACGGGGGTCGAGTCGGCATCGGACGTCGGGTCAGCGACGGGCGTCGAGTCTGCGACGGAAACCGGGTCGGCGCCAGGAGCCGGGTTGGCAACGAACCCCCGATCAGCTACGGGGGCCGGGTCGGCAGCGAACGTCGGGTCGGCATCGGACGTCGAGTCTGCGGCGGAGGCCGGGTCGGCTGCAGACGCCGGATCAGCCACGGGGGCCAAATCGGCATCGGGCGCCGGGTCGGCATCGAGGGCCGGATCGGTCACGGGTGCCGGAACGGCGGCGGCTTCCGGATCGGGTGCGGACGCCGGGGCCGCAGCGGCCGGAGCGGCGAGCGAAGCCGGCGCCACAACCGAGGCTGAGGCCGCGGAGAAAGCCCACTCCACCACGGCTGAGGGCGGCTGGGCGGCAAGCGACGCAGGCGGCCCAGCCGGCGAAGCTCGGAAGACCGAGTCGGAAGCGACGGCGAAGACCACGGGCGGGACTGGGACGACGCGCCCGGCCGAGGTCGACGACTGGGCGGACCCGATCGAGGGCGAGTCATCCGGCGCTCAGGTCGCGCTGCCGCTGGCGCGCAACCGCGGTAGGAAAACCGCCGAAGCGCCCGAAGCCCACGAAGCGCCCGAAGCCCACGCAGCGCCCGAAGCCCACGCAGCGCCCGAAGCCCACCCCGACCAGGCCGCCCGGCCGCTCGGCCGCAAGCGCCGGTCGCCGGCGCCCGAAGCCCACGACGACGCGGCCGGGATGCCGAGCAACCTGCCTCCGTTCAGCCCGGCCGCCCGTCCGGTCTGGAAGCCGATGCAGGCGCCCCCGACGTTCCGCAAGACCGGGGGCGTCACCATCTTCGGTACCCGGCTGACCTACCGCCAGGCCGCGATCGGCGCCGCCGCGCTGCTGGTCATCCTGGTGCTTCTGATCGTGCTGGTGGTCAAGGCGTTCGGTGGTGGCGGCGACGGCAAACCGACCACGGCCGGCACCGGGGTCGCTCAGAACGGCGCCGGCGCCGCTCCGACGACCGGCGCCAGCGCCGGCGCCGGCAAAGCACCGAGCACCCGTCCGAGCCTGGCCGCATCGTCCGCGCCGGCTCAGGGGCCGCCGAGCGGCGCCACCATGACGCTGCCCGCCGGCTGGAAGTGGTACAGCCGGTCGAGCCAAGGTAGCTGGCCCGGCTTCACGGTGCCGATCCCGCAGAACGCCGCGATCGACCCTCAGGGCAGCCAAATCTACATCCGGTGGAACAACCGGCTGCTCATCGTGGACCGGACGAACGCCCCGCAGGCCGACCCCGTGCAGGACTGGAAGGACCAGGAGCGCAACCGGTCGTACAGCGACTACCACAAAATCAAGATTGTCTCGGCGAGCTGCGCCTTCAAGGCCTGCGCGGACTGGGAGTTCACGTACGTCACCGACAACGGCAACGCCCAGCACGCCGACAAGCGGAACATCCTGGTCAGCGGCTCGGCGGCGTACTCGTTGAACTGGTACACGACGCCCGAGGACTGGGCGGGCGCGCAGAAGGACCTCCAGGCGATCTACCAGGGGTTCCAGCCCAAGCCGTAAGCCTCCATGCGTGAGACCCGGGTGAATGGGTAATTCATTCGGATCCTGGATGGAGGTGCGTTATGAGCTGCCGACGGTACGGCAGTAAATCTACGATCGCGTTCTGGATGCTGGTCGCGATCGCCGACTTGGCGATTCTGGTCGCCACGGCCGGTGCGGCCGTCATGGTCTCGATTCTCGGCGCGCTCGCCCTGGTCGCCGGTGGCGTCGTGGCCGCCCGCTCGCTGACTCGGCGTAGTGTTCCCGCTACTCGTACGGTGTTCCGACGTCGCGCTTAGAGTGATCGGCTACAGTCGCGGGCTGTGATCCACGGTGTGACAGACCTCTGGGACAAGCTGCTCGGTGCTCAGCCGGATCCGCCCGGCCTGCTGGTGTTGCTGACCGCGCTGGCCGGCCTGCTGGCGGTGGTGTTCCGTCCGGTGTGGCGGGTCGCCCGCAACGCGGTGACGATCGCCCACGAGGGCGGTCACGCCCTGATCGCCCTGCTCACGGGCCGCCGGCTGCGGGGCATCCGGCTGGAGTTCGACACCTCCGGCCTCACCCTGTCGGCCGGTCGCCCGACCGGTCCGGGCATGATGTTCACCCTGCTCGCCGGCTATATCGCCCCGTCGCTGGTCGGGGTGCTCGGCGCCTGGCTGCTCGGCGGCAACCGGATCACGCTGCTGCTCTGGCTGACCGTGGTCCTGCTGCTGCTCATGCTGATCAACATCCGTAACCTGTTCGGCGTCCTGTCGCTGCTGATCACCGGCGCGATCGTGGTCGTCGTCTCCTGGTACGCCTCGGCCCAGGTGCAGGCCGTCTTCGCGTACGCCGGGGTCTGGTTCCTGCTCTTCGGCGGTGTGCGCCCGGTCTTCGAGTTGCAGAGCCTGCGCGGCCGCGGCCGCATGCCGGAGTCGGACGCCGACCAGCTGGCGCACGTGACTCACGTGCCGGCCCTCTTCTGGGTGACAGTGTTCCTCGTGGTCGACGTGGCCGCCCTGGTCGTCGGAGCGTTCCTGCTCGCCGGGCAGTGGCTACCGAGCGCGACGATGTAGGCCGGTCGGCCATTCCATTCCGGGTAGCTACCCGGTTACGGTCCGGTCATGGCCGATCCGGGAATGGCCTGGACCGGACGGCCTGGTCGCTTTCGTCGCCGCGGTGCCCCTGTGGCGCTTCACGACGCACGCCATCACGATCGCGCACGAGGGCGGCCACGCCATGTTCGGCTCGCTGGCCGGCCTGCTGGTCAAGAAGGTCCGCGTGGACCGTGGTGGAGTCGGCAGCACCGGCTTCAGCAAGGCCGTCAAGGATCTGAGCGTTTTCGAAACGCTCGCGGCTGGGCTCGCCGGTTATCTGGGCCCCTCGATATTCGGGCTGGCGGGCGCCTGGATGCTGGTGCACGACATGTCGCCCCGAGCCGTTCTGCTGATGACCCTGGTGCTGATGGCCGTTCTCCTGGTCATGGTGCGCAACCTGTTCGGCTTGTTCGTGGTGCCGCTCACGGGTGCACTGATCTGGGCTGTGGCGATGCGCGCGACTGCTGAGGTCCAGCTGGTGTTCGCGCACATCTGGGTGTGGTTCCTGCTGATGGGTGGAACCCGCCAGATACCGGAGCTCTTCAGGGAGTGGAAGGGCGGCAAGGAGGTCGACACCGGCGCCCTGTCCAGCAAGACAGGGCTCTCCAGCGCCTTCTTCGTGGCCCTTTTCTGGGCCGGCTCGCTCGCCGCCCTGATCTACGGCGGCGTTCTGCTGCTGCGCCACAACGCCTAGAGCGGAATGTTGCCGTGCTTCTTCGGCGGCAGGGTTTCCCGCTTGGTCCGGAGCGTCCGCAACGCGCGTGTCACCTGGATGCGGGTCTGCGACGGCCTGATCACCGCGTCCACGTAGCCCCGCTCGGCCGCGACGTAGGGATTCGCGAGCGTGTCCTCGTACTCCTGGATCAGTGCGGCCCGCCGGGCCGCCGGGTCGTCGGCCGAGGCCAGTTCGCCCCGGTGGAGGATGTTGACCGCTCCCTGGGCGCCCATCACCGCGATCTGCGCCGTGGGCCAGGCGAAGTTCATGTCCGCCCCGAGGTGCTTGGAGCCCATCACGTCGTACGCACCCCCGTACGCCTTACGCGTGATGACCGTGACCTTGGGAACGGTGGCTTCGGCGTACGCGTAAATGAGCTTGGCCCCCCGCCGGATGATGCCGTCCCATTCCTGGGAGGTGCCCGGCAGGAAGCCGGGCACATCGACGAAGGTGAGCACCGGAATGTTGAAGGCGTCGCAGGTGCGCACGAACCGGGCCGCCTTCTCGGACGCCGCGATGTCGAGGGTGCCGGCGAAGTGCATGGGCTGGTTGGCGACCAGGCCGACCGGTCGTCCTTCGACGCGCCCGAAGCCGACGACGATGTTCTGCGCGTAGAGCGGCTGCACCTCGAGGAAGTCGTCGACGACGGTTTCGACGACCTTCTTGATGTCGTAGGGCTGGTTGGCCGAGTCGGGTATCAACGTGTCCAGGGCCAGGTCAGCGTCGGAGGCCGACAAATCGGAGATCTCCTCGAACGCAACCGGTTCGTCGAGGTTGTTGGAGGGCAGGTAGGACAGCAAGGCGCGGACATAGTCGATCGCATCGTCCTCGTCCGACGCCAGGTAGTGCGCGTTGCCGGAGCGGGTGTTGTGGGTGCGTGCCCCGCCCAGCTCCTCCATGCCGACCTCTTCGCCGGTAACCGTCTTGATCACGTCGGGGCCGGTGATGAACATGTGCGAGGTCTGGTCGACCATGACCGTGAAGTCGGTGATGGCCGGGGAGTAGACGGCACCGCCCGCGCACGGTCCCATGATCAGCGAGATCTGGGGGATGACGCCGCTGGCCCGTACGTTCCGGAAGAAGATGTCGGCGTAGAGCCCGAGCGCGACCACACCCTCCTGGATGCGGGCGCCGCCGGAGTCATTGATCCCGATGATCGGGCAGCCGATCTTCATGGCCAGGTCGAGAACCTTGACGATCTTTTCGCCGAAGACCTCGCCGAGCGAGCCGCCGAAGACCGTGAAGTCCTGCGAGAACACGCACACCTGGCGGCCGTCGACGGTGCCGTGGCCGGTGACCACGCCGTCGCCGTAGGGCCGGTTGCTGTCCAGGCCGAAGTTGGTCGAGCGGTGCCGGGCCAGCTCGTCGAGTTCGACGAACGAGCCCTCGTCGAGCAGCATCGCGATGCGTTCGCGGGCCGTCTTCTTGCCGCGCGAGTGCTGCTTCTCGACGGCTCGGGCCGAGCCCGCGTGCACCGCCTCGTCGGTGCGGAGGGCCAGGTCGGCGAGCTTGCCGGCGGTGGTGTGGATGTCTGCGTCCTGCTGCGTCGTCACCGGGTTCCTCGCGCTCTCGAACGACAGTTCAGGTGTCTCCGGTGATCGTAATGCGGCCTCGCGTTCCGCGTCGCTACGGGTGCGTTTCGCACTCAATGCCCCATTCGTTACGTCTGTCGTGACCAACTGGATGACCGCGGCCGGGATCGCCTTCATCGCAGGCGGCATCGCCACGCTGATCTGCCTCCGCTCGGTCCTGTTCGGGCGGGCCAAGCCCCCGGAGTCCCGCCCGAAACGCCTCGAAAGCCGCCCGAAGCGGCTCGAGAACCGCACTCCGCCGGCGGCGCGGCGTGCTTCCTGGGCCGAGCTCGACCAGCCGGAGATCCGGCGCCCGGACACCCCGCGACCCGACACCCCGCGACCCGACACCCCGAGACAGAGTCGTCGCCACGCGAGCCACCACGACGATCTCCCGGGCGGGCTCGCCTCGATCGGCCTGGCCGACGAGGACGAGATCGAAGTGCCGGAGGAACCCGCCGGCATCATTGCGTCCAGCCGGACGGCTCCAGTCGAGCCGGAGCTGGTCACTGCGAGGGAGGAGGAGTCACGCCCGATTTCCGTACGCCGGGTGGACCGCTCCGACCCCGCCTACGGCAGTCGGGTCGACGGCTGGATCCGTCCCGAGTACCACGACGACCCGGCCGAGTCGCCGTCCGGCGAATACTGGACCCCCGTCCCGATGGAGAACCTCGACCTGCCCGAGGAGGACCCGGAGCCGTCGGCCCGCGGCTACGGTTGGCCGACGCAGGTCGAGCGTCTCCCGGCGGTGCCCGACTACGAGCCGGCCACCGGTTTCGACCTCACCCCGGTAGCCGGCGAACCGACCGAGCTCGTCCCGACCTGGCCGCCCCTGCCCGGCGAGCGCCGCCGGCCGAAGAAGAACCACGGCGAGCCGGACGAGCGCCGCGTCCGCCTTCCCCACTCATGGGCCGGTCGCGACACCAAGCCGGCCGACAACCGGTTCCTCGAGAACGAGCCCCGGCGAGCCCGCCCCGAAGAGGCCGACCAGCGCTTCCGCGCGCCGACCGGCGAACCCGAGCGTCGCCGCCCTCGTCCCCGTCCCCGCCCCGCCACCAGCCCGGACAACGTCTACGTGAGCCGTCACGCCGCGGATCCCCCGCACTAAGCTCGGCGGATGGCTTCCCCGTACTCCGACCTCGACCGCCCGCCGCTCTCCGCGCGGGCCCTGACCCGCGCTCTGTTCGCCCCGGGCGAGTTCTGGTCGCGGCTGGACATCCGGGCCGTGACCGGTTCGACGAACGCCGACGCGATCGCCGCCGCACACCGCGGGGAGCCCGAGGGTCTGGTCGTGGTGGCCGAGCAGCAGTCGGCCGGCCGGGGTCGCCGTGACCGCCAGTGGACGTCACCGCCGCGGGCCGGACTCACCCTGAGCGTGCTGTTGCGTCCCGGCCGGCCCGACGCGGCGAAGGACTGGGCGCCCGCGCCCGCGGCCGCCTTCAGCTGGCTGCCCCTGCTGGCCGGGGTCGCGCTGCGCGAGGCCGTGCAGCGGGTCGCCGAGGTCGATGCCACCCTGAAGTGGCCCAACGACCTGCTGATCAAGGACGCGCAGCGTCACGAGGGCAAGGGCGCCGGCATCCTGGCCGAGATGGCCGGTGACGCGGTCGTCGTCGGGATCGGACTCAACGTCAGCACCCGGGCCGACGAGTTGCCGGAGACGACCGGCCTGCCCGCCACCTCGCTGCGGGTCGCCGGAGCGTCGCAGGTCGACCGCGAACCGTTGCTGCGGGCCCTGCTGCGCGGCATCGCCGACTGGTATCAGGGCTGGCGCGAGGCCGACGGCGACGCCGAGTTGTGCGGGCTGCTCGCGGCGTACCGGCGGGGCTGCTCGACGATCGGCCAGGACGTCCACGTGCTGCTGCCGGGCGGCGGCGAGCTGATCGGCCGCGCCATCGCGGTCGACCCGGACGGGCAGTTGGTGGTCCGTACGGCTGACGGCGGTGACCATCACGTCTCGGCGGGTGACGTCCTGCACGTACGCTGACCGCGTGGCGTTCCCCGACGATGTGCTGGCCGACGAGGAGGAGCTGGTCCTCCACCTCCATCCGCACTGGAGGGTCGCGGTCGGCCCGGCGTTGCTCCTGCTGACGGCGCTGGCCGTCATGATCGTCGCCTGGGTGATGCTTCCGCAGAACGACGGTGGCCTGCTGGCCTTCGGCGTGGTCGCGCTGATCATGCTTTATTACGCCATCCGGTACGCCGTACGCCCGCTCGCCGCATGGCGCTGCACCCACTACGTGGTGACGGACGGGCGCATCGTCCTGCAGGACGGGGTGATCGCCCGGGAGCGGCGCGACCTGCCACTCGACCGGATCAACGATCACGCCCTGAGTCAGTCCCTGCTCGACCGGCTGACCGGCGCCGGCACGCTGACCGTCGACTCGATCGGCGACGAGCCCGTGGTGCTGGCCGCCGTGCCCCGCGCCCAGGAGGTGCAGAACCTGCTCTACGAGCTGATCGAGAGTCTTCCGGACGACGAGGAGGACGAGGAGGAACCGGAGCCGGAAGTGCCGGTCCAGCGCCGCGGCTTGTTCGGGCGCCGGACCGCGAAGTAAGGCTACCGGCGGTCGAGCTCGGGCTCGAAGTTCAGGTCCAGAGCGGCCACGCTGCCCGCCGTGTCC
>DASWRZ010000246.1:0-7166 GCA_036402935.1 Actinoplanes sp.
TCGTGGTTCCCGTTCCCGGACAATTCGCTGCTCGACTGGGACACCCTCGGCGACGTCGACTACCTGTACGTCTCCCACCTGCACCGCGACCACTTCGACGCCGAGCACCTGAAGCGGTTCGTCACCAAGAAGGCGACCGTCCTGCTGCCGGAGTACCCGACCAGCCAGCTCGAGGACGAGCTGCGCGAGCTGGGCTTCACCAAGTTCCTGAAGACCCGGTCGAACGAGGTGCATGAGCTCGACGGCGGTCTGAAGATCATGATCCAGGCGCTGATCAGCCCCACCGACGGGCCGATCGGCGACTCGTCGCTGTGGGTGGAGCACGACGGCGTACGCGTGCTGAACCAGAACGACGCCCGCCCTACCGACTTGAGCCTGATTGCCGAGCTGGGCCACGTGCACGCGCACATGCTGCAGTTCTCCGGCGCGATCTGGTATCCGATGGTCTACGAGCTGCCGCAGGCGGCCAAGACGGCGTTCGGCAAGCAGAAGCGTGACCGGCAGTTCGACCGCACCTGGCGCTACATCGACGACCTGAAGGCCGACCACGTCTTCCCGATCGCCGGCCCGCCGTGCTTCCTCGACGACACGTTGTGGCAGTTCAACGACATCTTCGGCGACGAGGGCAACATCTTTCCCGACCAGTCGGTCTTCCTGGCGGAATACGCCAAGGTCGGCGGCACCAACGGGATCGTCCTGCTGCCCGGCTCGGAAACCGACCTGTCGGTTCCCGAGGCGATCACGACGCACCCGATGCCGGTCGACGAGTTCTTCGCCGGCAAGGCCCAGCACCTGCAAGAGATGCGGGAGCGCAAGGCCCCGGTCATCACGGCCGAGAAGGCGTCCTGGCGGCACCCCGAGATCGACGTGCTGGGCGAGCTCAAGAAGCGCATCGAGCCGCTGCTCGAAGAGTCGATCTACCTGGCCAAGGGCGTCGGCGGCCCGGTCCGCTTCGACCTCACCGACAGCGACGGCCCGGACGGCGAAGTCGTCGAGTCGATCGTCGTCGACTTCCCCGGCAAGCAGGTCCGGCCCTACGCCGACGAGAAGGTCCGCTACCGCTTCAAGACCGGCCGTGCCCTCATCGAGCACCTGATCCACATCGACGAGGGCGACTGGGTCAACTCGCTGTTCCTGTCCTGCCGCTTCTCGGCCGCCCGCATCGGGCAGTACAACGAGTTCGTGTACGCGTTCTTCAAGTGCCTCTCCGAGGAGCGGTTGCAGTACGCCGAGGGCTGGTACGACGAG
This sequence comes from Actinoplanes sp., assembly GCA_036402935.1. GTDB lineage: Bacteria > Actinomycetota > Actinomycetes > Mycobacteriales > Micromonosporaceae > Actinoplanes. The sequence continues at coordinate 1,249 of DASWRZ010000246.1, forward strand.
CACGAACGCACCGTCGACGCCGAAGACACCGAGCTCGGCGACTGGACGGTGCAGCGGCGCTGCCCCCACCTCAAGGCGGACCTCAGCCGCTTTGGCATCGTCGACGGCAATGTGCTGACCTGCCAGCTGCACGGCTGGAAGTTCGACCTGCCGACCGGCCGGTGCCTGACCAGCGTCGGCCACAAGATCAGGGCCGAGAAGACCGGTCAAAATCCGGCGTCGTAGCTGGGTGGGGGGTTGCAGACCGTCGCTCACGCCGAAGGCCCGGCCGGGGCGAGCAGGGCGCTGGCGCGCCCAGACCGCTCACCCCGCCCGGGCGACCTGCGTAGGTGGTCAGACCCCCAGGTCCTCGAGGATGCGGCGGGCCGCGTTGTGGCCGGCCGCGCCGATGACGCTGCCGGCGGGGTGGGCGCCGGCCGAGCCCGCGTAGAGGCCGTCCAGCCCGGTGAAGTAAGGCATCCGCTCATTGAAGGCGACCGTGTTGTCGACGTGGTGGATGTGGCCACCGGTGATGCCGAAGTGCTCCTCGATGCCCGGCGGGGTGAGCGGCATCATGTCGGCGACCAGGTCGGACGTGCCCGGCGCATAGCGGTCGCAGATGGCGAGCAACTGCGTGACGTAGCCGGGCAGCGCGGCATCCCAAGTCGTGTCGGCGAGCGAGTACGGCACCGACTGGACGAACAGGGCCGACGAGTGGTGCCCGGCCTCGTCCCGCAGCGATGGGTCGACCGTCGTATGCACGTACCACTCGATGGTCGGCTCGGCCGGCAGCCGGCCGGCCTGGACGTCGTCCCACATCGCCCGCAGCGCGGCGATCGGGGACTCCGTGGAGGCCCCCGCCAGTCCGGCCGAGCCCGGCAGCAGGTGGATCGTGGAGCCGAACGGAGACGGCGCCCCGGAGGGCAGGCACGAGAACCGCGGCAGGTCACGCAGCGCCAGGTTGACCTTCAGCGTCGTGCCGGTGCGGCGCACGGCGGCCATCCGGTCGGTCAAGGAAACCGGCAGCGCGCCGGAAGGCACCAGCGACATCAGCTGATAGGGGTCGCAGCTGCCCAGCACGACCCGAGCGCCGATGGAACGGCCGTCGGCCAGCACGACCCCGCTCGCCGCGCCGCCGTCGACCGTGACGGCGGAGACCGGTGACGAGGTGAACAGCCGGGCGCCCGCCGCCTGGGCCGCGGCGGCGAACGTGCGGGAAACCGTGCCCATCCCACCGCGGGCGATCATCCAGGTGCCGTCGGCGCCGGGCAGCCGGCACATGTTGTGCACGAGGAAGTTGTGCCCGGTGCCCGGGTCGTCGGGGCCCGCGTTGAGCCCGCTCAGGCCGTCGGTCACCGCGTACATGCTGGTCAGCAGTTCGCTCTTGAAGCCGAAGCGGGACAGGTAGTCGACGACCGAACCGCGTACGAGATCGATGAAGGTGCTCTGCAGCACCGGCCGGATGTGCCGGTCGGCGATCTCCTCGACCGTGCCCGGCTCCTCCAGCCAGGCCGGCGCGAGGTCGGCCCGCAGCGCGCCGATCTCGATCGCCAGGGCCTCCTCGGCGGCGATGTCGCGGGGGTCGAAGAAGCGTTCCATCTGCGCCCGGGTGGCCTCGCGGTCGCGCCCGAACAGCAGGTAGGGCGAGCCGGCCGGACCGGGCGTGGGCAGGAAGTAGTGCGGGTCGCGGCGCAGCAGCGGGATGTCGACGTCGAGCGTGCGCAGCAGCTCGGGCGGCATCAGGCCGAGCAGGTAGGACCCGGTGGACTGGCCGAGGCCGGGCACGCGGGGGAAGGGATGCTCGGTGCGGGTGGCGCCGCCGAGCACGTCGGCGGCCTCGAGTACGACGACGTCGAGCCCGGCCCGGGCGAGCAGTACCGCGGAGACCAGACCGTTGTGACCGGCTCCGATGATCACCACGTCGGCGGTGGAGGGGAGGTCGCGCTTCATGGCGACTAAGCGTAGCGAGTGTTGCTGAGGCGTTACGCCGGTGAAAGCGCCCGCCGGTTACGTAGGTAGCCGCTAGCGGCCAGTGTGGCGGAGTATCCGGCGAGCACGATGACATGGAACACGTACAGCCAGAGGCCGCGTAACGGCTTCAGCCACCCCCACATGGCCTAGCCATACCCAGTTAGCGGGAAGATGGGCGCCATGCGCGACCTCGTTCTGCTCGGCTCGACCGGATCCATCGGAACTCAGGCCATCGACATCGTGCGGCGCAACCCCGACCGGTTCCGGGTGGTGGCCCTGGGCGCCGGCGGCGGCAACGTGGAGCTGCTCGCGGCTCAGGCCCTCGAGCTCGGCGTCGATGTGGTCGGCGTGGCCCACGCGTCGACCGTGCAGGATCTGCAGCTCGCCTTCTACGGCGTGGCGCAGAAGCGCGGTTACGCCACCGGCGACTTCAAGATCCCGCGGATCGTGGCCGGCCCGGGTGCGATGACCGAGCTGGCCCAGGTGCCGTGCGACGTCGTGCTCAACGGCGTGGTCGGCAGCCTCGGCCTGGCGCCGACCCTGGCCGCCCTCGAGGCCGGCCGCATCCTCGCGCTGGCCAACAAGGAGTCACTGGTCGCCGGCGGCCCGTTGGTGCGCCGCGCGGCCAAGCCGGGCCAGATCGTGCCGGTCGACTCCGAGCACTCGGCGCTCGCCCAGTGCCTGCGCGGGGGTGCCCGCGAGGAGGTGCGCCGGCTGATCCTGACCGCGAGCGGCGGGGCGTTCCGCGGGCGGCGCCGGGAAGAGCTGGCCGATGTGCGAGTCGAGGACGCGCTCAAGCATCCGACCTGGGACATGGGCCCGGTCGTCACGATCAACTCGGCCACGATGGTGAACAAGGGTCTCGAGGTGATCGAGGCGCACGAGCTGTTCGGGGTGGCCTACGACGACATCGAGGTGATGGTGCACCCGCAGTCGGTGCTGCACTCGCTGGTCGAGTTCGCCGACGGCTCGTCGCTGGCCCAGGCCAGCCCGCCCGACATGCGGCTGCCGATCGCGCTGGCGCTGGCGTGGCCGGAGCGGGTGCCGGCCGCCGCGAAAGGGGTCGACTGGCGGGAGGCGCACAACTGGGAGCTGCGCCCGCTCGACGACGAGGCGTTCCCGGCCGTGGGCCTGGCCAAGCAGGCGGGTAGGGCCGGGGCCTGCCAACCGGCGATCTACAACGCGGCGAACGAGGAGTGCGTGGCAGCCTTCGTGTCCGGTCGGCTACCTTTTCTGGGCATCGTCGACACCCTGGAGCGGGTGCTCGCGGCGGCCCCCGGCTTTGCCGAACCGGGTACCGTCGACGACGTGCTTGCCGCGGAGGCGTGGGCTCGTGCCCAGGCACGACGGATGATCGGAGCCTGATGCTGTTGTACTGGGTGGGTGTGGCGGCTTTCGCGGCCTGCATCCTCGTCTCGGTGAGCCTGCACGAACTGGGTCACATGATCACCGCGAAGCGGTTCGGGATGAAGGTGACCCGTTACTTCGTCGGTTTCGGGCCGACGATCTTCTCGTTCCACGTCGGCGAGACCGAGTACGGGCTGAAGGCCATCCCGCTCGGCGGCTTCTGCAAGATCGTCGGCATGACGCCGCAGGACGACGACGTCGACCCGGCGGACGAACCCCGCGCGATGTGGCGGTTCCCGGTCTGGAAACGCACGATCGTGATGGGCGCCGGCTCGTTCACCCACTTCCTGCTGGCCATCGTCGCCACCTGGATCGCGGCGATGACGATCGGCCTGCAAAACCTCGACTACCCGCAGACCGCGGCCCAGGAGTCGGCCCAGATCCAGGTCAGCGACTGCGTGCAGCTGACCAACGTCGCCGCCTGCACGGTCGGCCAGGGCTCCGGCGTGGCCGCCCCGGCCAAGGCGGCCGGCCTGCAGACCGGTGACGTGATCACCAAGGTGGGCGCCACCCCGGTGTCCACGTTCGAGCAGCTGACCAACGCCATCCGTGCGCAGAAGCCGGGCCCGACCGTCTTCACCTTCACCCGCGACGGCGCCTCCCAGACCGTGCAGGTCGACCTCAAGAGCGCCCAGCGCCCGCCGGTCGACAACCCGAACGGCGCGGTGAGCCAGGTCGCGGTGGCCGGTGTGGCGTGGGACAACAAAGCGGTTCCGGCGACCATCAAATACAACGCGGTCAGCGCGATCCCGGCGACCGGCGACTACGCGTGGTACCTGGTGAAGAACACCTTCACCGCGATCGGCCGTGTTCCCCAGCGCGTCCCGGCTCTGCTGCACTCGATCACCGGCGGCCAACGCGACCCGGACACCCCGATCAGCGTGGTCGGGGCCAGCCGCATCGGCGGCGAGGCGCTGCAACACGGTGTTCCCGAAGTGTTCCTCAGCGTGTTCATCGCGCTCAACGTCTTCATCGGCATCTTCAACCTGCTGCCGCTGCTGCCGGTGGACGGTGGTCACATTGCGATCGCCTGGTACGAAAGAGCAAGGTCGTGGATCTATGCTCGAAGGCGGAAGCCCGACCCCGGCCGGGTCGACTACTACAAGCTGATGCCTCTCACCTACGCAGTGATCCTCATCGGCGGCGCTTTCACCGTGCTCACGGTCACCGCCGACATCGTCAACCCGATCAAGCTCTTCTGACAGGTGATGTGAAGTGACCGCAGTCAGCCTCGGAATGCCGGCCGTACCCCCGCCGCCGCTCGCCCCTCGCCGCCACAGCCGTCAGATCAACGTCGGCGGAGTGCTGGTCGGTGGCGGTGCCCCGGTCAGCGTGCAGTCGATGACCACCACCCTCACCGCCGACGTCAACGCCACCCTCCAGCAGATCGCCGAACTGACCGCCTCCGGCTGTCAGATCGTCCGGGTCGCGGTCCCCTCCCAGGACGATGTCGAGGCGCTGCCCGCGATCGCCAAGAAGTCCCAGATCCCGGTCATCGCCGACATTCACTTCCAGCCGAAGTACGTGTTCGCCGCGATCGACGCCGGGTGCGCCGCGGTCCGGGTCAACCCGGGCAACATCCGCAAGTTCGACGACCAGGTCAAGGAGATCGCCCGGCGGGCGACCGAGACCGGCACCCCGATCCGCATCGGCGTCAACGCGGGCTCGCTCGACAAGCGGCTGCTCGAGAAGTACGGCAAGGCCACCGCCGAGGCGTTGGTCGAGTCGGCCCTGTGGGAGTGCTCGCTGTTCGAGGAGCACGGCTTCCGCGACATCAAGATCTCGGTGAAGCACAACGACCCGGTGGTCATGATCCGGGCGTACCGCCAGCTGGCCGAGCAGTGCGACTACCCGCTGCACCTCGGCGTCACCGAGGCCGGCCCGTCCTTCCAGGGCACGATCAAGTCCGCGACCGCGTTCGGCGCGCTGCTCGCCGAGGGCATCGGCGACACGATCCGGGTCTCGCTCTCGGCCCCGCCGGTCGAGGAGGTCAAGGTCGGCAACGCGATCCTCGAGTCGCTCGGCCTGCGCGAGCGCGGCCTCGAGATCGTCTCCTGCCCGTCCTGCGGCCGGGCCCAGGTCGATGTCTACACGCTCGCCGAGCAGGTCACCGCCGGGCTCGAGGGCCTACCGGTGCCGCTGCGCGTGGCCGTCATGGGCTGCGTGGTGAACGGGCCCGGCGAGGCTCGCGAGGCCGACCTGGGCGTCGCGTCCGGCAACGGCAAGGGCCAGATCTTCGTCAGGGGCCAGGTCGTCAAGACGGTTCCCGAGTCGATCATCGTCGAGACGCTGATCGAGGAGGCGCTCCGGCTGGCCGACGAGATGGGCGCCGACCTGCCCGACGAGCTGCGCGAGCTGCTCCCCGGCCCGCAGGTGACGGTCCACTAGAACAGCAGGGGCCACTAGAACAGCAGGGGCCACTAGAACAGCACGGTCGCAAATGACCCGGCGGAGACGAAGCCGCATTTGGCGTAAACCCGCCGGGCCGCCGTGTTGTAGTCGTTCACATAGAGGCTGACGCTCGGCGCCACGCGCCGCAGCGCGTCGTGCACCACCGCGGC
>DASWRZ010000247.1:0-11508 GCA_036402935.1 Actinoplanes sp.
ACCCTCGGCGACCACGCCGCCCAGCTCGAGCAGGCGCGGGCCGAGCAGATAGGTGCCGTCGGCGGCCTGGCGCAGGAAGCCGCGCTCGATCAGGGTCACCGCGAGCCGGCGCACGCTGGGCCGGGGCAACCCGACCGCGTCGGCCAGCTCGGACAGGTGCAGCCGGGGATGCGCTGGGCTGAACGCGCTCAGGATGTCGAGCGCGCGAGCCACCGACCGGACCTCGTTGGACACCGGCACTGTTGTAGCCCCGCCGACCGGCGATGGCAAGTCGGCGGCGTCAGCGGAAGATGTCGTACATCCGGCGCATCGGGACGAGGTCGTCCGGATCGGTCGTGAGCCGCACCGCCATGAACGGGCGGGTGCTCGCGTCGCGGTCGGCGTTGTAGAGGTCGGCGTAGTCGGCGAGCCAGCGCGGGAAGGCCCGCTCCCGCTGCGCCAGCCAGGTCGCGAGGCGGTCGCCGCCGGTCGGTGGTTGCGGTTCGATCACGGCCGGCGGCGAGAATTCCGGGTGATCCTCTGGCCCTGATCCTCTGGCCCTGAAGTTCTGGCCTTGATGTTCTGGGCCTGATCAATGACTCCCCTGCGGGCGGCTGATTCACGGGCCGCCCGCGGGGGAGTCTTCGCGTTCAGCGAGCGTCCGCCGCAAGGCCGAGCGTCCGCGGGAAGGTCACCGCGAAGAAGTCCTCGATCGGCTGGGCGTTGCCGGTGGCCTTGGCCAGCAGGGCGGCGCCCTCCCAGGCGCTGCCGAGGGCACGGGCCACCTCGTCGGGCTCCGCGCCGCCGGGCAGGCGGCCCTGCTCGCCCAGCCGGCGTACGGGAACCGCGATGGCGCCCAGCCAACCGGTCAGCGAGTCGCGCACCGCGGTGTCGACGTGCGTGCCGCTGCGGGCGACCTCGGCCGCGAAGTTGCCGAGCAGGCAGCCCCGCGCGTAGTCGTCCTTGGCCAGGTCGCCGCGCAGGTATTCGAAGTGCTTCCTGAGCGCGTCGAGCGGCTCGGACTCCGGGTCGAGCAAGATCTCGGTGCCGCGGGTCTGTGCGTACTGCTCGACGATCAGCACGCCGAGCGCGTCCTTGCTGGGGAAGTGGTTGTAGAAGGACCCCTTGGGGGCCCCGGCCCGTCCGGCGATGGCGGCGACGCCGGTCGCGGAGTAGCCCTTCTCATGAAACTCGGCCGCGGCGGCCCCGAGCAGGGCGTCGCGAAGACTGCGCTGTGCCATCCCGCGATGCTACCGCTCAAAATGACCGACCGTCTCTGTGGTGTTCGTCGCGTCGTCACGGCCTTGCAAAGACGACCGATCGTCTTAGTCTGGTGATCGCCGAAAGGAGCTCACCGTGAGCCGTCTGATCCTTCCCGCCGTAGGTGGCGAACCGGTCCTCGAAAAGGACTACGACCTGACCCTCGGCCCCGGCGACGTCCGCGTGGCCGTCGACGCCGCCCCGATCAACCCGGCCGACCACCTCTTCATGCAGGGCTGGTTCGGTGTCTACCCGCAGGTGCCGGCCCCGCTCGGCGGGGAAGGGGCAGGCCGGGTGGTCGCCGCCGGCTCGTCCGCCGACCAGTCGCTGGTCGGGCAGCAGGTCATCATCCTGCCCACGTTCACCCACGGCTCGTGGGCGGACGAAGTGGTGGTTCCGGCCACCGGCGTCATTCCGGTCTCGGGCGACCCGCGGCAGCTGGCCATGCTTCCGGTCAACCCGGCAACGGCGTACGCGCTGCTCAACGACTACGTGTCCCTGTCGCCGGGCGACTGGATCGGCGTGGGGCTGGCCAACTCGGCGGTCGGTCGCGCGGTGATCGCCCTGGCCCGGAGGTCCGGGATCAAGGTCCTGGCGCTGGTCCGCAGCGAGTCGGCGGCCGAGTCGGTCGACGCCGACGTGGTGGTCATCGGCGACGGCGACGTGCCGGCCGCGCTGGGCTCGTCGCGCCTCCGCGCCTTCTTCGACGGCGGTTCGCCCGACCTGTCCGCGGTCGTCCCGGCGATCGCCGACGGCGGCACCGTGGTCACGTACTCCGCGGTGACCGGCCAGCCGCCCGTCGTCCCGCTGGCCGACCTGATCTACCGGGGCATCTCGCTGCGGTCCTTCTTCATCCTGCGGTGGCTGGAGTTGACGCCGCGGGACCGTCTCGTCTCCGTCTACACCTCGCTGGCCGCCCTGCTGGCCGACGGGACGCTCGGCACTCCGGTAGCCGGGACCTATCAGCTGGCGGACTACCGGGACGCCCTGGCCCACTCGGGCCGTGCGAGCAAGATCCTGTTCACCCGCTGACCTCGGTGGGCCGGTTTCCTGCCGGTACTCCTTCGCCGCCGTCGAAGGTGGCGGCTTCGACGGCGCACAGCGCGGTTCAGAGCGGCTGCAGGCCCGGACGGCCGTCGCGGACGGCGAAGGACCGGAGGGTGGTGGCGGGGGCGCCGGGGAGTTTGACGAAGTCCAGGGCCCGGAAGTCGACCGTCAGTTGGCATGGGGTGATGCGGGTGCGGCAGTAGCCGCGGCGGTCGGAGTAGAAGCGAAGATGCGGGTTGGTGGCCTGGCCGGGAACGGTCGTGTCGGGGGTGCCGTCGCCGCGGGAGGTGAGCGAGGTGCAGATCAGTTCGGTGCCGATGGTGGCCGAGCCCTCGTCCCGGTAGTCGGCCTTGAGGTCGTTGGCCCAGGCCATGTGGATGTCGCCGGTCAGGACCACCGGGTTGCGGACGTGCCGGTCCTGCCAGCCCCGCTGGATGCGGGATCGGGAGGCTCGGTAGCCGTCCCACGAGTCCATGTTGCCGACGCCGGTGGGGTCGAGGCGGCCGGCGAAGAAGACCTGCTGGCCGAGGATGTCCCAGGTGCCGTGGTGCTGGGCGAAGCCGTCCAGCAGCCACGCCTCCTGGGCGGCACCGGTGATGCTGCGGGCGGCTTGGTCGGCCTCGGGGCAGACCTTCCAGCCGCCGCCGCAGGCCAGGCGGCTGCGGAACTGGCGGGTGTCGAGCATGTGGAAGGTGGCGAGCCGGCCCCAGTACAGGCGGCGATAGAGCTGGACGCTGTTGCCGATCGGGGCCGAGGACGGGCGCAGCGGCAGGTGCTCGTAATAGGCGCGGTAGGCCGCTGTCCGGCGGGTCACCCACTGGTCCGGAGTGAGCGGCGGGACGTCGTCGAAACGGTAGATGCCGGCGTAGTCGTCCTCGACGTCGTGGTCGTCCGGCACCACGACCCAGGGGGCGCTGGCGTGGGCGGCCTGCAGGTCGGGGTCCATCTTGTACTGGCCGTACCGGCGGCGGTAGTCCGGCAGGGTGAGGATCTCCGGGCCGAGGTGGACGCGTACGTTGCCGGGCTTGGCCGCGCCCTCGTAGATGTAGTCGCCGACGTGCAGGATGAGGTCGGCGTGCTCCTCGGCCATCCGGCGGTACGCCGTGAAGAAGCCGGACTCCAGGTTGGAGCAGCAGGCGAAGAGCATCGTGAGATCGCGGCCGGGAGCGTCGAAGGCGGGCGTGGTGAGCGTACGGCCGGTCGGCGAGACGTGGCCGCGGGCGCGGAAGCGGTAGAAGTATTCGGCGTCCGGGCGCAGGCCGTTCGCGACGACGTGCACGGTGTGCGCGTCGGCGTACCGCGCCTGAACCGTGCCCGAACCGACCACCTTGCCGAACGACGACGTGGTGGCGATCTGCCAGTCGACCGGGATGTCGGCGTCCGGCATGCCGCCCTGGCCGTCGGCGTCGAGCGGGGACGGGGCGAGGCGGGTCCAGAGGACGACGCTGTCGGGGGCGGGATCGCCCGAGGCGATGCCGAGCCGGAACGGGTCGGCGTAGCTCCGGGGAACGAGGGCGGTCCCGGCGAGACCGAGGACGAACGTGCGACGGCTGAAGCTGTTCACGGCCTGCCTGCGCTCTTCGGAACGGGACGAAACGCCCAGTCGGAACGGGACGAAACGCCCAGACCGTATCCCGGGAAACGTCCGATCTGACGGCGAAACGCCGAGGAGACCGAAGTGCGGCGCCGGCGCCCCCGGGCTACCGTCGCGGTCGTGGATCCGCTGGACGGCGTCGTCGCGCGGCCGGCCGCGACCAGCCTCACCGGGTACGAAAAGGTGGACATGGGGCATCGGCCGAAGGGACGAGTACTGTTCGCGCCGTGATCGACCGTCCCCCTCGCCGTCCCCGTCGGCTCAGCGAAGGCGACCTGGTCGCGTTGGTCGCGCCGTCCGGCTGGGTGCCGCCGGAGCGGGCGCAGGCGGCGGTCGACGTGCTCACCGGCTGGGGCCTGGGGATTCGCCTGGGCAAGCACGCTCTCGGCCGCCACACCTACCTGTCCGGGACCGACGAGCAGCGGCTGGCCGACTTCAACGACGCGTTGCGCTCGCCGGAGGTGCGCGGCGTGCTCTGCCTGCGCGGTGGTTATGGCGCCCAGCGCATCGCCGACCAGATCGATCTGACGGCCGCCCACGACGATCCGAAGCTGGTGCTCGGCTTCTCCGACGTCACGGCGCTGCACCTGGCGCTCTGGGCCGGCGCGGGCCTGCCCACTGTGCACGGTCCGACGGTCACCCAGTTCGACCGGGGCGCCGCGTCGCTGACCGCGACGGCGGCCCGCCACGCCCTGATGTCCGGCGAGCCGGTCACGGTCACCGCGGCCGACGAGGACGGTACGCGAGGTCTGCGCGTTTCCGGCCGCGCGGAGGGCGTGCTCCTGGGCGGCAACCTGACCCTGCTCGCCACCTCAGTGGGCACGCAGTTCCGCCCCGACCTGCGCGGCGCGATCCTGCTCCTCGAGGACGTGCACGAGGAGCCGTACGAGATCGACCGCTACCTGGTCCAGCTGACCCGCGCCGGCTGGCTCGGTGGCGTGGCCGGCGTGGCGGTCGGCCAGTTCACCGACTGCGGCACCGCCGACGTCCGGCAGCCCAGCGTCGTCGAGGTTCTGGCCGAGCGCCTGACGCCGTTGGGCGTGCCGATCCTGGGCGGCCTCCCGATCGGCCACGGCGACCAGCAGGTGGCGGTCGGCCTGGGCGTCCCGGCGGTGCTCGACGCGACCGCCGGCACGCTGGTCGTCGAGCCGGTAGGCCGCTGACCCACCATGGGCGGCGAGGAACCGCCGGCCGCCGGCACGTTGACGGCGGTGACAAGGGTCGGCGACACCGTGCGGCCCCGTCAGCAGCTCGCCGGAGCGACCTCCGCAGCAAAGGAACGTGAAAATCAGACCCGGCGGTATTCGACCTCGGGGCGCCCCGGGCTGCCGTAACGCGGGCTGCGGAGGACCTGGCCGGTGTCGGCGAGGTGCTCCAGGTAGCGCCGTGCGGTGACCCGTGAGGCGCCTATCCGAGCGGCCATCTCGTTCGCCGACAGGCCGGCGCCGGCCGCCGCCTCCCGGAGCGCGCCCAGGACCAGGTCGAACGTGGTCGCGTCCAGGCCCTTGGGCAGCGAGTCCTGCGGGGCGCCGCGCAGGACGGCCAGGGCGCGGTCGATCTCGTGCTGAGCACCGACCTCTTCCGTGGCCAGCATCTGGGCCCGGTAGCGGGCGTAGCCCAGCAGCTTCTCGCGGAACGTGGCGAAGGTGAACGGCTTCAGCAGGTAGTGGGTCACGCCCAGCGAGACCGCGGCGCGGACCGAGGCCAGGTCGCGGGCCGAGCTCACCACCAGCACGTCGATGCCGCTGCCCGAGGCCCGCAGGGCGCGGCAGAGGTCGAGGCCGTTGCGGTCGGGCAGGTTCAGGTCGAGCAGTACCAGGTCGACCGGGGCGGCGCGGAGGGCGGCCATCGCCTCCTGCGCGGTGTGGGCGGTGGCGGCGACCTGGAAGCCGGTCACCTTGGCGGTGTAGGCCGCGTGCGCCTCGGCGATCAGCGGCTCGTCGTCGACGACCAGGACGCGTACGCCGGAAGGGGAACTCATGCCGGCACCGGCAATCGGACCGTGACCACCGCGCCGCCGCCGTCGGCCGTGCCGACCTCGCAGCCGCCGCCGTAGCGGCGAGCGACCTGCCGCACGAGGGCGAGGCCGAGGCCGCGCCCCTCGGCCTTGGTCGACCAGCCGCGGCGGAACGCCAGCGATGCGTCGGCGAGGCCGGGCCCGGTGTCGCTGACCCGGACCAGCACCTCGCCGTCCTCCTCGAGCACCAGAACCTCCACGCGCCGCGGCGACGATGTGGTCACGACCGCCTCCAACGCGTTGTCGACCAGGTTGCCGACCACGGTGAGCAGGTCGCGGCCGGGCAGCGTGCCGCCGGCGATGTGGGAGGCGTCGTCGACCGCCAGTTGCACGCCGTGCTCGCCGGCCTGGGCCGACTTGCCGAGCAGCAGGGCGGCCAGCGCCGGTTCGCCGACCGAGCCGACGACCTGGTCGGTGAGCTGCTGGGCGTAGGCCAGTTCGGCGGTGGCCAGCTCGACCGCCTCCTCGGTGCGGCCCAGCTCCACCATGGTCAGCACGGTGTGCAGCCGGTTGGCCGCCTCGTGGGCCTGCGAGCGCAGCGCCTCGGTGAGGCCGCGCACCGAGTCGAGTTCGCCGGTCAGCGCCCGCAGCTCGGTGTGGTCGCGCACGGTGAGCACGGTTCCGATCACCTTGTCCTCGAACCGGATGACGCGCTGGTTGGCGACCAGCAGACGGTCGCCGGCCAGGACCGGCTCGTCCGCCACTGACGTACGGGAGTCGAGCAGCGCGGCGATCTCCGGCGGCAGTTCCGTGCCGGTCGTCCCGAGAAGACGCCGGCCCTCGTCGTTGATCAGCGTGATGTGGCCGTCGCGGTCGGCCACGACCAGGCCCTCCCGTACGGAGTGGAGGACGGCGTCGTGGTACTCGTACATCCGGGTCATCTCGGCCGGGCCGAGGCCGTGGGTCTGGCGGCGCAGCCGGCGGTTGAGCAGCCACGACCCGGCCGCCGCGAGCAGCAGGCCGAGCCCGGCCGGGAGGAGTACGGCCGGGGCGCGGTGCCACAGCTTCTCCTTGATCGCGCTGGTGGTGATGCCGACCGAGACCAGGCCGATCACCGTGCCCGTCGCGTTCCGCACCGGCACGACGGTCCGCACGGATTCGCCCAGGCTGCCCGCGTGCGTCTCGACGACCCGGCCGCCGTGCAGGGCCGCGTCGACCGTGCCGACGAACGGCCGGCCGATCAGGGCCGTGGTCGGATGGGTCCAGCGGGTGCGGTCGGGGGCCATGACCACGATGAAGTCGGTGTGCGTGGCGACGCGGGTGGCTTCGGCGTACGGCTGAAGCGTGACCGTCGGATCGGCCGTGCCGATCGCCTGGACGACCAGCGGCGAGCGCGCGAAGGCCTCGGCGATGCCGGTGACCTGGTCGACCGCGGACTGCTCGGCGTCGTTGCCGGCGAGCAGCACCGCACCGGCCGTGCCGATGGCCACGAGCAGGGTGACCACGAGTACTTGCAGCACGAACAGTTGCCGCGCGATGCTCCATCCGCCCGCGGGGCCTGCGGCCGGTGACCAGAACGAGCCCGGTGACCTGAACGAGCCCGGTGACCAGAACGAGGCCGGTGACCGGAACGAGCCCGGTGACCAGAATGAACGCAATGGTGCCCCCCAGGTGAGACCCAGGCCACAGTCTGCGGCATGGCCACCGAAATCCCCAGCCCGCGAGTCCGGCGGGACCGCACGCATTATCTCTATCTGGCCGTCATTGTCGCCGTCCTGGCCGGCATCCTCGTCGGTCTTGCCTTCCCCGCTCTGGGCGTCGACTTGAAACCGATCGGCACCGGCTTCGTCAACCTCATCCGCATGATGATCAGCCCGATCATCTTCTGCACCATCGTGGTCGGTGTCGGCTCGGTCCGGCGGGCGGCCCAGGTCGGCAAGGTCGGTGGCCTCGCGCTCGGCTACTTCCTGACGATGTCGACCGTCGCGCTGATCATCGGCCTGATCGTCGGCAACCTCATCCACCCCGGCTCCGGCCTGCACCTGACCCCGGACGTCGCGGCGGCCGGCCACAAGCAGGTCGGCGCCGCCGAGGGCACCGACGACTACATCCTCGGCTGGATCCCGGCGACGCTGCTCAGCGCGCTGACCTCGGGCCAGGTGCTGCAGACCCTGCTGGTGGCGCTGCTGGTCGGCTTCGCGATCCAGGCGCTCGGCCCGCGCGGCGAGCCGATCCTGCGCGGCATCCAGTCGATCCAGACGCTGGTCTTCAAGATCCTGTCGATGATCCTCTGGCTGGCCCCGATCGGGGCGTTCGGCGCGATGGCCGCGGTGACCGGCGCCGGCGGGGTGAAAGCCCTGACGAGCCTGCTGCAGATGATGCTCGGCTTCTATCTCACCTGCGCGATCTTCGTGTTCGTGGTGCTGGCCGCGATCCTCTGGACGTTCGCCCGGATCAACCTGTTCAGCCTGCTGCGCTACCTCGCCCGCGAGTTCCTGCTGATCCTGTCGACCTCGTCGTCCGACTCGGCCCTCCCGTCGCTGATCGCCAAGATGGAGCACCTCGGCGTGAGCAAGCCGGTCGTCGGCATCACGGTGCCGACCGGCTACTCTTTCAACCTCGACGGTACGGCGATCTACCTGACCATGGCGTCGCTGTTCGTGGCCGACGCCCTGGACCGCCCGCTGTCGCTGGGCGCGCAGATCTCCCTGCTGCTGTTCATGATCGTGGCCTCCAAGGGCGCGGCCGGGGTGACCGGGGCCGGGCTGGCCACGTTGGCCGGCGGTCTGCAGAGCCACCAGCCCGAGCTGGTCGACGGCGTCGGACTGATCGTCGGCATCGACCGGTTCATGTCCGAGGCGCGGGCGCTGACCAACTTCGCCGGCAACGCGGTCGCGACCGTCGTGATCGGCAACTGGACCGGCGAGTTCGACCGCGACAAGGCCCGCTCCGTGCTGTCCGGCGACGACCCGTTCGACCCGGCCACGATGGTCGACGAGGACGGCGACGCGCCGGCCTCGAGGCCCGTTTCCCCGGTCCCCGAGACGCCCGCGGCTCCGGCAGCCCCCGCGGTCTGAACCGCGGGCCGATAGAGGCGCACCGGTGTTCGCCCCCCGCTCACCGGTGCGCCTCCCCAGCCGGGCGAGCCGGAGGTAGTCCCGGAGCGCCGCGATCCGGCCGTCGCGGATGCGGAAGATCTGGACGAGCGGCCTACCGGCGGCGCACCGTCGTGCCGACGACCGTTGTGTAGTGCATGACGAAGCTGCCGCCGGCCGCGTCGATCACCTCGGCGTAGCCGTCGAGCAACGCGCGCAGCACGTCGGGCGGCACGCGCGAGCCCATGCCCCCGAACGTCGGCAGCACGTCGAGCCAAGCCTGGGTCGAGTACGTGAAGTCCCACTCGTAGCGCCACTCCTCGACCGCGCCGAACGCTTCCGTCCGGTCGAGCCCGGCGGCCGCGGTGGCGACCATCCGGGCGTACCCGTCGGCGATGGAGCCCTCGAAGGCCCATGCGTTCGGCGCCGTCGGCAGGGCCCGGCTCTGCACCTCGCCGAACGCGCGGCGGATGTCCGGCGGGGGCTCGAAAGCGTTCCAGAACAGCGCCAGCCGCCCGCCCGGGCGCAGCACCGACGCCGCCTTGCCCGCGCCCGCGTCCGGGTCGATCCAGTGCCAGGTCTGGGCGGCGATCAGCGTGTCGAACGAGCGGCCGGCCGGGTCCCACTCCTCGAACTTGGCCACCTCGCAGTCGATGCCCGAGTCGCGCGCCGTCGAGGCCATCCTCTCGTCCACGTCGACACCGAGGACCCGGCAGCCCGCGTCGCGGAACAGGCGAGCCGCGATGCCGGTGCCGCAGCCGACGTCGAGGACGTCCATGCGTGTGGCGGCCGGCCCGGGCCCGGAAGCCGGTGCCTCGTGGCGCGGGCCGGCCGCCACGATTCGCGACACCATCTCCGCCGGGTAGCCGGGGCGGGCGCGGTCGTAACGCGAAGCTTCCGCGCCGAAGGACTCGGCGGTCTGTCGCTGTTCGTGGATCGCGGGCACAACAGCCTCCCGGAAGCGAAGTGGGCACGTGCCCACAAAGTAGTGGGCACGTGCCCACTCGTCAACGGCGACCGGCCAGCGTCAGCGTGTCGCGGATCGTGTAGTAGGCCGGTTTCGGCTGGTAGTTCTCGTCGAACGGCGTCGCCGAGCCCTCACCGGAGAAGACGCCCGGGACCCAGGAGTACTTGTCGGTGAAGCCCCAGACCGTGTACGAGATGCAGTGCTTGACCAGCAGGCAGGCCCGCAGCATCGTGGCGAAGCCCTCGGCCTGTGCGGCTACCTTGATCGCGTCGGCGGGCAGCTGCATCCGCACGTCGACCTCGGTGAAGGCGGTCTTCACGCCGAGCGCGTCGAACCGGCGCACGTTGCCGGCGATGTCACCGGGCAGGCCGTACTGCAGGGCGAGGTGGCCCTGGATGCCGAAGCCACCGACCGGGACGTGCTGGGCCCGCAGCTTCTTGATCAGCGCGTAGTAGGCGTCGCTCTTGGCGTTGACGCCCTCGACGTTGTAGTCGTTGAGGAACAGGATCGCGCCCGGGTCGGCCTGGTGGGCCCAGCGGAACGCGTCCGCGATGTAGTCCGGGCCGAGCGCCCGCAGCCAGATCGTGTCGCGCAGCGTGCCGTCCTCGTTGAAGACCTCGTTCGCCACGTCCCAGGCCCAGATCTTGCCTCGGAAGTGGCCCATCTCGTCGAAGATGTGCTTGCGCAGAATGTCCTTGAGCTGGGCCGGGGTGAACGCGGCCTCGGTCAGCCAGGCCGGGTTCTGACTGTGCCAGACCAGCGTGTGGCCGCGCACCAGCTGCCCGTGCGCGCGGGCGTACGCGACGAGCTGGTCGGCCTGCGTCCAGTCGTAGTGGCCCTGGGTGGGCTCGACGACCTCCCACTTCATCACGTTCTCGGGTGTGACCACGTTGAACTCGCGGCCCACGGCCGCTCGGTACGGCGCGTCGTCGGCCAGGGCATCGGTGTTGACCGCGGTCCCGATGCGTACGCCGGTGTGTCGTGCCGCGGCGCGCAAGCCTTGGTCGTCGGCGGTGGCGGCGGTGGAGGGCAGGGCCGCCAGGCCGCCGGCCAGGAGAGCGGCGAGGGCGGCCGCACCCAGTCCTGTTCGGAGCGATTTCATCGGATTCCCTTCTCGAAATCCCGATACGGGACACCGAAAGTTGCGGTGGCTCCCGGAAAGCTATGTGGACGACGCCGCCCGCGTCAATGACCGGTGTATCCAGCAAGATCGTTCAGCCAGGATTTCGACCCGCATCGAGACGGGACTTGACGGCATAGATGGCCGCCTCTACGTTACGGGTGTTCGGCCGAGATGTTTCCGAAACTTTCAGCTGTGCCCGATTTCCAGCCTGCTCGACCTTCATCGCCGTCCTCGATGCAAGGGAGATTCCCATGACCACCAGGCGTGAGTTGCTGGCGTTCGCCTCCGGAGCGGCCGTGGCGGCCGCCGTCTCGCCCGCGGGCGCGGCTTCCGCCCACGACCGCGACGACCGTGACGTCGGCACCTGGGCCGCACCCCCGACGACCATCCCGCCCACCGGGTTGCTGACCCTCGAAAACCAGACCGTCCGGCACGTCGTGCACGTCAGCATCGGCGGCGACCGGCTCCGGGTGCGGCTCACCAACG
>DASWRZ010000248.1:0-10217 GCA_036402935.1 Actinoplanes sp.
TACGAGAACATGGCGTTCGCGCTGAAGCTGCGTAAGACCTCGAAGGCGGAGATCGACCGCCGGGTGAAGGAGGCGGCGGCGCTTCTGCAGCTCGAGGAGTACCTGTCGCGCAAGCCGAAGGCGCTCTCCGGTGGCCAGCGCCAGCGTGTCGCGATGGGCCGGGCGATCGTGCGGGAGCCGCAGGTCTTCCTGATGGATGAGCCGCTGTCGAACCTGGACGCGAAGCTGCGGGTGCAGACCCGTTCGCAGATCGCCACGCTGCAGGCCAAGCTGGGTGTCACGACGGTTTACGTGACGCACGACCAGGTCGAGGCCATGACGATGGGTCACCGGGTGGCGGTTCTGCTCGACGGTGTGCTGCAGCAGGTCGACACTCCGCGGGCGCTGTACGACACGCCCGGCAACGTTTTCGTCGCCGGTTTCATGGGCTCGCCGGCGATGAACATCAAGACGGTTCCGCTGACCGAGACGGGTGCGAACTTCGGCGGGCTGCCTGTGCCGCTGACCCGTGAGCAGATCGCGGCGGCCCAGGGCGCCGACGGCAAGGTCACCGTCGGGTTCCGGCCGGAGGCGGCCGACCTGGTGTCGGAGTCGGCGAACGCGCTGCCGATCGTGGTCGACCTGGTCGAGGACCTGGGTTCGGACGCGAACGTCTACGGTCACGCGGCGCTGGACGGCGGTTCGGAGCGGTTCGTGGTCCGCACCGACCGGCGCAACATGCCGACCATGGGTGAGACGGTTTACATCCAGCCGCAGCAGGGTGGCATCCACCTGTTCAACGCTTCGACCGGTCAGCGCATCTGATTTCGGTTTGTGGAAAGCGGGCGGCCTCGGCCGCCCGCTTTTATTTTGCGAACTTGAGGATCACGAAGTTTTTGTCGGCCACGCACGCGATGACTGACTTGTTCCACGAGCAGGTGTCGGTGCGGACGTCGTTGAGCGGCCCGAGTTGGACCGGCTGGTCGCCGAGGTGTTGCCCGGCGAGGGCCGGGTCGTCGGAGGAGCTGGAGAGCGGCTTCGCGAATTCGAGCAGGTTGCCGCCGTCGAGCCGGGCCGCGACGCCGCCGTTGGTCCAGACGGTTTCGCCTTTGTCGTCGAGCAGCGTGGTCTGGGACGAGTTGTCGACCAGTAGTGCCGGCCCGACCGGCACCAGGCCGTCGACGCCGGCGAGCGGGTGTTTCCACGCCCGGCCGCCCTTGTCGAGGTCGACGGCGGTCACCACGTCGCTTTTGGCGTCGTAGTCGGCGTCCTCGACGAAGCAGATCCGTCGGCCGCACGGTGCGAGGTGGCTGAGGTGGCCATTTTCGGGTGCCGTGTAGAGCACCTGGGGTTCGCCGAGTTTCCCGAGGTCGTAGGAGACGATCCGCTGGGCGCCCTCGGACTGCCGCACGATCAGCCGCCCGTCGTTGGCGACCACTTCGTCGTCGGTGCCGGCCACGCCGGGCGCGCCGGTCAGTACCTTGCCGGTCTCCGCGTCGATGACCCGCGCCGACCGGTCGCTGCTGACCTGCACGATGCGGGTGTCGTCGTCCGCGTCGGGGTCGAGCGGTTGCCCTTTCACGGTCGCCGGGCCGTTCAGGTCTTTTTTGGTGGTGGCCTGGAAGACGGCGGCGGAGCTGCCGTAGTCCGTTTTCGGGTTGGGGAGCCGCCATTTCGGTAGGCCGTCGCTCTGCCGCAGCCCGAACAGCTGCTGCCCGGTGTTGTCGGCGAGCACCGCCATGTCGCCCACGTAGTAGACGTCGTCGTTGCTGCCGATCATGCGCGACCAGGCCAGGTGCCCGTCCTTGGCCCGGAGCACGGCCAGGCGGCGCTGGCTGTTGGGGTCGGTCGCGGACAGGAGTGCCACCCCGCCGGGGAGTACCGTCATGGACTCCCATCGATCGGATGTTCCGGCGGCCTCGCTGCTCCAGATCGGCTTTCCGGCACTGCTGTCGGTGGCGACGACCCCGATGCGGCCGTCGTCGTCGGAACTCGCGAAATAGACCCGGTCGCCTCGCACTTCGGCGTCCGCGAAGGGGTAGCTGACCGGCACCAGCGCCGGCACCCGCCCGACCAGGCCGAGCGACTGGTAGTCCAGCGCGCGATATCCGGGCCGGAAGTACCAGGCCGAAACGCCGCCGATCACCAGCAGGGCGGCGACGGCGCCGGCCATCAGGACGTACGCCCTCCGCCGCGACGCCGGCGCTTTCCGCCCGTCTTCCTGCGCCTGTTCGTTGCGGTGGTCGCTCGGGGGTACCGGCCGCGCCGGATCAGCCCCGTTGTGAAAGGCCGCCGGCGAACTCGGAAACATCCCATGCCCGCCGGCCGCGATCGCAGCCGCTTCCCCGGTGGCCCACGGGTCGACCGGCTCGGCGTAAACCCGATCGTCGCGCTCGGCGGCTCGCGGCGCCGGCGCTGGGCGTCCCGCACTTCCGCCGGGCGTAGCCGGATGCACGCCTCGGCCGGGCGCAGCCGGACCGTTTTGCGGGGCGCCGCTGACCGGACCCGCGTTGCCGGGCGCTGCCCGGGTGCCGGTTGGCACACTGCGGCGCGGCGGTGCTTGAGCGGCGAAAACGCTGTCGCTGCCCGGCATTGTCGGCGTGATGGGGGTGCCGTCGGCCCGCGTGTCGGTGATCGGCGGTGGCTCGGTGGGCACCGTCGGTGGAGTGGGCGTCGGCGTAGCGGCGGTGGCCACTCCGGGCCCGAATTGCGCCGGTGGGGCCGCCTCTCTCGGTGCCGGCGGGGCGGGGTGGAGGTCGGGCGTGGCGGAGGCGGCCAGGGTGGCGCCTTCGGCTACCGGGAATTCGGGCTGTTCGAGGACGGTCGGGGCGATGCCGAGGGTGCTGTGCAGGAGGTGGGCGGCCAACGGGACGCGGGACGAGCCGCCGACCAGGAACAGGCCGGCCAGGTCGGGTGGGGTGAGGCCGGCTGCGGCGATCACGGCACGGGCCTGGGTGACCGCGCGGTGGATCAGGGGGTCGGCGGCCGCCTCGAGTTCGTCACGGGTCAGGTGAACCGGCTGCCGCACGCCGGGGACCGGGACCGGGGCGGACGAGCTGCGCGACAGCATCTCCTTGGCGCCGCGGACGCTCTCCCAGAACTCGCGCCGTGCCCGCCACTGGGCCGGCGTCGCCGGGGTGGTCAGCGCGCGCCAGGCCCGCGGCTCGCCGGCCGACAGGGATTTGCCCAGGTGGTCGACGAGCGCCGCGTCGAGGTCGAGGCCGCCCAGGTTGTCGTCGCCGCCGGAGGCGGTCACGGTGAAGTGGTGGCCGTCGTTGCGGGCCACGGCCACGTCGAGTGTGCCGCCGCCGAAGTCGAAGACCGCCAGCGACGAGCCGACCGGCAGCGGCCGCCGGAGTACGCCGGCGAAGTAGTGTGCCGCCGCCACCGGCTCCGGGATCAGCCGGGTGTCGCGCGGCCAGCCCGCCCGCGCCAGGGCATCGACCAGCACTTCTCGGCGCGGCGCGCCCCAGCTCCCCGGACAGGTCAGCACCGCCGGAGGCAGGAAACCGGCCGTGGCGACCGCCTCCCGCGCGACCGCGCCGAGCACCGCCGCCAGCAGGTCGGCGACCGGCATCTCGGCGTCGCCCAGCGGCACCTTCTCTTCGTCGATGTGGCGCTTGGGGTGGGGTTCCAGCCGGCCCGGGTCGGCGTGCCCGAGCCGCAGCGCGTCCGGCCCGACGTGCAGGCGCCCGGTGGTGTCGAGGTAGACGGCCGACGGCAGCAGCGGCCGCCCGTCGAAGAGCAGCGGCCGGGTGCGCCCGTCGGGCCGCCGCAGCATCGCGACAGTGTGCGAGGTGCCCAGGTCGACGCCGAGCAACATGCCGCTCACCCTTCCGCCCGATCCGTCTCGGGCGACACTCTACGGCCCACGCCGGACCCGCATCGAGGCCCGCACCAGCAGCGTGCGGCCTCGATGCGAGCGCGGCCCGCAGGGTGACCGGGCGGGCCCGCCCGGCGGCGGCGCGCGGAGAGTGGGCAACGACGGCGCCGGGCGTCGAGGCCGGGGACGGTCGGAAAATTTCGTACTTTCCCGGAAGCCGACGGTGGGCCGCCCGGCCGGGCAAGGTCCTAGATTGGCCTGCATGCGTATCGAGCGGATCAAGGACGTCGCGGCGGTGTCGCGGGGAGCCGATCTCTTTGATTCGGCGCCGCTTCCGACGGCCACCGAGAAGTTTCTGGCCGCGCCGGGGCATCATCTTCTGTTCGCCTACGACGATGCGGGGCGGGCGGTCGGCATGATCTCAGGGGTGGAGATGACCCATCCCGACAAGGGCACCGAGATGTTCATCTATGAGCTGGGGGTGGCGCCGGCGGCACGGCTGCAGGGGGTCGGTTCGAGTCTGGTGGCGGCGCTGGCGGAGATCGCGCGGGGGAGCGGCTGCTACGGCATGTGGGTGGGCACCGAGACCGACAACGAGGCGGCGCTGGCGACCTATCGGCGGGCCGGTGCGGGCGAGGAGGCCCAGTTCGTGCTGCTCAACTGGGATCTGGTGGAGAGTGACTAGCCCGGTGCGCAGCTGGATCCGGCCGATGCGGGCGCGGTCGTCGCAGGAGCCGCACCGGGCGTCGACGCCGCTCGAGGCGTTCTTCGACCTGTGTTTCGTGGTCGCGGTGGCGGCGGCCGGGGTGCCCCTGCATCACAGCATCGCCGAGCATCACGTGGCGTTCGGGGTGGAGCACTTCCTGCTCGTGTTCTTCGCGATCTGGTGGGCCTGGATGAACTTCACCTGGTTCGCCTCGGCGTACGACACCGACGACGACGTCTACCGGATCACGACGCTGGTGCAGATCGCGGGAGCGCTGGTGCTGGCGGCCGGGATCGAGCCGGCGTTCGACAAGGGTGACTTCACGGTGGTCACGATCGGCTACGTGATCATGAGGCTGGCGCTGGTCGGGCAGTGGTTGCGGGCGGCCCGGGCGGATGTGGAGCGGCGGCCGGTGGCCCTGCGGTACGCGATCGGGGTGGTCGTCGTGCAGATCCTGTGGCTGCTCCGGCTGCTGCTGCCGGGTGCCCTGCTGCTGCCGGTCTTCTACCTGCTGGTGGTGGCCGAACTGGTGGTGCCGATCTGGGCCGAGCGGGGGCGGGGCGGCCCGACCACGTTCCACCCGCATCACATCGTCGAGCGGTACGGCCTGTTCACCCTGATCGTGCTCGGCGAGACGGCGTCGGCGGCGACGCTGGCCGTGCGGGGGGCGCTGGACGAGAGCGGCCACGGCACGAGGCCGTTGCTGGAACTGGCCATCGCGGATCTGATCATCGTCTTCGCGCTGTGGTGGATCTACTTCGACCGCTCGGCGCACAACCTGCTGAACACGCTGCGCGGATCGATGATGTGGGGGTACGGGCACTACTTCATCTTCGCGTCGGCGGCCGCGGTCGGGGCGGGGCTGTCGGTGGCGGTCGATCACGCGACCGGGGCGGCCGAGATCTCGGACACGCTCACCGGGTACGCGGTGGCGGTGCCGGTCGCGGTCTATCTGTTCTTCGTGTGGCTGCTGCATCTGCGGCCGCATCAGAGCGGGCCGATGCTGGTCGTCTTCCCGGCCGGGACGGTGCTGATCCTGCTGGCGCCGCTCGGACCGGATTCGATCAAGGTGATGGCCGGGATTCTGGTCGTGCTGGTGGCTGTCTCGGTCACGCTGGGCCGAAGAGTTCCCGACCCGGTGGGTTAGGTTCGGCCCGCCCGGGAAGAGGCGGGCCGACATGTCCTACCTGTACTGCTGGTCGACCCCGGCGACCGGGCGGGTGTCGGGGGAGAAGGTGCGCTCGCTCGTGTCGATCGGCTCCTCGTGGAGGCGCGGGTCGACGGGCGCGGCCGACGACGCCGACGGCGCGGGGGAAGAAGCCGACGGCGCGGGGGACGACGGGGTTGCGGCGGGCTTGGTCCTGTGATGCCCGGTGATGGCCGGGGGGAGCACGGCCATCCCGCCGCCCGGCAGGCCGCTCACGTCGGGAATCGACGAGGCGGACGGGACGGCCGGCGTGCCGGGATCCGGCAGCAGGCCGCCGAGCAGCGGCAGGCTCTCGGTCTCCCCCACGGTGGGCCGGTCGAAGGACGACGGGTCGACCGAAGGGCCGAAGGACGACGGGTCGACTGAAGGGCCGAAGGACGGCTGTTGCTGCCCGCTCGGCAACAGGCCGCCGAGCAGGGGAAGGCCGCCGAGCAGCCCCGAGTCGTCGTTCAACGAGGTCTGCGGCTGCAGCGGCCCGATCACGCCGGCCGGCGGCAGGTCCTGGGCCGACCGCGGCAGCAGCGCCGGCGAGTTGGTTCCCGGCCGCACCTGGGTCAGCGGCCGGCTGCCGTCCAGCGGGATGGTCATGTGGAGGTTGTTGGTCGGGCGACGTACCCGGTCGAGGCCGCCGCCGGCCTGCTGGGCGGCGGTGTTCGCGCCGTTGAGCGTGGCGCCGGCGCCGGACATGGCCGTGCCGCCGGCCGCGCGCACCGAGTTGAGGGCATTGCCGCCGGCCCCGGAGAGCAGGTCACCGAACGGTGGTGCGACCGCGTTGCCCGGCAGAAGCTGGGGCGTCGAGGGCTGGTCGTCGGCCTGGGCGGGAGATGCGGCGAGCAGGAAAATCCCGCCCGCTACCGCCGCTCCGGCGTACCACAACTTGCGCACTGATGTCCTCCTGCGAATTCGGGGCCGAACAATTCGGACTTAAGTGTCGGAAGGGAAACGAGCGGCCCCGCCGAGGGGTTCCGGCCGACTACGCTCGCGGCGTGGTTGCCGAACCGTCCAAGGAGGTCGCGCGGCGGTCCCTGGTGTCCCGGCTGCGCGAGCGAAACGGTGACGCCCGCCCGCATTTCGTGGTGTGCGGGTCCGACGCGCTGGTCTACACACTCGCCGAGGAATTGGCCAACTCCGGGCACCGCATCCGGCTCACGGTGATCACGCCGACCGAGGTCCGCCCGGACGTGCCCGACTTCGGCGATCTGCGCTCCCGTGGCGTACGGGTGATCCACGCCGAGCGCCTCGACGAGCGGACGTTCCGCGACGCCGGCCTGGCCGGCGCCACCGCGCTCGCCCTGGTCATGCCCGACGACATGGTCAATCTGCACGCGGCGCTGTGCGCCCGCGCGGTCGAGGGCGACCTACGCCTGGTGGTCCGGATGTTCAACACCGGTCTGGGGTACGGCGTGAAGAAGCTCTTCACCGACTGCGCCGTGATGTCCGACGCCGCGATGGCCGCCCCCGCCTTCGTCGCGTCCGCCCTCGGCGAGGTGGCGCCCACCCACTTCCGCTATGCCGGGCGCACCCTCTATGTCGCCCGCCGCGGTGACGTGGCCGCCGACAAGGTCGTGCTGTCGCTGACCGGGGGAGCACATGTGCTCCCCGACGAAACGGAACCGAGCTCGCGCGACCTGGTCCTGGCCGAGGGCAGCGGCCGTGACAACGCCCAGGCCGTCACCGCCCGCCGCCTCGCCCGTACCGGTCGCCGCCGCCGCGGCCTGCTGGGTGCCGGCCACGCGATCCGGGCCGGCCTCAACCGCAAGCTGGGCCTGGCGGTGCTGTCGACCGTCGCGGTCACCGTGCTGGCCGGCGGCCTGTTGGCTCACCTGACCGGCGTCAACGGTGTCTGGCGCTCGATCTATGTCACGCTGCTGACCGCGGTCGGATCGTCCGATGTGGAACCCGGCCGGTCGCCGATCGCCCAGGCCGCCCAGCTGGTGCTGGCGATCTCCGGTGTCGCGCTGCTTCCGCTGATCACGGCCGCGGTCGTCGACAGCGTGGTCAAGACCCGGCTGGCGCTCGACCGCAACGAGGTCCGCAGCGTCCACGCCGATCACATCGTGCTGGTCGGGCTGGGCAACGTCGGCACCCGGGTGCTGCGTCAGCTCATCGATCTCGGCGTCGACGTGGTGGCGATCGACAAGAAGCCGGACGCGCGGGGCGCCCACGTGGCCGAGCAGCTCGGCGTGCCGCTGATCGTGGCCGACGCCTCCCGGGAGGAGACGCTGCGCACGGCCTCGATCGAGACGTGCAAGGCGCTGGTCGTGCTTTCGACCGACGACGCGGTCAACCTGCAGGCGGCCCTGCACGCCCGGGCGGTCCGGTCCGATCTGCGGGTGGTGCTGCGGCTGTTCGACGACGACTTCGCGCGGCGGGTGCAGGACGCCTTCAATATCAATATCTCGCGCAGCGTCTCCCGGCTGTGTGCGCCCGCGTTCGCCGCCGCGATGCTGGAGCGCGAGGTGCTCGCCACGATCCCGGTCGACCGGCACGCGCTGCTGGTGGCCGCGGTCAAGGTGCTGGCCGGTTCGGAGCTCGACGGCTCCGCGCTCGGGCGGGCCGACCGGCCCGGCAGCGCCCGGGTGATCGGGATGTCGCAGGCCGACTCGGAGTGGGTCGACTGGACCGCCGATCACCGGCGGGTGCTCGCGGCGGGCGACGAGGTCGTGGTGGTGGCGCGCCGGGCCGGGCTGCGCCACCTGGTCGAGCAGGCAACCCCGCCGCTAGAGCAGTCCCGCCTCGACACCGCTCAGTGACTCGACCGTCGTGCCGAGCACGGCCTGCTCGTCGGGCTTGTTGGCCAGGATGTCGTTGAGGTAGGACTGCACGGCCGGGGCCATGCCGACGTCGCGTCCGGCCTGTTCGGAGAGCAGCCACTTGTGCTGGATGATCTGGGTGAAGATCTCCTGCGGTTCGAGCTTGTTGCGCATGCCGGCCGGCACCGCCCGCACGACCGGCTCGAAGACCTCGGTCAGCCAGCGGTGGGCGGCCTGCTGCTCGTCGGTGAGGTCGCTCTCGGCGCGGTAGGTGTCGAGGTCGTTGAGCAACTGGCGGGCCTGGTTCTCCTCGGCGTCGAGGCCGGTCAGGCGCAGTAGACGCCGGGTGTGATAGCCGGCGTCGACGACCTTGGGCCGCACCCGGATGCCGTCGTCCACGGTGGACATCGCGACCTCGGCCACGTCGAATCCGAGCTCGTTGAGCCGCCGGATGCGCCCCTCGATGTCGTGCCGGGCGTCGCGGGCCGGGACCTCCTGCTCGTACGTGACCTCGTGCCACAACCGTTCGTAGCGCGCCACGATGTCGTCGACCACCGCCTCCGGGTCGATCGATTCGTGCAGCAGCTCGGCCGCCTGCAGGTCGAGGGACTCGCCGAAGATGTTGAGCCGGAGGATCTCGATGTCCTCGCTGCGCTGCCCCTCGGACAGTTTCGGGTAGAGGTTGCCGGTCTCGGCGTCGACCAGGTAGGCCGCGAACGCGCCGGCGTCGCGGCGGAAGAGCGTGTTCGACAGCGAGCAGTCGCCCCACGAGAAGCCGGTCAGGTGCATCCGGACGAGCAGCGCGGCGAGCGCGTCGAGCAGGCGGTTGAGTGTCTCCGGCCGCAGCACGTGGGAGAAGAGCGCGCGGTAGGGCAGCGAGAACTGCAGGTGCCGGGTGATCAGCACGGTCTCCAGCGGCTCGCCTTCCGGATCTTGCCGGTCGGTGACGATGGCCACCGCCTCGACGGCCGGGAAGTCGATCCGTTCCAGCGCGCGGAGCAGGTCGTATTCCTTTTCCGCGATGCGCTCGCGGGTCTCCTTCAGCGCGTACACGACGTCGTTGAGTTTGACGAACCGCACGACGTGCCGGGAGATGCCCTGGGGCAGCGCCACCAGGTGGTCCGCCGGCCACTCCTCGAGCGGGACGGCCCACGGCAGGTCCAGCAGCGCCGGGTCGACGAGGGCGGAGGTGATTCGCACCGACCAAGTGTGCCTGTTCGTGTGCGCGCGTCGCCGCCGCACGTGGCTCGTTACACACAAGCGAAGTCGCCGGAACAGTCGATATGCCCCTGATATGACGCGAATGGCGGAAGCGAAATGCGACGTAAGACAGGCATTGTCCTGGGAGTATGTGCCGCCTTGGTGCTTGCCGGCTCGGCCGGCGCGGCGGCGCTCAACTACGCCTCGGACGACGGCGAGCCGGTCGGCACGTGGCAGGAACCGGACATTTCGCGTACGCCGGTCGCGGCGGTCGCCCAGGCACCCGCCGCAAGCGTCGGCGGGGTCACCTCGGTGCCGGGCGCCTCGGCGCCCGACGAGCCCCGGAAGACGGTGAGTGCGCCGGTCACGGCCTCTTCCCGTACGTCGCAAGCCGTGACCGAATCGGCGACCGTGGCCGCCGACGGCCGTCAGCGGGTCGGGGAGCTGCTGCACGTCGACAAGCTGCTCGGATATCTGACCGCGGGGCCGAAGACCGAGTCCTTCACCTACCCCGGCGCGTCCTATGTGAAGCTCCACTTCGACCGGATG
>DASWRZ010000249.1:0-8436 GCA_036402935.1 Actinoplanes sp.
GCCTGGAGCCGGCTGAGCAGCCTGCGCTTCCACCAGGGCCGCATCGACGAGGCGATCGAGGCGGCCGACCGGGGCCGGCAGTTCGCCCTCGAGGCCGGTCGTCCGCGCCTGGCCGCCATCGCCTCGCTGCTGCGCACCCGCGCGCTGGTCGTCGCGGAGCGCATCGACGAGGCCCGCGAGGATGCCCGCCTGGCCTGGGAGTTCTACCGCGCGAACGGTCCGGTCTCCCGGCGCGGCGAGGTGGCGACCCTGTACGCCCAGTTGATCGAGGACCCGAACGAGCAGGTTTCGCTCTTCGGCGAGACGATCGCCAGCGGTGCCCGTGGGCCGGCGCTGGCCGCCCGGGCCGGTCGCGGACGCGCGCTGATGAGCCTTCAGCGTCCGGCCGAAGCGATCGACGACCTGGTCGAAGCGGTGGCGCTGGCCGCCGCGGAGGAGATGCCCGAGGCGTCGGCCTTCGCCCGCATCGACCTGGCTCATGCCTATCGGCTGGCCGAGCGGCCGGTCGAGGCGGCCGAGGTGGCCGAGGAGGCGCTGCTGCGGCTCGACCGGCTCGGCCTGAGCGAACCGGCGAACGACGTGCGTTTCCTGCTCACCGACCTCTATCGCGCGCTGGGTGACGACGAGAGCGCGCTCGCCGGCTACCGCGAGCTGATCGAGCGGCTGACCGACAACCCGGCCGGCCGGGCCCAGGTCGGGGAGTCCCTGGCCGACCTGCTCTATCGCAAGGATCGCGACGGTGACGCGGCCGAGGCGTTCGGGGCCGCGGCGGCCGATCTGCACGAGGCCGGCGACCTGATCGGCGAGTTGCGGGCGCTGCGCCGGCGGGTCAGCGCGCTGCACTTCGCCGGCCGGCCGGCGGAGGCCGAGGCGACCGGACGGCGGATAGGCGAGCTGTTCGGTGCGCTGCCGCCCGAGATGGCGCAGGTGCCCAACGCCATCTGGCAGCGCTGGATGACCGCCTTCGAGACCGGCCGGGTCTTCATGTCGGCCGAGCGGTGGGACGACGCGATCGCCGAGCTGCGCTCCGGGGTGGCCGGGTTGCGCGATCTCGGGGCGCTGGCCGACGCCGACCGTCTGACCAGCATGCTGGCCGAGGTGCTGCTCCGGGCGGGCGAGCCGGCCGAGGCCGAGGCGCTGCTCAGGGGCGTGCTCGAGCGGCTGCCGGGCGACGCGCCGGAGCGGCCGGGTCTGACCGAGCTGCACGCCGAGGCGGCGCAGGCGGCCAAGGACCAGCCCAAGAGTCCAGGCCGCCGCTGGCCATGGTCCTGAGGAAAGCTGGCTACGGTCCTGAGGAAAGCGGGCACGGTCCTGAGTAAGTGGGCACGGTCCTGAGTAAGTGGCATGGTGCTGAGTAAGTGGGCATGGTGCCGAGAAATACTGGCTGGGGTCCGGAGAAAAGCGAGCCTGAACGTCCGTTAAGGCAACGGCTTGACATCGGGTTAGAGTTGCCTCGTGACGACGGTTGATCAGCACCAGCGGCCGGGCCCGCCCGCACCTCGGCGGCGCTCGCGCCGCGACGAGATCCTCGAGATCGCCGTGGGCCTGTTCGCGGCCCGCGGCTATCACGGCGTCTCGATGGACGACATCGGCTCGGCGGCCGGGGTCACCGGCCCGGCGCTCTATCACCACTTCGCCGGCAAGGAGGCGATGCTGGTCGCCGCGCTGATTCCGGTCAGCGAGGGCCTCCTGCACGGCGGCAAGGCGCGCGTCGCCCTGCATCCCGACGACGCCCAGGCCACGCTGGCCGATCTGATCGACTTCCACGTCGAGTTCGCGCTGGCCAACCCGGCGGTCATCGCCCTGCACCTGCACGAGCTCGACCGCCTGCCGGAGGAGCCGCGCCGGCAGATCCGTCGTCTCCAGCGCCTCTACGTCGAGGAGTGGGTGGAGGTGCTGGCCAAGCTGCGACCCGACCTGGACGCGGCCGAGGCCCGGGTGCTCGCCCACTCGGCGTTCGGCCTGATGAACTCGACGCCGTTCCTGGGTGGCGAGGTCGACCGCCGTCGTCGCGCGGCCCTGCTGCGCGAGGCGACGATCCATGCGCTGGTGGGGCACTGATGATCGAGTCGCTCCTCGTCGCCAATCGTGGCGAGATCGCGCGTCGGATCATCCGCACCGCCAAGCGCCTCGGTGTGCGCACGATCGCGGTCTATTCCGAGGCCGACGCGGGCATGCCGTTCGTGGTCGAGGCTGACGAGTCGATCTGCATCGGGCCGCCGCAGAGCTACCGCAATGCCGAGGCGATCCTGGCCGCGGCCAAGGAGAGCCGAGCGCAGGCGATCCACCCCGGCTACGGCTTTCTCAGCGAAAACGCCGACTTCGCCCGCGCGGTCGAGACCAACGGCCTGATCTGGGTCGGGCCGCCCGCCGACGCGATCAGCGCGATGGGCGACAAGATCAACGCACGCAACCTGATGGCCGAGGCCGGGGTGCCGGTCGCCCCGGGCAGCCACGATCCGGCGGCCACTGTGGAGGCTGCGGTCGAGGTCGCGACCGCGATCGGCTATCCGGTCATGGTCAAGGCCGCGGCCGGTGGCGGCGGCATGGGCATGGCGGTGGCCGGCGACGAGGGCGCCCTGCACACCGAATACGCCAAGGTGCGCGCGTTCGCCGAGCGGATGTTCGGCGACGGCTCGGTGCTGATCGAGCGCTACTTCCCCCGGGTGCGGCACGTCGAGGTGCAGATCCTCGGCCTGGCCGACGGCCGGGTGGTCGCCCTCTCCGAGCGCGAGTGCTCGGTGCAGCGCCGCAACCAGAAGCTGGTCGAGGAGGCACCCTCGCCGGCGGTCTCCCCTTCGCAAAGAAAAGATCTTCTCGCCGCCGCGGTCAAGGCCGGCGAGGTGGTCGGCTATCGCAACGCGGGCACGGTCGAGTGCCTGCTCGACCCGGCGACCGGCCAGTTCTTCTTCCTCGAGATGAACACGCGCCTGCAGGTCGAGCACCCGATCACCGAGCTGATCCACGGCACCGACCTGGTCGAGCAGCAGCTGCGCATCGCGTCCGGCCTCGAGATCACCTTCGACGCGGACAAACCGACCAGCGGTCATGCCATCGAGCTGCGGATCAACGCGGAAGATCCGAAGCGTTTCCTGCCCGGCCCGGGCAAGGTCGCGACCTGGGTCGAGCCGACCGGCGAGGGTGTCCGCGTCGACTCCGGCTATGCCGAGGGCACGACGGTCACGCCGCACTACGACTCGCTGATGGCGAAGCTGATCGTCTTCGGCGCCGACCGGGCCGACGCGATCGCCAAGGCGCGGGCCGCGGTGGCCGGCTTCGAGATCGCCGGCCCCAAGAACAATCTGCCGTTCTTCGCCGAGCTGCTGGAAAACGCCGAGTTCCGGTCCGGCGACTACGACACCGGCATCGTTGCCCGAATGAGGTGACCGCTATGACGTCGTCGGTGAGCATCCGTGAGGTCGCGCCGCGGGACGGGTTGCAGAACGAGGAGCCCGTTCCGACCGATGCCAAGGTCAAGCTGATCGACGCACTGAGCGACACGGGCGTCCGGCGCATCGAGGCGGTCTCGTTCGTGCACCCCAAGGCGATCCCGCAGATGGCCGACGCCGACGCGGTGTGGTCGCAGATCACCAAAAATCCGGACGTGCGCTACTCGGCACTCGTTCCCAACAGCCGCGGCGCACAACGGGCGATCTCGGCCGGATTCCGGGAGATCGAGGTTGTCGTCTCGGCCAGTGACACGCACAACCAGCGCAATCTCAACCGCTCGACCGAACGGTCTCTTGAGGACATTGCCCAGCTCATCCCGCTGATCCACGACGCCGGCGGGACGCTCGAGGTGGTCGTCGCGACCAGCTTCGGCTGTCCGTTCGAGGGCGACATCGACCCGGACCGGGTGGCGGGCATCGTGGCTCGCGTCCGCGCCGACGGCGCGGACCGCATCGCCTTCGGCGACACGACCGGCATGGCGACTCCGCGCCGGGTGCGTGATCTGCTTTCTTCCGTACGCCCGGACCTGCTGCACTTCCACAACACCCGGGGTACGGGCCTGGCCAACATCCTGACCGCCCTGGACCTCGGCATCACCGAGTTCGACGCCAGTGTCGGCGGCATCGGCGGCTGCCCCTATGCCCCGGGCGCCTCGGGCAACGTGGCCACCGAAGAGGTCGTCCACATGCTGCATGACATGGGCATCGAGACCGGAATCGACCTCGATCGGCTAATCGAAACGGCCGAGATGGCGGAGAAGATGCTCGGGCGTACGCTGCCGTCGGGTGTCCTGCGAGCCGGCCCGCGCACCCGATTGGTGTGATTCCTGCCGCAGTGCACTGCGATCATTTTTCCCTTTTGCCGGCGTGACTCCGGCAAGGCCGCTTCGTTACCAATACCGAGTGGCCGATATCGTCGCGATCTTCCAAAGCGACGGAATTCGCCACCGGTCGGAATTCGGCGACGAGGGGGCGGATCATGACGGGGCTGGGGGTCGAGCGCCTGCGCACGGCGTTCCCGCTGTCCGTGCCGCCCGCCGGTGTCTCCGCGCTCATGCCGCCTCACATCCAGGGGGCGGAGCGGCGGACGGAGCGCCGGGAACGACGCACCCGATGGGGACTGCGCGTCCTCGTCGTCGGCGGCCTGGCCGGTGCGGCCTGGCTGCTCACCGGGGCCGCCGCGCACGCCGCGGACCGGACCGACGGGCCGACCGGCTCGTTGCTCGGGTCCATCGTCGGCGACGGCGAATCCTCTCCGGTATCCGGACTCCTGACGGCGGCCGCCCAGCCGCTGGAGTCCGTCTCCCCGGTTCATCAGCACCATGTCGTGGCCGCCGTGCTCGACCTGCCGAGGCAGGTTCTCACCCGCCCGGCGAAGAGGCACGGCGACAAGGACCACGATCACGCCAGGACCCCGGTCGATGTCGCCGTCGGCGCCGTCGATCACGTCCTGGGGGAGGTGGCCGGCCCTATCCGCCTTACCGGCGGTCCGGCGACCACCCACCAGTTGCTCGCCTCGCCGGCGGAACCCGCCGTCTCGGATTCGTTCCCGGTTCCCGACCTGCCGCCCGATCCGGCTACGACGCCGGTGCGGCCGGACGAAGAACCGCCACCGGCGGCACTCACGCCGGCGGCCGAGACGCCACGGATCGACCCCGTCACGAGCAGCGCGAGCAACCCGATCCCGGCGACCCTGCCGGCCCCGGCCACCGCCCCGCGGGCGAGTGCGCCGACGCGGCAGGTCAAGGTGGTCTCCCTCCCGCCCGTCCACCATCGGCACCGTGGCGCTTCGGCGACCCACGTGCCGGCGACGGCCAGCGAGGAGAATCCCGGGGGTGACGTACCGGCTGCACCCTTGCAGCTGCACCTCGGGGACGTCAGCGGCACTCCGGCCACCAGTGGGTCGGGGACACCGACGGAGGGTGGGGCTCCGGCCTTCCTTCCGACGGCGATCGCGGACAGCACGATGGCGAGCCGTCTGCTGCCGATCACGTCCGATGTCGAGGTCCGGCGTCACGACGCCGAGGCCCCGACCGTCTCACCTGACTAGCGACTCAGCGTCCGACGACGCCGGCTCAGGCGTCCGCACGTCGACTCCCTGACCGCTCGCGAACGAGCGGCGAGTCGTACTCGCCTGAACTATCGCTAAACCCGTACCGAAGGCGCCGAATGGGCGCATGTCGACAAGCGGGGTCAGGGCAGGAGAAATCGCGCCAGGGCACCGCTGCGCCCGAAATGCAGTTCCGGAATGCCATTCCCACTGAAATAAGTACGCCCAAATTCGAAGTACATTTCCGAAAGGCATTTCTTCCTTATGAAGACTTGGGTTCGCAAGACTCTGAGTGTCGGTGTCCTGGCCGCCGGCGCCCTGCTGTTCGCCCCGGGCGCCGCGCACGCCGACGCCCACCAGAGCAACGGTGACAACAACGGCATCCTCAACGGGACCCAGCTGGTCACCGGGGTGCAGGTGCCGGTCAACATCGTCGGCAACTCGGTCGGCATCCTGGGCGAGGCCAACTCCTTCGGCACCGGGGTCAACCGGGTCGAGGGCACCCACGTCGGCCAGTTCAACGGCGACAACAACGGGATCGCCAACGGCACCCAGGCGTACCTGCCGATCAGCGTGCCGCTGAACATCGCCGGCAACTCGGTCGCCGCGCTCGGCGAGGCCAACTCGGCCGCGGCCGCGGTGAACGAGGTCCACAGCCGGCGGGCCGAGAGCGGCCACACCACCGAGGGTGGGTGGGGCGGCAACGGCGGCGGCCAGTTCAACGGTGACAACAACGGCATCCTGAACGGCACCCAGATCTACGCGCCGATCAGCGTTCCGATCAACGCCTGTGGCAACTCGATCGCCCTGCTCGGCGGCGCGTACTCGCAGGCACTCTGCGGTAACGACGTCTTCGGCGGCACCCGCTTCCACCGGGTTCGCCGGGAGAGCGGCAAGGTCACCGAGAGCGCCTGGCAGAGCAACGGCGACAACAACGGGATCCTCAACGGGACCCAGCTGTACGCGCCGATCAGCCTCCCGGTCAACCTGTCCGGCAACTCGGTCGCGGTGCTCGGCGAGGCCAACTCGCGCGCCGTCTCCGGCAACCGGATCGAGTCGGCGCAGGGCGGCTGGGGCAACCAGAGCAACGGCGACAACAACGGCATCCTGAACGGCACCCAGATCGCGGCGCCGATCAGCATCCCGATCAACGTCTGCGGCAACTCGCTCGGCCTGCTCGGTTCGGCCGGTTCGGCCGCCGCCTGCGGCAATGACGTCTTCGGCGGCGACGACATCTGGATCGACGACAACGGTCACCGTCACCACGGCGGTCACGGCGTCCTCGGTGGCGACAACGGTCACAAGGGCGGCCACAACGGCAACGGCCACGGCCAGAACGCCGGCGACAACGGCGACAAGGGCGACCCGGGCCAGTACGCGGGCGACAACGGCACCAAGCCGGCCACGAACGGCTACGGCGACGACAACGGCACCGAGCCCGCCACCGGCGGCTACGGCAACGGCACCGAGCCGGCCACCAGCGGCTACGGCAACGGCACCAAGCCGGCGACCGCGGGCTACCAGGGCACCAAGGACGACAACAGCAAGTACGGCGACAAGGCCACCCGTGGCAAGTCCAAGTCGACCGAGGCCTCGCCGGTCTCGAGCCTGACCGACACCGTCGGCGGGATGGGCGACAGCTCGGGCCTCGGCGGCCTGGGCCTCCTGAACACGCTGCGCTGAACGGGGCGATAGCGGAAACCCGGGTTGCGCCGGTCCCGGGCGCAACTCGAGCCGACGTCACGAGACGTCGGGCAACACCCGGTGCTCCTCCACAGCATCGGTGGCAATGAAAACGGACGGGAGTCTCCGCAACCAGCGGGGGCTCCCGTCCGGCGTTGCCGAGGGATCGCGCGGTCGGATACCCTAACGCTCGTTAAGGTCTGACGAGCGTTCAGTTAGGGAGGATCGCGTGACGATCGACGACGAGGCGCTCGCTCAGACGCGCAAGCGCGTGGTCGCGGGTGGCGCCGAGCGTTACCACGCGGCCAACGCGGCCAAGGGCAAGCTCTTCGCCCGCGAGCGGATCGCCCTGCTGGTCGACGACGGCTCGTTCGTCGAGGACGGCCTCTACGCCAACAGTCTGGCCGAGGGGCTGGCCGCCGACGGCGTGATCACCGGAATCGCCCGGATCGACGGCCGCGACGTCTGCGTGATGGCGAACGACTCGACGGTCAAGGCGGGCTCGTGGGGCGCGCGTACGGTCGAAAAGATCATCCGAATCATCGAGCGCGCCTATCAGACCTCCGTTCCCATGGTCTACCTCGTCGACTCGGCCGGGGCACGCATCACCGACCAGGTCGACCTGTTCCCCGGCCGCCGCGGGGCCGGCAAGATCTTCCACACCCAGGTCCGGGCCTCCGGCGCGATCCCGCAGGTCTGCGCCTTGTTCGGCCCGTCGGCCGCCGGCGGAGCCTACATTCCGGCCTTCTGCGACGTGGTCGCCATGGTCGAGGGCAACGCCAGCATGTACCTCGGTTCCGACCGCATGGTCGAGATGGTGACCGGGGAAAAGACGACGCTCGAGGCGATGGGCGGCGCTCGTGTGCACACCGCCGAGTCGGGCGTCGGCCACTTCCTCTGCAAGACCGAGCAGGAGGCGCTCGACGTCGTCCGCTCGTACCTCTCCTATCTGCCGTCCCACTGGCAGCAGCAGCCGCCGTCGGCCGAGGCTGTTCAACCGGGCAACGTGGACATCGGTGCGCTGGTGCCGGTCAGCGAGCGGCAGGCCTTCGACATGCGGCGTTACGTCAAAGGCATCGTCGACGAGGGCTCGTTCTTCGAGATCCAGGCGCTCTGGGCCCGGGAGCTCACGATCGGCTTCGCCCGGCTCAACGGCGAAGTGATCGGGGTCGTCGGGAACAACTCGATGTTCAAGGGCGGCGTGCTCTTCGTCGACTCGGCCGACAAGGCGAGCCGGTTCGTGCAGCTCTGCGA
>DASWRZ010000250.1:0-6913 GCA_036402935.1 Actinoplanes sp.
GATGGGCCTCACCCACCCGCAATACCTGGTGATGCTCGCCCTCTGGCAGCATTCGCCGCTCTCGGTGCGCGACCTCAGCCGCCTCCTGCAACTCGACCCGGGCACCCTGTCGCCACTGCTCAAGCGGCTGGAGGCGATCGGCTACCTGCGCCGCGAGCGCGACCCGGCCGACGAGCGCAGCCTGGCGATCACCCTGACCGGGAGCGGCCGGGCGCTGCGGGCCCGAGCCGAACAGATCCCGCCGGCCGTGGTGTCGCGGCTCGGGATGCCGATCGAGGACCTGCAGCGCCTGCACGCGTCTCTGACCCAGGTGATCGCGGCCGCCCGCTGAACCCCGGTCAGGCCCGGATGACGAGCGTGTCCGCCGCCATGTCGCCGAGCCGCCGGCGCCGGTCGTTGAGGACGACCACGATCCAGCCCAGCAGGTAACCCCCGATGCCGTCGATGACCCGCAGCAGCGTACGGACCAGCACGGTGAACAGGCCCGGCGTGCGGCCGGTCTTGGCGTCGATCACCCGGATGCCGGTGACGAGCTTGCCGACCGTACGCCCGAACAGGCCCTCGAGCAGCACGTAGTAGAGAAGCGCGACAACCACCCAGCCCAGGCCGGCCTTCGAGGTCAGCCGGGTGAGGTCGACATCCGAGTCGTAGTGGCCGCCCAGAATGGCGACCGACAACCGGTAGAGCAACCCGAGCACGAGGCCGTCGAGCATTGTCGCGACGATGCGACGGCCGGTGACTCGTACGTCGACGCCGCCCTGCAGATAAGCCATGCCGCCCCCTTGGATCCTCTCGAGACCGGCGCACCGCCGCCTCAGCGCATCGATCCGTTTGATCAACGCGCCGAGGTCGACGGTATCGACCTCGCGCACCAGGCCGGCGTAGTCGAAGGCGAGACGGCGTCCTGGAACGGCCCGCCGTCGCACGTGATCACCCTAGGGGTACGCCGTAACACCTCTCCCACTCGCGCAGGAGGTAATCTTGGGCGCACGGCGGTGGGGCCCGCCGACCCCTGCCTGGGGTGAACCGCGCCGACGCCAACGGTCCCTGATACTCCCTCGCGGGAAGGATCAGCGCGTGACCGAACACGGCCCGGCGCCGGTGGATGCCGACGTCGATCTCCACTTGCCGGCCGAAAAGGCCGAGCTCAAGCCCAGCCCCCTGCCGGTTCTCGGCGCCATCTCGGCCGGTGGCGCGATCGGCGCCCTCGCCCGCGACGGCGTGGCCGCGGTCTGGCCCCATCCGGCGTCAGGATTCGCCTGGTCGACCTTCGTCATCAACGTCTCCGGGTGCCTGCTCATCGGCGTCCTCATGGTGATCGTCATCGAGGTCCTGCCGCATCGCCGCCTGGTGCGGCCCTTCCTCGGGGTGGGCGTGCTCGGCGGCTACACCACCTTCTCCACCTATATCGTCGACATCCACAAAGCGGCCGCGGCCGGCGCACCGTGGGTGGCGCTGGCCTACCTGGCGTCGACCCTGATCGCGGCGGTGCTCGCGGTCTGGGCCGGCAGTGCCGCCACGTCCCTTCTGGTACGCCGGTGGGCCCGTTGACCCTGCTGCTCGTCGCGCTCGGCGCGGCCATCGGCGCACCCCTGCGCTACCTCACCGACCGTACGGTCCAGTACCGGCACGACTCGGTCTTCCCGTGGGGCACGCTCACCGTCAACGTCGTCGGTTCGCTCGTGCTCGGCCTGCTGGCGGGGCTTCCGGCGAGTGCGCCGGTGACGGCTTTTTTGGGTACGGGATTCTGCGGTGCCCTGACCACGTACTCGACGTTCAGTTACGAAACGCTCCGGCTGGCCCAGACCGGGGCCCGCTTCTACGCGACGATGAACGTGGTCGCGTCGATCGTGGCCGGTTTCGGCGCCGCCTCGGTCGGCTTGGTGATCGCTCAGGCCCTCAGCTGAGCACCGCGAGATCTTCGGCCGTCAGCGCGAGATCCTCGGCGGCCAGGTTCTCCCGCAGGTGAGCGATGCTGGTGGTGGCCGGCAGCGGGCGCACGGCCGGCGACTGCGCGAGCAGCCAGGCCAGCGCGACCTGCGGAACCGTCGCACCGTGCCGTTCGGCGATCCGGCGCATCTCCTGCGAGCCGGACGTGTCGGTGCGCACCCCGGGCAGGACCAGCGAGACCGGCTGCCAGGGTGCGAAGGTCGTCCCTTCGTCGACCACGGCCTTGAGAAGCGGCTCCTCCATCCGGTCGGCGATGTTGAAGTGGGCGGTGACGGCCGCGATCTCGACGATGGCCCGCGCCTCGGCCAACTGCTCGACGGTGACGTTGGAGAGGCCGATCCCGCCGATCAGGCCGTCCTCGCGCAGCTCGGCCAGCGTGCCGACCTGCTCGGCGAAGGAGGCGTCCCGCGCATAGCCGCTGTGCAGGTAGTACAGGTCGATCCGCTCGACGCCGAGCCGCCGCGCCGACAGCTGCGCGCACTGCCGCAGGTAGTTGGCGTTGCCGATCGCCGCGATCGTCGACAGGTCGCGGCCGCCACGGACGAAGCCGCCCTTGGTCGCGATGGTCAGACCTTCCGGGTATGGGTGCAGCGCGTCCCGGATCAGTACCTCGTTGGTGTGCGGCCCGTAGACGTCGGCCGTGTCGATCAGCGTGACGCCGGCCTCGACCGCCTGACGCAGCAGAGTGATCGCGGCCGCCCGGTCGGGATAGTCACCCCACAGGTCCGGGCCGGTGAGCCGCATCGCGCCGTACCCGATTCGCTTCTCAGTCATGAGCCAACGCTGACCGTTTCGCCGGACCGGCACCACGGCGAGAACTGCCTATGCAACCCAGTACCAGCCAGACTGGGGGTATGGATTCTCGCCTGGCCGACTTCCTGCGGACCCGCCGGGCCGCGACCGACCCGCGGCGGTCCGGGCTGCCGGTCGACGACGGGCGGCCGCGCCGGGTGCCTGGCCTGCGGCGGGAGGAGCTGGCCGCGCTCGCCCACGTGAGCATCGACTACATCGTGCGGCTCGAGCAGGGCCGCACCCGGCGGGTCTCCCGGCCGGTGCTCGACGCGCTCGCCGACGCGCTTCGGCTCGCCTCCGACGAGCGCGACTACCTGTACGCCGTAGCCGACGTCGCCCCGGCCGTTTCGCCCCGCCCGAGCCGGCCCGACGTCGTCCCGGAGCTGCGACAGTTGCTGGACACGATGCACGACGTACCGGCGCTGGTGCTGCACCGCGGCATGGACGTGCTGGCCTGGAACAGCGGCGCCGCCGCCCTTCTCACCGACTTCGGCGCGCTGGAGGTGAAGGAGCGCAATCTGATCCGGCTGACCTTCCTCGATCCGGAATTCCGCGCGCTCTACGCCGACTGGCCGGGCGTGGCCCGCGAGTGCGTCGCCGTTCTGCGCATGGAGGCGGGCCGCCATCCGGGCGACCCTTCGCTGGCGGCGCTGGTCAGCGAGTTGAGCGCGCGGGACGCCGACTTTCGCACCTGGTGGGCCAGTCATCGCGTACGCGGGCCGCGCCGTCTCCGCAAGGAGTACCGCCACCCGATGGCCGGGGATCTGATTTTGGATGTGCAACAGTTCTCGGTCGACACCGATCCGTCGCAGATGCTGGTGGCCTACACGGCCGAGCCGGGCTCGCCGTCCTTCGAGAAACTCCAGAAGCTTCGATGGCCTCTCAGCCCGTCTTTCCCGGCTGAGCCGGCCTGATCGGGACGACTCAACGCTGGACCATGCACCGGCCATCGCCTCCCTTGTCGGACGCCGCGAACACCGGCATCGATCAGGCCTCCGTACCGATGTCGCGCCGGGCCGCCTCGAGTCGGTCGAGTTGGCGCAGGCTGTCGAAGGCCAGGGCGGCCGCGGTGGCCGGACGCTCGGCGATGATCTCCCGATCCCGCCGCAGCGTGACGTCGACCAGGCGCAGCGTATCGCGCAGCGCGGGTCTGCCGTCCAGGCCGCCGTTGAGTAACTCGCGGTCGTAGATCTGCTCGGCCTCGCGAGGCAGACCCGCGGCATGCCACGGTGTCGTACGACTCGCGCGTATCGCTGATCCACGCGAGCGGACACCCTGGCGGGGAACGCTAGCCGGACACCCAGGCCCGGGCGATGGCGTAGGACGGACGGCCGAGGCGGGCCAGGCGAGCGTCCACCCGGCGTACGGCCTCGCGCAAGCGCCGCTCGCGGCGCGGGTGGGCCGCGGCATTGGGTGAGTCGGGGCCGTGTCGTTGCAGCATCTCGGTGAGGCGCTGGTCGAGCGTCATGCTCTGGCCATCGGGGCCGATCGTCTGATCGGCGTAGGCCAGTGCGTCGGCCACCGGGCGTGGACCGTCGGGAAAGCCGGACAGCTCGCCGGTGAAGCCGCGGACCGCGGCGATGAAGTCGGCGCCGGAGTGGTGGGCGACCAGCCCGGCCAGCTCGAGCGGCCAGTCGTGGGCGTCCAGATAGCGGGCGGCGTCGAGCGGGTGGAAGCCGGTGGCGTGGACGGACGTCGCGTAGCCGATGTCGTGCAGCCAGGCGGCGGACAGCAGCGTGTCGGCCTCGTCGGAGGTGCCGAGGGTGATGCTGACCGCCTCGGCGCGCTGGGCCACGCGGACGGTGTGCCGCCAGCGCTGGGGCAGGCCGGCGAGCAGGACCTGGGCAAGATCCCGCGCCTCCCGGACCAGCCGCGCCGGCCCTTCGATCACACTCACGGGGTACACCGTAACGAATTCATCACATTACGTCACCAAGGTCTCACTGGTCGGGCGTTGCGAAACGATCGCCGGCGCCGTCGTCCTTGCCCGTGTCGAAATCGGCCAGCACGGCTCGGTGATCGCTGCCGGGAGCCTTGACCACCCACGAACGGCGTGTGGTCAGGCCGCGCTCCAGGATGTGGTCGGGCCGCACCACCGGGAAGGCGGACGGCCAGGTGAAACCGAACCCGGACCCGGCCTCCTTCTGGCTGTCGGCCAGCGGGGCGAACTCGTGGAACAACCGGTCGGTGGTCGCGGTGTTGAGGTCGCCGGCCAGAATCAGCCGCTGACTCGGGTCGGCGTGCGCGGCGGCGGCCAGCGCCGCGAGCGTACGGTCGC
This sequence comes from Actinoplanes sp., assembly GCA_036402935.1. Taxonomy (GTDB): domain Bacteria; phylum Actinomycetota; class Actinomycetes; order Mycobacteriales; family Micromonosporaceae; genus Actinoplanes. The sequence continues at coordinate 5,021 of DASWRZ010000250.1, forward strand.
GCCCGGCCGTCTCGTCGGCCCGCGCCGAAGCGAGATGCGCCGCGAAGACCCGGATGTAGCCGTTGTCGGTGGCGACGGTGGTGGCGATCGCCCGCGTCCAGCCGATGTGGATGTCGACCGGTTCGGTGTCGGACAGACGAAAACGACTGAAGATCGCGACCGTTCCGGTCTCGGTGTGGTGCGGGTACGCGTCGGCCAGGGTCTTCGTGACCGTGCCCCGGTTGGCCTGCGTGACCTCCTCGAGCACGAGAACGTCGGGATGCTCGGCCAGCACCGGCGGCAGGGCCTCACCGGGCGTCGACTTGCCCAGGTTGAGCGAGGCCACCCGCAGGTCGTGCGAGCCCGAGCGGGAATGATCGGTCAGCGTCGGGGCAAACATGATCGTCCAGATCGTGGTCGGCACCAGCGCCACGGCGATCACGGCGACGTGCCGGGTCACGACCGCGACGAGGAGAACGAGCAGGGCCGGAGCGACCAGCCAGGGCAGGGCACTCTCGAGCAGCGAGCCGGGCGAACCGGGTACGGCCCGGTGTGCGACCAGCAGCAGGCTGAGAATCGCCGCCGCCCCGCCGACGACGACCAACGAGGCGAGCCCTCTCCTGGTGCGATCGCCGTATTCGCCCATCGTGACCTCCTTTACGGACTGCGGGCTTTACGGACTGCGGGCCAACCGTAGAGAGCCACACAGTGATCATGGCTCCCCAATCCGTGCCGCCATGTCACCTATGAAGCGTGCGGCCCGGTAGTGGGCGACCAACCAGCTGAGATCCGCGGACTCCGGCGACCGGCGATGGCGGCAACCGTAGCGCCGCCGGCGGGGTTGGCCGCCCGCAGGTCGCGATGGGCGTTCTCGGCCGGCGGAGTCACATCGAGGTGCCCCGGCCCGCAGAGCCCGTACGCCGACCCCGGCGACAGCCGCAACGTCGTCCACCATGACCGGCTCGGCGGCGTGCGTCGCGGCTATCCCTCAAACGAAGCTCCCAGGCACGGCTCGATCGGCTGCGCTCCTCGGATAGCCCCTACTGATCGGCCTCGGCGCGATAGAGGGCGTTGGCCCGAGCGGCGAGGCTGTCGGTGGCGGCCCGGCTGGTCAGGAACGCGGCCAGGAGGCCAACCCCGGGTAGATAGCGGCTGATCAGGCGAAACACTCCCCAACCGCCAACCTGGCCGGAGACCAGCCGGCTCAGACGCCACACCCCGGCCCGCAGGCCGCCGCCCTCCTCGTCGTAGGCCGGCCGCCGGGCCGCGGCCACGGCCGCCTCCGCGGCCTCCCGATCCGGGTGAATCTGGGTGAGGACCAGGAGTTCCACCGCGCGCTCCGGGGCGCCCGGATCTTTCCCGTACGCCGCGGCAACATGCAAAACCAGCTCCGCGTGCGTAACCGCGGCCGTCCCGGCCAGCACCACCGGCGCGTACGAGCCGGCCACCGCCCCGAAAACGCTGCCCAGACTCCCGGCCCGCGAGAACTGGCTGGTCGCGAGGCGGGCAAGCGCGGCGTTGTCAGCGTGCGGATAGTCCCGCCGAGCCCGGGCAATCCACTCCCGCGCCCGCGGACCGATGGACTGAACCGCGGCGAGCGCGAGCAGCTCCGGCGCGTGAGCGGGGTCAGCAACCAGCTGAGCCCAGGCGTCAGTACGGCCCGGCGTCCCGGCGACCGTCCCACGGACGGGCAGGCTCGTACTCACCTCGGCGGGCGCCGGCGCAAGCTCGGTCTCAAGCGCGGGGGCAACCGCCTTCTCCCCCACCGAACTCCCACCCGAGGCGCCCGCCGCCGGGGTCTCGGCCCGCCCGGAAGCCTCGACGACCGACACCGGAACGGCGGGCTCCGTTGGGGCCGGAGCAGTCGAGGGCACGGGCGCTGCCTCGGCTACCGCAGGCACAGCAGCCTCGACG
>DASWRZ010000251.1:0-7831 GCA_036402935.1 Actinoplanes sp.
TCGGGTTCCGCGGTGGGGAAGCGCAGGTTAACGGCGTGCCTCAGGACCGGGCGGGTCGCGACCCGGCGGAAGTGAGCACAGGAGGCTCAGCTAGGGTTCGGGGTGACGGCGACGGTGCCGGCAGCTCGGCCGACCCACGCCGTGACGCCGCCAGTCAAGCTGCGGCGCCGCACTCAATCTTCGGGCGCGGCGGCCGGACGCCCCTGGCCGGCCTCGAAACATGGTCGGCACGCAGATCCTCCGCCGGTCGCAGAAATCCGGCGGACCGAAACGAGGAGATCCACCTGTGACCATCCGGGTTGGCATCAACGGCTTCGGCCGTATCGGCCGCAACTTCTTCCGGGCGGTTCTCGCCTCCGGTGCGGACATCGAGGTCGTCGGCGTGAACGACCTGACCGACACGACCACGCTGGCTCAGCTTCTGAAGTACGACTCGATCCTGGGTCGCCTCCCGCAGGAGGTCAAGGCGACCGCCGACGAGATCACCGTGGGCGGCAAGGCGATCAAGGTGTTCGCCGACCGGGACCCGGCCAACCTCAAGTGGGCCGACCTCAACGTGGACGTCGTCATCGAGTCGACCGGCTTCTTCACCGACGCCACCAAGGCCAAGGTGCACGCCGACAACGGCGCGAAGAAGGTCATCATCTCGGCGCCGGCCAAGAACGAGGACATCACGATCGTGATGGGCGTCAACGACAACCTGTACGACGCCGCCAAGCACACCGTGATCTCGAACGCGTCCTGCACCACCAACTGTCTCGCCCCGATGGCGAAGGTCCTCAACGACACGATCGGCATCGAGCGTGGCCTCATGACCACGATCCACGCCTACACCCAGGACCAGAACCTGCAGGACGCCCCCCACAAGGACCTGCGCCGCGCCCGCGCCGCCGCGATCAACGTGGTGCCGACCTCGACCGGTGCCGCCAAGGCCGTCAGCCTGGTGCTGCCGGAGCTCAAGGGCAAGCTCGACGGCTTCGCGATGCGCGTGCCGATCCCGACCGGCTCGGCCACCGACCTCACCTTCCAGGCCTCCAAGGAGACCTCGGTCGACGAGGTCAACGCCGCCATCAAGGCCGCCGCGGACGGCCCGCTCAAGGGCATCCTGGTCTACACCGAGGACCCGATCGTCTCGTCGGACATCGTCACCGACCCGGCCTCCTGCATCTTCGACGCCGGCCTCACCAAGGTGATCGGCAACCAGGTCAAGGTCGTCGGCTGGTACGACAACGAGTGGGGCTACTCGAACCGCCTCGTCGACCTGGTCAAGCTGGTCGGTGCGTGAGTTGAAGACGCTCGACGACCTGCTCGGCGAGGGTGTCAAGGGCCGGCGTGTGCTCGTGCGCGCCGACCTGAACGTCCCGTTCGACAAGAACAAGCCTGGCGTGATCACCGACGACGGCCGCGCCCGCGCGGTGCTGCCGACGCTGGTCGCCCTGCGTGACGCGGGTGCCCGCGTCATCGTCGTGTCGCACCTGGGCCGCCCCAAGGGTGCGCCCGACCCGAAGTACACGCTGGCGCCGGTGGCGACCCGCCTGGCCGAGCTGCTCGGCTCGCCGCTGGTCTTCGCGACCGACACGGTCGGCTCCGACGCGCAGGACAAGGTGGCCGCTCTCGAGGACGGCCAGGTCCTGCTTCTCGAGAACCTGCGGTTCAACGAGGGTGAGACCGCGAAGGACGACGCCGTACGCGTCGCGTTCGCCGAGCAGCTGGCGGCGTTCGCCGACTACTACGTCGACGACGCGTTCGGCGCGGTGCACCGCAAGCACGCCTCGGTGTACGACGTTCCGGCCCTGCTCCCGCACTACGCGGGTGGTCTGGTCCTGCGCGAGGTCGAGGTCCTGCGGAAGGTGTCGGAGAGCCCGGAGCAGCCCTACGTGGTCGTGCTCGGCGGTTCGAAGGTCTCCGACAAGCTCGCGGTCATCAAGGCGCTGCTGCCCAAGGTCGACAAGCTTCTGGTCGGCGGCGGCATGTGCTTCACCTTCCTCAAGGCTCAGGGCCACGAGGTCGGGAAGTCGCTGCTCGAGGAGGAGATGATCTCCACCTGCGCCGCGTTGCTCGAGGCGGCGGACGGCCGGATCGTGCTGCCGGTGGACGTCGTCGCGGCGACCGCTTTCGACGCCGACGCCGACCACGCCACCGTCTCCGCGAATGAGATTCCGGCCGACCGGCTCGGCCTCGACATCGGCCCGAAGTCGGTCGAGCTCTTCGCGTCGGCCATCGCCTCCGCGAAGACCGTCTTCTGGAACGGCCCGATGGGCGTCTTCGAGCTGGCGCCGTTCGCGGCCGGTACCCGGGGCGTCGCCGAGGCCATCACCAAGATCGACGGCTTCTCGGTCGTCGGCGGCGGCGACTCGGCCGCGGCCGTGCGCACGCTCGGCATCGACGAATCCGGCTTCGGCCACATCTCGACGGGCGGCGGCGCCTCCCTCGAATACCTCGAAGGCAAGAAGCTGCCGGGCGTCGAAGCGCTGGAGAAGTGATGTCCGACTCCGACCGCAAGCCGATCATCGCCGGCAACTGGAAGATGAACCTCAACCACTTCGAGGCCAATCTGCTCATCCAGAAGCTGGCCGCCGGCCTGTCCGCCGAGACGCTGGGCCAGGTCGAGGTGGTCGTGCTGCCGCCGTTCACCGATCTGCGCACCGTGCAGACCGCGGTCGACGGCGACAAGGTGCAGATCGCGTACGGCGCCCAGGACCTCTCGCCGCACAAGGGCGGGGCGTACACCGGGGACATCGCCGGGTCGATGCTGAGCAAGCTCGGCTGCACCTACGTGCTGGCCGGGCACTCCGAGCGCCGCCAATACCACGACGAGGACGACGTGCTGGTCAACGCGAAGGTCCGCGCGGCCTTCGCGGCCGGCCTCACGCCGATCCTGTGCGTGGGCGAGGGCCTGCCGATCCGCGAGGAGGGCACGCACGTCGGGCACTGCCGGCACCAGCTCGACGCGGGCCTGCAGGGGCTCACGCCGGAGCAGGTCAAGCAGGTCGTGATCGCGTACGAGCCGGTCTGGGCGATCGGCACCGGAAAGACCGCGACCCCCGCCGACGCTCAGGAAGTCTGCGGCGAGCTGCGCTCGCGGCTTGCCGAGACGTACGGCAAGGAGATCGCGGACGAGGTGCGCATCCAGTACGGCGGCTCCGTGAAGGCGAACAACATCGCCTCGATCATGGCGCAGCCGGACGTGGACGGTGCCCTGGTCGGTGGCGCCAGTCTGGACGCCGAGGAGTTCACCTCGATCGTCCGTTACCGGGAGCATGTCACCAAGTAGCAGTAAGCAGCATGCCCGGGCGTGGAGAACGCCCGGGCATTCGCTATTGTGGGACCGCTGCGGTGCCCTTTGAGAGGATTGACCATGCCGATCGCGTTCGCATACACGCTGGTCGTGTTGCTGATCATCACCAGCATCCTGCTGACGCTGCTGATCCTGCTCCACCGGGGCAAGGGCGGCGGCATGTCGAGCATGTTCGGCGGCGGCGTGACCTCCAGCCTGTCCGGATCCTCGGTGGCGGAGAAAAACCTCGACCGCTACACGATCCTGGTCGGCGTCGTGTGGTTCGCGTGCATCGTCGGGCTCGCGCTCTGGCTGCGTACGGCGTTGCCTTCTTCCTGACCGAGAGTAATAGTCGTAGAATCCTCCGCGCGTCCGGACGGCCGGGCGCGCGGTTGTTTTGTTGGTCCCGCTGAACAGCCCTTACATCCAAAGGCCGTGTTGTGAACCGGCCCCCGCTTTTACGCCAGTCGAGACAGGAGTGACGTCCGTGTCCAGTGGCAGTGCGATCCGCGGAAGCCGCGTCGGGTCCAGCCCGATGCGCCCCGACGAGCGCAGTGAACCCGCCCCCCGCCGGGAGGTGAGCTATTTCTGCGCGGCCGGGCACGCGAGCCAGATCTGGTTCGCGCTCGACGCCGCCGCGCCCGAGACGTGGGACTGTCCGCGCTGCGGCCAGCCGGCGGGCCTCGACGGGCAAAATCCGCCCGGACGGTCGCGCGCCGAGCCGTACAAGTCGCATCTGGCGTACGTCAAGGAGCGCCGCTCCGAGGAGGACGGCGCCAAGATCCTGGCCGAGGCGCTGGAAAAGCTGCGCCAGCGGCGCGGTCGTTAGATCTTGGTCTCGCGCCCGAGATAGAGGCCCCCGCGGCCCGGCGGCATCGGGATCTCGGTGAAGCCCAGACGGTCGTAGAACGCACGCGCGCCGGTGTTCGCCGGGGCCATGCTCAGGTGCACCCGCTCGACGCCGGCCGCGTGCAGGCCCCGCAGGAAGCTGGTCATCAGCGCCCGCCCCTCGCCGTGCCCGCGCGCCTGCGGCAGCAGGTCGATGTGCAGGTGGGCCGGGTAGGCGTCGAGCTCGGGCATCAGCATGTGCTGCGGCCGGCGGAGCAGTTCCAGCAGGCTCTGGTCGCGCGGGTCGTCATCGTGCTGGTAGCGGTCACCGAGCGCCGGCAGCCACTCGGCCGCGAAGCGCCGTACGAACTCGGGCGTGTTCGTCGTCCCGACGATGTAGCCGATCGCGTTGCCGTCACCGTCGTCGAGGATCCGGGCCACCTCGGGCTCCAGCGTGACGTACGGCGCCGCGAACACGTCGGCGACCAGGCGATCGTCACCGAACCGGCCGCTCAGGTCGCCACCCGCGTCGGCGGTCCGGATGCAGATGTCGTAGACGGCGTCGAGGTCGCTCGGGCGGTACCCGCGAATGATCGGTTGCACCCCCGCGAGTCTAGGCAGACTCGATCACGAGCGCCGTGACGTGTGTTCACGCTCGCAACCCGTCCGGCCAGACGTTCGGAGATGTTCGGGTCATTCCGTCCGCCCTCGCCCGGGGGTTGGGTAGGTTACGGCCGGGTTTCAAGGCTGGGTGCCGCCTTACGGCTATGGGCCGCCCTACGGATTCGCGCCCGCCCCGGTGCCGCCGGTGATCGTGGCGCGGGTGCCGCCGACGTCCGGCACGGCGACGGCGTCGATGGTGCTCGGCATCATCGGTGCGCTCGGCGGCTGGTGCATGCTGGGCATTCCGTGCGCGGTCGCGGTCGTGCTCGGCCATGCCGGGCTGTCGGCGACCAGGGACGGTGCTCGCGGCGGTCGAGGAATGGCGGTCGCGGGCCTGGTCCTCGGCTACATCTTCGTCGTGCCCTGGGCGATCCTGTTCTTCACCGCCTTTGCCGGAGCGTTCGCCGGCTCCGCGCCAACTCCTTAAGGCGGTCTCTGTGCCGGGGGAGAATGAGCCCATGAACTGGACACTCGAAGTGGTAGTGGTGCCGGTGCGCGACATCGACCGGGCCAAGGCGTTCTATGCGGACGGGCTGGGCTTCACCGTCGACCATGACATCGTGGTCGGCGACGACGTGCGGATCGTGCAGCTGACGCCGCCGGGGAGCGGGTGCTCGGTGGTGATCGGCAAGGGAGCGGTGCCGGCCATGGAGCCGGGGTCGCTCAAGGGGCTGCAGCTGGTGGTGCCCGACATCGAGGCGGCGCGGGCCGAGCTGCTGGCGCGGGGCGTGGCGGTCGGCGAGGTGCAGGTGATGGGGGAGAACCCGCACCCGGTGCCGCATCCGCTGGACAACGTCGGGTTCCTGTTCTTCGACGACCCGGACGGCAACGGCTGGGGCGTCCAGCAGATCTCGGCCCGCGCCTGAGCCACCCCGGGCCGCCGGCGCCGGGAAACGGCCCGGTGTTGCAGGGGGCCGTTTTCCCGGAAGCACGGGGGGTGTTGGTCGTCCGTACGTTATGAGGCCGCGACGTCGGCCGCCGCCGGACCGTCGAGGAGCCAGAGGGTTCGGCTGGTGCCGGTGGCGTGCGCGGCCGGCAGGGACTTGTCGCCGTTGAGGGCGGCGCCGACCGACTTGGTCTTGTCGGGGCCGGCGGCGACCAGCCAGACCTCGTCGGCGGTCTGGATCGTGGGCATCGTCAGGGTGATGCGGGTGGGCGGCGGCTTCGGGCTGTCGAAGGTGGCCGCCGTCGTGCCGGTCTCGTTGAGGACCGGGTGGCCCGGGAAGAGGCTGGCCACGTGGCCGTCCTCGCCGACCCCGAGCATCAGCACGTCGAAGGGCGGCAGGTCGGCGCCGCCGGTGACCAGTTCGCGGGCGTACCGCGCCGCCGCGGCCGAGGCGTCGTCGCCGTCCGGGCCGTCGGAGGCGGGCATGGCGTGCACGCGGGCCGGGTCGAGCGGCAGGGTGTCGAGCAGGGCCGCGCGGGCCTGGGTCTCGTTGCGGTCGGGGTCGCCGGCCGGCAGGAAGCGCTCGTCGCCCCACCACAGCTCGACGTGCGACCAGTCGATGGCCTTGGCGGCCGGCAGGTCCTTGAGGTGGGCGAGGACCTTGGCCGCGATGCGGCCGCCGGTCAGGACGATGCCGGCCGAACCGCGCTCGGCCTGCGCGTCAATGATCTTGATGGTGAGCCGGGCGGCGACGGTCGCGGCCAGGGTGTCGGCGTCGGGTACCACGACGATGAGGGTCTTGCTCATGCGGAATCCTCCAGGGCCGGAAAGAACCGAAAGGGCCGCCTGCCGAAACGGCGGGCGGCCCCCTACTCAAAAACCTATGCGGCTGATCCGCCGGGGCCGGCGAGAGCGCCCTCCTCGGCGCCCGCGCGGGCGGCCAGCGCCGGGTCCTTCCAGACGTGCACCCGCATCGGCGGCTTGCGGTCCAGGCCGGTCTGGCCGGCCATCGCGCCCAGCGCCTCGGCGTAGATCTGGTCGGCGTCCAGCCGGCGCAGTTCCTCGGCCAGCTCGTCGCCGACCGGCCGCCTCGGGAGCGGCATGTAGCGGTCCTCCTGGCCGGTGCGGCTGAACAGGGCCGTGTTCTCCTCGCGGGTCACGGTCACGCAGTCGCCGTTGGCGCACTGGAGCTGCACCGAGTGCATGCGGGGTGACCGGTCGGTCGGCTCCCACGCGGGGACGATGCCGAGCCGGGACTGCAGCCAGCCCTTCATCAGCGCCGCGGTCGGGTCGCTCGGCGGCGCCACGATCGTGGCTCCGGTGACCCGCTCCTCGGTGGTGTCGAACGCGCCGGCCACCAGCGTGCGCCAGAGCGTGATGCGCGTCCAGGTGAGGTCGGTGTCGCCGGGCGCGTAGTCGATCGCCCGCTGGCGTAGTGCCGCGACCGGGTCGGGGGCGAGCGCGCAGTCGGTGATGCGACGGTCGGCCACCACGCCCAGGAAGTCGTTGGCGATCTGGTGCGGCGGCTCCTCGTGCCACCACGTGACCACCGGGACGTCCGGCGCGAGCAGCGGCATGACCACCGACTCGGCGTGCAGGGCGAGACGGCCGTACATCCGCATCACGACCGCCTCGGCCGGGCCGAGGCGGCCGCCGACCACGATCTCCGCATCCAGCCGGCTGCGTCCTTCCAGGTCGGAGCGTACGACGATGAGCAGCCGGCACGGGTGCGCGGCGGCCGCGATCGTGGCCGCCGCCTCGGCCTCCCGGACCTTCTTTTCCTCGACCACCGCGACCAGCGTCAGCGCGAGACCGGAGGCCACGCCGCCGGCACTGCGCCGCTCGGCCGCGAGAGCCTTGACGACCTCGTTGCCGGTGGTGTCCCAAAGACCGATCATGCTCGCCTCCATGCGCGGCCCTCGCGGGCCAACATCTCGTCCGCGGCACGCGGGCCCCACTCACCGGCCCGGTAGGGCTCCGGCTTGGTGCCGGCCCACGCGGCCTCCAGCGGGTCGATGACCCGCCACGACTGCTCAACCTCGGCCGCGTCCGGGAACAGGGTCCGGTCGCCGACCAGAACGTCGAGCACGAGGCGCTCGTAGGCCTCGGGGCTCGACTCGGTGAAGGCCTCGCCGTACTGGAAGTCCATCGCGATGTCGCGGACCTCCATGGTGGTG
>DASWRZ010000252.1:0-4813 GCA_036402935.1 Actinoplanes sp.
TCTGGCCGGCCGGTACGTCGTCGTAGGTGTAAGGAGGCTCGTCGGTGAAGTCGGATGCTCCGATCGGCTGGCGCAGAAAGTCGATCCCGTCGGCCTTGAAGAGCGAGCTCATCGCCGCGTCGCGGGCCGTTTGGTCCAAGCCGTAGAGAACCGCGGCCGACGAGTCGGTGATCGACGCGCCGAAGCCGGTCATCGTCTGAAAGCCGCGGCCGGGGTCGACCACGACGGTGGGCGCGGTCGTGGTCGAGCTTCCGAACGCGACGGTTCCCTGGTCGGCCAACAGCTGGGTGCCGTCGGGCGTGGTGATCCAGACGTGTGCGGTGGGAGTGGGTGCGGGGTGGCCGAAGGCCGGCACCGGAGCGATCATGGCGATCACTCCCGCGCCGGCCGCGGCTGCGGAACGGAACATGCGTCTCCTAACTCTGTGCCGTGAGGCGGAAGCTTTGCGCGGGGCCTGAGGAGCAGGCCCACTGCTGGAGGGCCGCTCCGTCGGCAGTGGACACGTCGGTCACATCGAGGCAGTTGCCGGTGTTGTTGCGAGGCGAGAAGCTGTACGTGCCGTCCGAGTGCGCGACGGCCTGCCACTGCTCGTTGGTGCCCCCGCCGTACGCCCAGAGCTGGACCTTGACCCCGTTCCCGGTGGCCCCGGTGCCGCCGGTCACGTTCCACGCCTGCGTGGTGGCGTTACGCGCGACGACCTTGGCGAAACCGCTGTCGGTCGGCTGGAACTGCCACTGCTGGCCGGTGTTGCCGGTGGTGCAGGTCGACTGCTGGAGGGCGGTGCCGTTGGCGGTCGAGCCGCCGGCCGCGCCGAGGCACTTGCCGCTGTTGACGTTGGCGACCGAGTACCACTTGGTCGAGTCGATGCCCGTGCTGCCACCGCCGCCGCCGGTCGTGCCCGGCGTCCAGACGAACGTCGCGACCGAGCGGCCGGGCAGCGTGTACGTGAAGGACTGCCCGTTCTCGCTGACGTTGAAGGTGTTGCTGCTTCCGCTCGCGTTCTGCACGAGCAGGACGTGGCTGCCGTCCGGGTTCTTGAAGGCGACGTCCTCGAGGCCGCCGCCGCCGAACGAGTTGGAGTCGATGCGTACCGCGCCCGGCTTCACGAACTTGCTCGCCTGGCCGAGCATGTAGTACTCGGCGTTGTAGCTGACGTTGGAGCCGTTGACCGTGACGACGCCGGTGCAGGTGGTGCAGTTCATCGACGGGCCGCCGCTCGGGTCGAGGGCCATGTTCCAGGTCACGACCGACTTGGCCCAGTCCCGCGTCGCGTTGATCATCAGGTGCTCGGTCTGCCACATCAGCGTGTCGCCGAAGGTGTTGGCGGTGTTGGCCGACTGGGTGCCCGAGCACTCGGTGAAGTACGTGTCCTTGCTGGGGAACGAGCTGTGCACCGTGTTCTGCGCGCTCACATCACCGCCGTAGCAGTGCCAGGCCGTCCCCGCGGTGTAGTTGCCGGCGTTGGTCAGCACGGTCGACGGATAACCGGGGTCGTCCCAGTTGTGGTCGTACGCGAGGATCTTGGTGCTGAGACCGGCGTTCTGGATCGCCGGACCGAGGTAGCTGTTGACGAACGTGGCCTCGTCGGTCGACGGCCATTTCATGCCCGGGTAGTTGCCGGGGTCGTTGTCCGGCTCGTTCTGCGGGGTCACCAGCGAGATCGGGACGCCGGCCGCGCCGTACGCCTGGATGAACTTCACGAAGTAGCCGGCGTAGGCGGTCCGGTCGGCCGGCGTCAACGTTCCGTGGATCATCGAGTTGCTGGTCTTCATCCACGCGGGCGGGCTCCACGGCGTGGCCATGAAGGTCGTCGCCGGGTTGATCTGCTTGGCCTGCTGGAGCAGCGGCAGAACGTACGCGTTGTCGTGCGCGACCGAGAAGTGCGACAGCGCGGTGTCGCCGGCCGTGTCGTCGTAGCTGAACGTCGAGCGCGAGAAGTCGGACGCGCCGATCGGCTGCCGCAGGAAGTCGATCCCGGCGCCCTGGCTCGGGTCGAACAGCTTGGTCATGATCGCGTTGCGCTGGGGCGAGTTGAACACCAGCCACGCCGACGAGTCGGTGAACGATGCGCCGAATCCGGCCATCGACTGGTACGTGGTGTCCGGGTTGATCGTGATGGTCTGACCACCCGAGCCGTTGCCGGCGTTGAAGGTGGCGCCGGCCTGTGGGGAGAGCAGGCGGGACTGGTCGGCCGTGGTCTCCCAGACCGAGACCGCGGGGCCCGCCGCCTCGGCAGGGCCCGTCACGGCGACGAGGCCGGCGGTGGTCAATGCCGCGGCGGACAGCGAGGCGAGGATAGATCGCATGGGGACTCCTCGATCGTGTAACAACTGAAACATTTGGGGGTATGTTTCTGTTACATCGAGGAAACCAGGCGGCGCGGAAACCTGTCAATGAGCGGCTACGCTGCATTTCATGAAACAAGGGCCTGTAACAAACCGCCGCGTCACGGTCCGCGATCTCGCCGCCCACACCGGCATGTCGATCGCGACCGTATCCCGCGCGCTCAACGATCAGGCCCACGTCGCGACGGAGACCCGCGAGCTGATCCAGCGGGCCCTCGCCGAACTGGGCGGCCCCGGGCCGCGGCGGCGCTCGGCCCCGGCCCGCGACACCGGCGCGATCTACCTGCGGTGTCCGTACCTGCTGACCGACTACTTCGGACTGATCGTGTCGTCGATCGCCGAGACTCTCGACCTGCACGGGCGGCCGGTCGTGCTCAACGCCGGCGAGTCGGCCCAGCACACGCCGGTGCTGTCGGCTCTGCCGAACCGGCCGGGCATCGCCGGGGCGATCATCGTGCTCCCGCCCGAGCCCGGGGCGGAGCTGATCGCCCTGCAGTCGGCCGGCTTCCCGTTCGTGATCGTCGACCCGCGCGAGGAGGTGCCACGCGACATCGCCGCGGTCTCGGCATCCCACTTCGCCGGCGCCCGCAGCCTCACCGGCCACCTGGTCGAGCTCGGCCACCGGCGGATCGGGCTGATCGCCGGCCCGGACAACTGGCTGGCCAGCAACGCCCGCCGGGCCGGGCACAACTCGGCGCTGGCCGACGCGGGCGTGCTGCCCGACGCGGAGTTGGCCCTGCCCGGCGAGCCGACCGTCCACTTCGGGCACCACGCGGCCCGCCGGCTGCTCGCGCTGCCCGACCGGCCGACCGCGCTGGCCTGTTTCAACGACAAGGCGGCGTCGGGGGCGCTGGCCGCGGCGGCCGAGCTGGGGCTGCGGGTGCCGCACGACCTGTCGGTGGCCGGCTTCGACGACATCGACCTGGCCGAGGCGACCAGTCCTCAGCTGACCACCGTGCGCCAGCCGCTGCAGGAGATGGGCCGGATCGCGGTCAGCCTGCTGATCCGCCTGCTCGAACGACACCGCCTCGACGCGCTGCACGTCGAGCTCGCGACGGAGCTGATCGTCCGCGGCTCAACCGGCCCGGCCCCGCACTGAAAGCGCCGCACAACCGGGACGGCCGCGCATAGAAAGCGCCGCACCACCGGGACAGCCGCGCACAGAAAGCGCCGCACCACCGGCCCGGCGGCGTCAGGCCGCGCTGAGCAGTGCGCGCACCCGCTCGGCGCCTGTCGCCAGCAGCAGCGTGGGCAGCCGGGGACCGGTGTCGCGGCCCACCAGCAGGCGGTAGAGCAGCACGAAGAACGTCCGCTGCACCGCCTTGAGCTCGGGCGTCGGCTTCACGTCGGGCGGGAGGCCGAGCATCTTCTTGGGCACGCCGTAGACCAACGTCGTCAGCCCGTCGAGCGACCAGTGCTCGTCGAGCCCGGCCACCAGCAGGTCGAGCGAGCGCCGCTGGTCGTCGTCGAGCGAGTCGAGCAGCTCCAGGTCGGGCTTGTCGAGCACCCGGGTGCGCTGGTCGACCGGCAGCTGCTCGGTCGCCCACGCGGTCGCCTTGTCGAGCCGGGGCCGCACCTCGTCGAGCGACTCGATCGGCCGCGACGGGTCGATCTCGTGGAGGATGCGCAGCATCTGGGTCGGCTCACCGGTCGTGATGTCGGCGACCGAGGCCAGCATGCGGTAGGGCAGCGGGCGCGGGGTCACCGGCAGCTCGACCTCGGCGGTGCGCCGGGCCCGGTCGTACGCGATCGCGTCGGCCGGCGGGGCGGTGCCCGCGGCGGCCTTGGCGGCCAGCGAGTCCCACTCGTCGTACAGCCGCTGGATCTCCTGGTCGAAGGCGACCTTGAACGACTGGTTGGGCCGGCGGCGGGCGTACAGCCAGCGCAGCAGCGGCGTCTCCATGATGCGCAGGGCGTCGGCCGGGGTCGGCACGCCACCCTTGGAGGAGCTCATCTTGGCCATGCCGACGATGCCGACGAACGCGTACATCGGGCCGATCGGCTGCTCGCCGCCGAAGACCTCGCGCACGATCTGGCCACCGACGACGAACGACGAACCGGGCGAACTGTGGTCGACGCCGGACGGCTCGAAGACCACGCCCTCGTACGCCCAGCGCATCGGCCAGTCGACCTTCCAGACCAGCTTGCCGTGGTTGAAGTCCTTGAGCAGCACGGTCTCGGCGTGGCCGCAGGAGCCGCAGGTGAAGCTCATCTCGGTCGTCTCGTCGTCGTAGGACGTGACGGTCGTGGTGTCCTTGTTGCAGACCGTGCAGTACGGCTTGTAGGGGTAGTAGCCGGTGGCCGCGCTGCCGTCGTCCTCGCTCGCCGCGCCGCTGCCCTCGGCCGCCTCCGCCGCCGCGGCGTCCTCCCCCGGCTTGGCCTTGGGAGTGACCTTGGTGCGGTAGCGCCCGAGGATCTCGTCGATCTTGGCGCGCTGGCCCATGGCGAGCAGGATCTGGTCGCGGTAG
>DASWRZ010000253.1:0-2187 GCA_036402935.1 Actinoplanes sp.
CCGAGTACTTATGTGAGCGCGCTCCGGCCTCTATTCGAGGTCTGAGTGCGCTAGGTCCCGTGCCGTCCGGCATGAGGGCCTTTTTTAATGCTCAAAAGAAGCCCGGCCGATCGAACGGAACTGCCATGACGAGACCCACTCCTGAGACCCTCGCCCACCGAGCCAACCCGGCCACTGTCGCGGCGGCCGCCACCCCGGCCCCGGCCGTAGCCTCTCCCGTCGCCACCTCGGGCGCGGGCGCGCTCGTTCGGTCGCTCGAGGCACTCGGTGTGGAGGTCGCGTTCGGCATCCCGGGCGGCGCCATCCTCCCGGCGTACGACCCGCTCTACGACTCCAAGGTCCGCCACATCCTGGTCCGCCACGAACAGGGCGCCGGGCATGCCGCGACCGGCTACGCGCAGGCCACCGGCAAGGTCGGCGTCTGCATCGCGACCAGCGGCCCGGGCGCGACCAACCTGGTCACCCCGATCGCCGACGCCTACATGGACTCGGTCCCGATCGTCGCGATCACCGGCCAGGTGGCCCGCCCGTCGATCGGCACCGACGCCTTCCAGGAAGCCGACATCCAGGGCATCACCCTGCCGATCACCAAGCACAACTTCCTGATCCAGACCCCCGAGGAGATCCCGCAGATCCTCGCCGAGGCGTTCCACCTGGCGGCGACCGGCCGGCCGGGCCCGGTGCTGGTCGACATCCCGAAGGACGTGATGCAGGCGCCGACCACGTTCATCTGGCCGCCGACCCTCGACCTGCCCGGCTACCGGCCGACCCTGCACCCGCACGGCAAGCAGATCCGCGAGGCGGCCCGGCTGATCGCGGCGGCCAAGCGCCCGGTGCTGTACGTCGGCGGCGGTGTGCTCAAGGCGGGCGCCACCGACGGTCTGCGCAAGCTGGCCGAGCTGACCGGCATCCCGGTCGTCACCACGCTGATGGCGCTCGGCGCCTTCCCCGACTCGCACCCGCAGCACTTGGGCATGCCGGGCATGCACGGCACGGTCCCGGCGGTCTACGCGCTGCAAAGGTCCGACCTGCTGATCACCCTGGGCGCCCGGTTCGACGACCGGGTGACCGGCAAGCTCGACTCGTTCGCCCCGGACGCCAAGGTCGTGCACGCCGACATCGACCCGGCCGAGATCGGCAAGAACCGGCACGCCGACGTCCCGATCGTGGGCGACGCCCGGCACGTGATCGACGAGCTGATCGCCGCCGTCTCGGCCACCGCCGACGGCGCCAACGAGTACGAGGCCTGGTGGCGCACCCTCAACGACATCCGCGAGCGTTACCCGCTGGGCTACGAGGAGCCGACCGACGGCACCCTCGCCCCGCAGTACGTGATCGAGCGGATCGGCAAGCTGGTCGGCCCCGACGCGATCTACGTGGCCGGTGTCGGGCAGCACCAGATGTGGGCCTCCCAGTTCATCTCGTACGAGAAGCCGGGCACCTGGCTCAACTCGGGCGGCGCGGGCACGATGGGCTACGCCGTCCCGGCCGCGATGGGTGCCAAGGTTGGCGCGAAGGACACCGCGGTCTGGGCCATCGACGGCGACGGCTGCTTCCAGATGACCAACCAGGAGCTGGCGACCTGCGCGCTCGAGGGCATCCCGATCAAGGTGGCCATCATCAACAACGGCAACCTGGGCATGGTCCGGCAGTGGCAGACCCTGTTCTACGAGGGCCGCTACTCCAACACCGAGCTGGGCACCCACAAGCACCGCATCCCCGACTTCGTGAAGCTGGCCGAGGCGCTCGGCTGCATCGGCCTGCGCTGCGAGTCGAAGGACGACGTCGACAAGATCATCAAGCAGGCGATGGAGATCAACGACGCGCCGGTGGTCATCGACTTCACGGTCGGCAAGGACGCCATGGTCTGGCCGATGGTCGCGGCCGGCACCAGCAACGACGAGATCATGCACGCGCGGGACCTGCGTCCCGCCTTCGACGAGGACGATCTCTGATGAACAAGCACACGCTGTCTGTCCTGGTGGAGAACAAGCCGGGCGTGCTCGCCCGGGTCAGCGGATTGTTCTCCCGGCGCAGTTTCAACATCGATTCGCTGGCGGTGGGCGAGACGGAGAACCCGGACGTCTCCCGCATCACGATCGTGGTCAACGCCGACTCCTCACCCCTGGAGCAGGTGACCAAGCAGCTCAACAAGCTGGTGAACGTCCTGAAGATCGTCGAGCTGGA
>DASWRZ010000254.1:0-2817 GCA_036402935.1 Actinoplanes sp.
ATTCTGCTGCTCGGCAGCGACTCGCGTGACCCCAGCACCAACGACGGCGCGGCGAACGCCTGGCGCAGCGACACGATCATCCTGATGCACGTGCCGAAGGACCACAAAACGGCTCAGCTCATCTCGATCCCCCGCGACACCTGGGTGACCGTGCCCAAGAGCGACAGCGCGCCCTGTGACCAGGGCAGCCGGGCCAAGATCAACGCGTCGTTCGCCTTCGGCGGGCTGCCCCGGGCGGTGCACACGGTCGAGTGCCTGACCGGCGTGCGCATCGACAACGTCGTGGCGATCGACTTCGGCGGCTTCAAGGACGTGGTCAACGCGATCGGCGGGGTCGACCTCTACGTCGACCAGACCATCACCTCGATCCACAAGCCGCACCGGGTGTTCAAAAAGGGCATGATGCACATGAACGGCGACCAGGCGCTCGACTGGGTGCGGCAGCGCTACCAGTTCGCCCGCGGCGATTTCGCCCGTGAGGAGCACCAGCAGCAGTTCCTCAAGGCCCTGATGGCGAAGGCGTCGAGCAGCGGGGTGCTGACCAACCCGAGCAAGCTCAACAACTTCCTCAAGGCGATCACCAAGGCGGTCACGGTCGACAAGAGCTTCTCGCTGACCGATGCGGCGGTCCAGTTCCGCGACATCCGCTCGAACAATCTGACCTTCATCACGATGCCCAACAAGGGCAGCGCCAACGTCGCCGGCCAATCGGTCGTGCTCTCCGACAAGGACAAGGCGCTGGCCCTGTTCAACGCGGTGAAAAACGACCAGATGAGCCCCTACATCAAGAAGAGTTGACGCCCCGGGCCTCTCCCTTCCCCGTCCCGACGACGACGTAGGCTGAAACCGTGTTCGGACCGCAAGTACCCAGCGTCACCCCCAACGACGTCCCCGCCGGCTCCTACCTGCTCGACGTGCGCGAGCCCGACGAGTGGACCGCCGGCCACGCGCCGGACGCGCACCACGTGCCGATGATGGAGATCCCGGCCCGGATGGCCGAGGTACCGAACGACGTCGACGTGGTCGTCGTCTGCCGCTCCGGCGGCCGCTCGGGCCAGGTCGTCTCCTACCTGCTCGGCAACGGGTGGGACAACGTGCGCAACCTCGACGGCGGCATGCGGTCGTGGGCCGGCGCCGGCCGCGAGATGGTCAGCGAGAACGGACAACCGGCCCGCGTCATATGAACAGGCCCCTCGTCTTCGCCCACCGCGGTGGGGCCGACCCGCTCCCCGAGCACACGCTCGGGGCCTACCTCCGCGCCGTCGACGACGGCGCGGACGGGGTCGAGTGCGACGTCCGGTTGACCCGCGACGGCCACCTGGTCTGCGTGCACGACCGGCGGCTCGACCGCACCAGCAACGGGCGCGGCCTGGTCAGCACCAAGACCCTGGCCGAGCTCGACCGGCTCGACTTCGGTTCCTGGCATCCGGGCTACCCGGTCGACGAGGAGCCGCTGCCCGACCTCACCCGGCTGCTCACGCTCGACCGGCTGCTCGGAGCGCTGCGTGACTGCGGACGCCCGGTGCGACTGCTCATCGAGACGAAGCATCCGTCACGCTACGGCGCCGAGGTCGAGCGCCGGCTGGTCGTGCTGCTGCGGCGGCACGGGCTGGCCGATCCCCGGCCCGACTCGCTGGTGCAGGTGACCGTGATGTCGTTCGCGGCGCTCGCGCTGCGCCGCATCCGGGCCCAGGCGCCGGGCATCCCGACGGTCTACCTGCTCGAGTTGCTGCCCCCGGGGGTCGGGCGCGGCCTGCTGCCGTTCGGGGCGCGCATCGCCGGGCCCGGGGTCGGCCTGGCGCGATCACGTCCCAGCCTGGTGCCGGCCATCAAGGCGGCCGGCCACCAGGCGTACGTCTGGACGGTCAACGCCGAGGACGACCTCAAGATGGTGCTCGATCAGCAGGTCGACGGTGTGATCACCGACCGGCCGAAGTTCGTGCTCGATCATCTCGCCACCCTGTGATCTCGGGGCCTTGCGGCCTGCAAGGTCTGTGACGCCGGACACGGTGGTGTGATTACCGTGCAGTTCCGACCCGACCCACCTGCCCAAAACCGCGGAAGCGAGGGACACTCGCAAACATGCCGGACCGTCCCGACTACGCCGCGCTGACCCGGGGTCAGATCGCGATCCTCGACCGGATCAACTCCGGCGAGGCGGGCCTGGCCGTGCTCCAGCAGGTCGTACGGCTGGCGCAGGAGATCCTCGGCGGCCTCGGCGCCGGCTTCGCCGAATACGCTCCCGGCCACGGCCGGGTGGTCGCCGCGACGGGAGTCTGCGAGCACGCGATCGGTCGCCGCGTCGAACGCGACGACCGCCGGTCGGGGCCGGGGCGCACCCAGCTCATCCCGCTCGATTCGGTCAACGACGAGTTCGCCCGCCAGATCGAGGGCGCCGACCTGCGCCAGATGCTGGGCGCGCGGTGCGAGGCCGGCGACACGGTCTTCGGCTCGCTGCACGTCTACTTCGGCGCCGACGACGGCGACCCGGGCCCCGAGCACCACGCCGTGCTGGAACTGCTCGCGTCGTACGTCGGGCGCCTCTACTCCCACGATTCCGGCCTGCCGGTCTACGGCGACGCGCGGGAGGCGGCCGCGCGCACCCACCGCCAGGAAAACCGCGACCTCTGGGTCGCGGTCACCAGCCATGAGCTGCGCACGCCGGTCACGGTCATCAAAGGGTACGCGGACACCCTCACCAACCACTGGGACTCGCTCGGCGAGCAGGGGCGCCAGGAGGCCGTCCGCGTGATCGGCGCCCGCGCCGGCGAGCTGGCCCGCCTGGTCGACAGGCTGCTCTCCGCCGCCAGCGACGAC
>DASWRZ010000255.1:0-5870 GCA_036402935.1 Actinoplanes sp.
ACGGTGATCGGCGGCGGCGTCTCCGGCGTGAACGCGGCGACGATCGCGCTCGGCCTGGGCGCCGAGGTGACGATCCTCGACCTCAACATCAACCGGCTGCGGCAGATCGACGCCCAGTTCGGCGGGCGGGTCAAGACGCTGGTGTCCTCGGCCTACGCGATCGAGGCTTCTGTGGTTGAGGCCGACCTGGTGATCGGTGCGGTGCTCGTGCCCGGCGCCAAGGCCCCGAAGCTGGTCAGCAACGACCTCGTCAAGCGGATGAAGCCCGGCTCGGTGCTGGTCGACATCGCGATCGACCAGGGCGGCTGCTTCGAGGACTCGCACGCAACGACTCACGAGGACCCGGTCTACCGGGTGCACGAGTCGGTGTTCTACTGCGTGGCCAACATGCCGGGTGCGGTGCCCAACACCTCGACGTACGCGCTGACCAACGCCACCCTCCCGTACGCGCTGCGGCTGGCCGACCTCGGCTGGGAGACGGCGCTCAAGCAGGATCCGGCCCTCGCCCTCGGGCTGAACGTGCACGCCGGGCAGCTGACGAACGCCTCCGTCGGCGAGGCTCTGGGGCTTCCGTCGGTGAACGTCTTCTGATGGCGAAGCCGCCGCCCCGCGCGAAGGGCGGCGGGATGGCGAAGCCGCCGCCCCGCCAAGGGCAGCGGGATAGCGAAGCCGCCGCCCCGCCAAGGGCGGCGGCTCCCGGTCAGAGGTAGTGGTTGATCTGGGTCAGGTCGGCTTCGGAGAGCCGGTCGGTGCTGGTGTTGCGCTGGTGCCAGAACGGGTAGCTCAGCGGGGTGCTGCTGACGTCGTCGAGCGCTTTGACCTCGTCGGCGGTCAGCACCAGATCGGCCGCGGCGAGGTTGTCACGCAGCTGCTGCGGCGTGCGGGCGCCCACGATGATCGAGGTCACGGCGGGCTTCTGGGCGATGTAGGCCAGCGACACCTGGGCCGCCGAGACGCCGTGCGACTCGCCGATCTTCACCGCCAGCTCGATCGTGTCGTAGAGCTTGTCCTCGTCGTGGACCGGCGGCTCGGACCACTCGGTGAGGTGCCGACTGCCGGCCGGCGCCGCGACGCCGCGACGGTACTTGCCCGAGAGCAGGCCGCCGGCGAGCGGGCTCCAGACCAGGATGCCGACGCCCTGGTCGACCGCGGCCGGGACGATCTCGGTCTCGACGTCGCGGTTCTGCAGCGAGTAGTAGAGCTGGTTGCTCGCGTACCGTTCGATCTGCCGCTGGTCGGAGATGCCCAGCGCCTTCATCATCTGCCAGGCACCGTAGTTGGAGCAGCCGACATAACGCACCTTGCCGCTGCGGACCAGGTCGTCGAGCGCGGTCAGGGTCTCCTCGAGCGGAGTTTGACCGTCCCACTCGTGCACCTGGAAAAGGTCGATGTAGTCGGTGCCGAGCCGCCGCAGGCTCGCCTCGGCACCGCGGATGACGTGGTGGCGGGAAAGGCCGGCGTCGTTCGGGCCGTCGCCCATCGGCATGCGCACCTTGGTGGCGATCAGCCATTCCTCGCGGGTGTCGCCGAGGGCCTGGCCGAGAATCTCCTCCGCCAGGCCCTCCGAGTAGACGTCCGCGGTGTCGATCATGTTGACACCCGCGTCCTTGGCGATCGCGATCTCCTCGCGGGCCCCGTCCACGTCGATCTTGCCGACGGGGGTGGCCCAGCCGGTGCCGCCGAAACCCATCGTGCCGAGGGTGAACGTCGAGACCCTCAGACCCGTACGGCCAAGCTGCCGGTACTGCATGTGTTGGTCCCTCTCTCCGGATAAGTCAGCAACTTCCAGCCAACTCCAGAGCCCGGCGCTTGTCTACCGGATCAACATCACTGCCGGCCGCGGCGCCCTCGCGCATGTTCCGCGGCAACGGGGGGAACCGGACTGGTCAGGCGGGTCGGCCAGGTGAGCTCGACCCGGCCGGTCTCGTTGTAGGCGTCGGCCAAGGCGGCCAGAGCGCCCGCGACGGCGCGGAACTCGTCGTCGGGCCACGGGAACGGGTCGGTCATGAAGGCACGCCAGGCTTCCTTGGCCCGGGGCAGCGGGTCGACGTGGTGTTCGACGCCGTCGTGCATGATGCCGGCGATCAGTTCGGCCTGGTTGAGCTCGGCCTTGTTGGCGGCCAGGAGTCGGCGGCTGCGCTCGGCGGCGTCGTGGCGCGGGCGACGGCCGGCGACCACGCGCATGTTGTCGAAGACTCCGCCTCCGGCGATCGAACCGAAGACGCCGCGGGAAAGGCCGAGGGCGCGCTCGGTCACCGCGTGGGCCAGGTCGTGGGGCACGCGGAATTTGCGGTCGTAGCCGGGCAGTTCGAGCACCACGCCGTCGGCGCGCCGGATGGTCGCGCACGTCGAACCGGTCGCGGTGCGGGCGATGGTCACGTGCATGGCCCGATCCTCGCAAGGCCCGGCGGACCCGGCCATCGAATTTCGCGGCCGCTCGTGCGGGCCTTGACTATGAGGGTCGTCATACATAATCCTGAAGTCTCGCGATCCGACCAAGGAGACCCGTCATGCCGATGATCGACGTATACGCCGAGGCCGGGACGTTCACCGACCAGCACCGGCTCGCCACCGACCTGGCCGCCGCAGTGATGGCGGTTGAGCAGGTGCCCGACATCGCGATGTTCCGGAGGAACACGGCGGCGTTCGTGCACTCCCTGCCCGCCGGGGCGATGGCGAACGTGGACGGGGAGGGTGGCTATGTGCGGGTGCAGGTGCTGACCAATGCGGGGGCGCTCGATCGGTCGAAGCAGATTGCGGTCGTCGAGAGGCTGACCGCACTGGTGGCCGAGGCGGCGGGGGATCCGGGGCTCAGCGAACGCACCTGGGTGCTGCTGACCGAGGCGCCCGAGGGTGGTTGGGGCTTGTGGGGGCACGCGCACACGAATGCCGAGCTGGTGGCGGCCGCGCGGGCGGAGATCGCCAAGAACGCTTGACGAGCGTGGGGAGCCGCCCCCACCCGTCGTGGGTGGGGGTGGATTCGACCACCCGCCTACGACATTTTTCCGCCGCTGTCCACAGCCGTCCGAACCTGGGACAACAGATAGCCGGCCACGGCGTCGAAAGGCTCCAGCGAACGGGACGCCCGGGCCAGAACCACGGCACCCTCACTCGCGGCAATCAGGGTCACGGCGAAGGCATCGGCATTCGGGAGACCACCGGCGGCCAGAAGCTCGGCCAGACGGGAACGCCAGCTGCGGAAAACGACACCGGCCCTGTCGAGCAGCTCATCGGAACGGGTCGCGACGGTCACGGCCAGGACGGCGCAGCCGACCGTGGTGCCGGTGCGGTCCAGGAGCAGGCGCCACAGGCCCAGGAACGTCTCGGTCACCGTCACCGGATCTGCTCCGGCCAGCGGGGCCAGCACCTCCAGGGCGTGCGCGCCCGCCGCATCGACGGCGGCCGCTACCAGCTGATCCTTGCCGCCCGGGAAGTGGTGGTAGATCGAGCCGCGAGGGGCCCCGGTCAGGGTCAGGACCTCGGAGAACGAGGTCGCCTGCAGGCCCTGCTGGGCGAGCAGGCGGACGGCACCGGCGATCATGCGTTCGCGTACGCCCTCGGCCAAAACGTCTCCCCCGCCCGACTATGCCAACCATCATATGGCGCCGGGGACGTAGCTCTCCAGCAGCGCCGGCGTCAGCCCGGCCTTCTTGATCGCGCGGAGGGCGGCCAGAAAATCCTTTACGAACGCCGGCCGGAAGTGCATCAGGATAATGTCGCCGGGCTGGACCGTCCGGCCCTCCTGGAAGCGGACCTTGCCCTTGTCGACCGTCTCCTCCCACATGAAGGCCGCCTTGATGCCGCATCCCTTGTCGACCGCAGCGTGGTGTGGTCCTTGTCGCCGAACGGCGGGCGGAACAACCGAGGGTGGCGGCCGTACCAGGTGCCGAGCTGGTCGGTGCCGTCGCAGATCTGGTGGTGCTGGAACTCCTCGCCGCGTGCTTCGCGGCCTCGGCCGGCTTCAGATAGCCGTCGTCGATCGTCAGGAACGCCACCGGCTGCGTAATCGGGACACGCAGAAGGCGGCGACGCTCGTCGATCACGCGGGCACCCTACGGGATGCCCGCAACGTCAACTAGCCAGGCGGAAGATCTCCGCGTGCACCTGCCGCGGCGGCACGTTCAAACCGCGAAGACCGCGCAGGACGGCCTCGGTCATCGGCATCGGCCCACAGACGTACGTGTCACGCTCGGTCACGTCCGGAACCATCCGACGCAGGTTTTCCGGACTGAACGGGTCGAACGGCGGAGACCCCGCCCCCGTCCGCCCCGTGACCAGATGAAGCCGGGCACCACGCATCGACGCCAGATTGCGCAACTCGCCCACCAGCACCGCCTCGGCCTCGTCACGCACCCGATAGAGCACGACGACATCACCGGTCATACGCTCGTCCTCGAGCAGCGCACGAATCGGCGTGACACCGATGCCGCCGGCGATCAGCAGCACATCCGGCCGGGTTCGCTGGTCGGCGGTGAACGCCCCGTACGGTCCCTCGGCGAAAATCTTCGCCCCGACCTGCAGGTTGCGCAGGGAGCGGCTGGTTTTGCCGATGCCTTTCGCCGTGAGGCGAAGGCGATGGCCGTCGGGGGCCGCGGAGAGTGACCACGGGTTGACCTGGAGCCAGCCGTTCTGACCGGGGAAGCGCCAGAGGAAGAACTGGCCGGCCCGGGCGTTGAGGCGCGCCAGGTCGTGGCCGGTCGCATAGACCGAGACGACGTCGCCGGACTCGGGCACCACCGCGGCGACGGTGAACTTGTGCCGGGCGTTGCGGACCAGCGGGACGATCACGCGGCCGCTGATCAGGGCGCCGATCGCGAAGGCCCAGAGCGCCCACCAGTAGAGCTGCGTCAGGGCGTTCGTCTTGAAGGCGCTGCCTTCGGACAGCTGGTGCAGGATCGCGAGGACGATCACGACGTAGACGACGAGGTGGAGAGCGTGCCACACCTCGTACGAAAGTCGGCGCCGCACCAGACGCACGGAGACCAACCCCGTGATCAGAACCAGGGCCGCCGCGAGCATGCCGAAAAGGACAGGAGTCTGCTTGGCCAGGTTGGGTATCTCACCGAAGAACGAGATCTTGTCGAGCTTCGAGTAGCCGAGCAGCACGAACGTCGGGTGCAGCAGCACCAGCCAGAAGATCGTGAACCCGGTCCGCCGGTGCCACGTGGTCAGCCGGTCCATGCCGATGCGCCGGTCGAGGAACGGCAGGCGGGCGATCAGCAGCAGCTGCAGCGCCATCACGAACGCCAGGTGCAGACCGAAGAAGCGGCCGATCGCGGTCAGGGTGTTGTGCGCCGGAGGGCTGGCGGTGAAGAACATCCCCTCGACGATCGCCAGATTGGCGACCACGAACACGGCGGCGACCACGCGGGCGGTGCGCGCCGGCGAGGTCGCGGTGCTGCTCTGAGGCACTGTCGCGGTCATCCGGTCTCCCCGGGAGTTGATGTTGCCTACGTGTACCACTCCTAGCGGAGTTCGGTTCGTGTGTGCAATCGCACAGCCGACAACCGAAGGGGTGATGCGCGCCAGCAATAATGACCCGGCGCCCGGTCGGTCCGGGCCGGGGAAGGAGCGGACGAATGGCGAAGGCGGCGGCCGAGCCGGATGGCCCGGGCACGGTTGAGGCGGAAGCTTCGACGCAGCCTATCGCCCTGTCGGAAGCGAAAGTACCGGCAAAATCCGTCGCAACAGATTCGGCTGCGCCGATCTCGGAGGCCGACACGCCCGCAAAGCCTCCGGCGCCCTCATCGGCCGCCGAGGCGGCGCCGGTGACGGGTACGCGGTCGGCGGTGCCGGCAAAAGCAGGGCCGCCGTCATGGCCACCGAAGGCGGGAACGGCAGCGGCACCGCCGTCGTGGCCGCCAAGGGCC
>DASWRZ010000256.1:0-6197 GCA_036402935.1 Actinoplanes sp.
GCGGTGATCGCGGTCGGTGTGGTGGTGACCGGCAGCGGGCCCCACGCCGGCGACGAACACGCGAAACGCACCGGCCTCGACCCGGCGGCCGTCTCGCAGGCCCACGCCGACCTGGTCTTCCTGCTCGTCGGGCTGACGGTGGCGCTGGTTCTGGCGCTGCGCGCGACCCAGGCCCCGGCGGCCGCGGTGCGCGCCGCCGCCGTGCTGCTCGCGATCGAGCTGGGCCAGGGCGTGATCGGCTTCGTCCAGTACTTCACGCACCTGCCGATCGTGCTGGTCGGTGTGCACCTGCTCGGTGCCGCCCTGGTCTGGGTCGGCATCCTCAACGTGCTGTGGTCGATGCGCTCGCGCGACACCGGGCCCGGCACCGAGCACGACACCGGGGTGGCGCAACCCCTCCAGACCCCCTCAGAGCCGCGCCATGACCGCGTCGGCGAGCCGCTCGGCCGTCCCAGCCGCTCGGCCGTCCCCGGCGCATAAGAGCCGTCCCCGGTGACGAGTGCGACCCGGGAGTTCGGCTCCCGGGTCGCGTGGTGGGTTGTGGGGTCAGGCACGTGGCGGGAAGGCTACCGGGCCATGCTCCGGCGCGACATGGAGCGCCACAGGTCGTTGCTGGGTCGCATCTGCTCGAGCAGTTCACGCTCCCACTCGTTGTCGACCTCGACGCCCGCGGTCTCGCAGGCCTCCCGGGCGACGCTGGTGCTGTCGGCGAACTGATCTGACCACTCGCCGTCCTGGCCGACGAGCACGATGCGGGCACCGCGCTTGCCGACGTACTCGATGACCGCTTTGGCGCCGCCGTGGCCGGCGGCGAAGGATTTGATCCCCGCGGTCAGTGTCGTATCGGAACCTTGAGCCATGCCGGGCAGCGTAGGCAGACATCGGAGTGAAGCAAGCACCCTCCGCGGCATTTTGTGATGCCAATTACCTGCGGGTTTAGCAATTTACGGCATTGGTATGAGCCAATTGCGCCCGATTTGTCCCATCAACAAGTTTCCATCCAAGGAGTGACGATCCACCCCTCAAACGAGTGCGTCGACCGCCACCGCGATGAACAGAATCGTCAGGTACGTGATCGAAGCGTGGAACAGCCGCATCGGGTTGACCGCTTCACCCCGCCGCGTGCGCTGGACCAGCCGAAACGCCTCGTACAGGAAGAACGCGCCGGTGAGCAGGGCGGTCGCGCCGTAGATGGCGCCGAGGCCCAGGGGCCAGGCGGCCAGCGAGGCCGCCACGGTGAGCACAGTGAACACAGCGATCTCGACGTTCACCCTGGTCATCGACCGCACCACCGGC
Organism: Actinoplanes sp.; assembly: GCA_036402935.1. GTDB lineage: Bacteria > Actinomycetota > Actinomycetes > Mycobacteriales > Micromonosporaceae > Actinoplanes. Next base: position 1,297 of record DASWRZ010000256.1, read on the forward strand.
AACATCGGAATGCCGGCCCGGGCGTAGTCGTCCTTGTACTTCACGGCCAGCGCGTAGAAGTGCGGCATCTGCCAAAAGAAGACAACCGCGAAAAGCGCCCATCCGAGCGGAGACACCCCACCGGTCACGGCGGCCCATCCGATGATCACCGGGGCCGCCCCGCACACCCCGCCCCAGAAGGTGTTGGCCGGGGTGCGCCGCTTCAACCAGAGCGTGTAGACGACGTCGTAGTAGAAGATGGCGCCCGCGGTCAGGGCGGTGGCGAGCCAGTTGCTGAAGACCGCCATCAGCGCGACGGAGATCACGGCAAGGGTCAGGCCGAAGACCAGTACGGACCGGGGCGTGACGCTGTGGGCCGGCAGCGGGCGGCGTTTGGTGCGCCGCATGAGCTGGTCGATGTCGCGGTCGATGTAGCAGTTGAGCGCGCTCGCGGCACCCCCGGCGAGCGCTCCACCGATCAGGACGACGGCGAAGACCCGCAGGTCGGGCCAGCCACCGGCGGCCAGCATCATCGACGGCACAGTGGTCACGAGCAGCAGCTCGACGATCTGCGGCTTGGTGAGCGCGAGGTAGGCGCGCAGGACCCCGCGCCAGTCCCGGCGCGCCGCCCTGGTGGCGCGGGCCAGGTCACCCGGCCTCGCCACAACGACGGGACGCTCGGTGATCATGCTCACGGACAGCCACCTTCCGGCATCGGCACTAGCCTCGAACGGCCGTTGCCGGCCTGGACCGGCGGCACGCCCGGACAGCCTACGCGCAGTCATCTGCGCTGCTCTGGCGACCCGGGCCCGATGCGGCCGTCACCGGAGGCAGCATCACCACCGCCGACGGCGTGTCCGCTCTCAGCGTATGGGCCTCGGGCGTTCCCCGGGCGGGGGTTTAAGGCAAGTGGATAGGGTCAGTCTCAAAAGGGTCCCTCAACCATGCCCGAGGAGCACAACCGACGTGGCTGCCACTGATCCTGCTCTCAACTGGTCCGACATCGACCGCAAAGCGGTGGACACCATCCGGGTCCTCGCCATGGACGCCGTCGAAAAGGCCGGCAACGGCCACCCCGGCACCGCCATGAGTCTCGCCCCGGCCGCCTACCTGCTGTTCAACCGGGTCATGCGGCACGATCCGACCGACCCGCACTGGCCCGGGCGCGACCGCTTCGTGCTCTCCTGTGGGCACTCCAGCCTCACCCTCTACATTCAGCTCTACCTCTCCGGTTACGGCCTGTCGCTGGATGACCTGGCCTCGCTGCGCCAGTGGGGCTCGCTGACCCCCGGTCACCCCGAGCTCGGCCACACCCCCGGCGTCGAGGTCACGACCGGCCCGCTCGGCCAGGGCATCGGCAACGCGATCGGCATGGCCATGGCGGCCCGCCGCGAGCGCGGCCTGTTCGACCCCGAGGCCGACCCGGGCCGGTCCCCGTTCGACCACAACGTCTACGCGTTCTGCTCGGACGGTGACATCGAGGAGGGTGTCAGCCACGAGTCCAGCGCGCTCGCCGCGGTGCAGAAACTCGGCAACATCACGCTGATCTACGACGACAACGAGATCTCCATCGAGGACGACACCCGCATCGCCAAGGCCGAGGACGTCGGCAAGCGCTACGAGGCGTACGGCTGGCACGTCCAGACCGTCTCCTGGCGTAAGGGCGACCCGGCCAAGGGCGACTACCACGAGGACGTCGAGGCGCTCTGGAAGGCGTTCCAGGCCGCCCAGGCGGTGACCGACCGGCCCTCGTTCATCGTCCTCAAGACGATCATCGGCTGGCCGGCACCCCACAAGCAGAACACCGGCAAGATCCACGGCTCGGCGCTCGGTGCCGACGAGGTCAAGGCGACCAAGGAGATCCTGGGCTTCGACCCCAACGACACCTTCGCCGTCGACCCGGCCGTTCTCGAGCACACCCGGGCTGCCGCCGAGCGGGGCCGCGCCGCGCACGCCGAGTGGCAGAAGTCGTTCGACGCCTGGGCCAAGGCCAACGGCGAGCGCAAGGCGCTGTTCGACCGGCTGAGCGCGCGCAAGCTGCCCGAGGGCTGGGAGAAGTCGCTGCCCGAGTTCCCCGCCGACGCCAAGGGCGTGGCCACCCGCGCCGCCTCGCAGCAGGTCCTCAACGCGCTCGCCCCGGTGCTGCCGGAGCTGTGGGGCGGTTCGGCCGACCTCGCCGAGAGCAACAACACCACGATGAAGGGCGAGCCGTCCTTCATCCCGGCGGAGTACGCCACCAAGGAGTTCCCGGGCAACGAGTACGGCCGCACGCTGCACTTCGGCATCCGCGAGCACGGCATGGGCTCGATCCTCAACGGCATCACGGCCGACGGGCTCACCCGGCCGTACGGCGGCACGTTCCTGGTCTTCAGCGACTACATGCGAGGCGCCGTCCGGCTCGCCGCGCTGATGAAGCTGCCGGTCATCTACGTGTGGACGCACGACTCGATCGGCCTCGGCGAGGACGGCCCGACCCACCAGCCGATCGAGACACTGTCGGCGCTGCGCGCGATCGTCGGCCTCAACGTGGTCCGCCCGGCCGATGCCAACGAGACCGCCTGGGCCTGGCGGGGCGCGATCGAGCACGACGACTCCCCGACCGCGTTGACGCTGAGCCGGCAGCCGCTCCCGACGATCGACCGCACGAAGTACGCGTCGGCCGAGGGCGTCCTCAAGGGCGGCTACATCCTGTCCGAGGCGTCCGACGGCGAGCCCAAGGTGATCCTCGTCGGCACCGGCTCCGAGGTGCAGCACTGCCTGGTCGCCCAGGAGCGTCTCGAGGCCGAGGGCACCCCGACCCGGGTCGTGTCGATGCCCTGCCAGGAGTGGTTCTACGCCCAGGACACCGCCTACCAGCAGCAGGTGCTGCCGCGCGGGGTCAAGGCCCGGGTGACGGTCGAGGCCGGCATCCGGATGAGCTGGGACCGCATTCTTGGAGATGCGGGCGAGCCGGTCAGCATCGAGCACTACGGCGCCAGCGCGCCGGCCAAGATCCTGTTCGAGCAGTTCGGCTTCACCGCGGACAACGTGGTGGCAAAGGCCAACGCCGCCCTGGCCAGGGTCGGCGAGATCACCGGTCACACGACCGGCAACTGAGCTTCCCAGGGCGGCTCCGCCGCACTGCGAGGGTAGAAACCCGTGAAGGAGTAACACGATGACTGACAGGCTGGGCGAGCTCTCCGCCGCAGGTGTGGCGGTCTGGCTCGACGATCTCTCCCGAGTCCGTCTGACCAGTGGCTCGCTGGCGAAGATGCTCCGCGAGCAGCACGTGGTCGGCGTGACCACGAACCCGAGCATCTTCCAGAAGGCGCTGTCCGACGCCGACGCGTACGACGAGCAGGTCGGCGATCTGGCCAAGATGGGTGTCTCGGTCGAGGAGGCCGTGCGCCTCATGACCGCCCAGGACGTCCGCGCCGCCTGCGATGTGGAGCGTCCGGCCTACGACGCGTCCAACGGCGTGGACGGCCGGGTGTCCATCGAGGTCGACCCGCGCAGCGCGCACGACGCCGACAAGACCGTCGCCGAGGCGAAGGCCCTCTGGTGGCTGGTCGACCGGGAAAACCTCTTCATCAAGATCCCGGCGACCATGGACGGCCTGCCCGCGATCACCAGGACGCTGGCCGAGGGCATCAGCGTCAACGTGACGCTGATCTTCTCGCTCGAGCGCTACCGCGCGGTCATGGACGCGTTCCTGGCCGGCATCGAGCAGGCGAAGGCCAACGGCCACGACATCACCAAGATCGGTTCGGTGGCGTCGTTCTTCGTGTCGCGCGTCGACACCGAGGTCGACAAGCGCCTCGACAAGATCGGCAGCGACGAGGCCAAGGCCCTGAAGGGCAAGGCGGCGATCGCGAACGCCCAGCTGGCCTACGAGGCGTACCAGGAGGTCTTCAGCACCGACCGGTGGAAGGCGCTGGCCGCCGCCGGTGCCCATCCGCAGCGGCCGCTGTGGGCGTCCACCTCGACCAAGAACCCGGACTACCCGGACACGATCTACGTCGAGGAGCTCGTCGCTCCCGGCGTGGTCAACACGATGCCCGAGTCCGTGATCAAGGCGTGGGCCGACCACGGCGTGCTCAAGGGCGACCTGACCGGCAGCTACGACCAGGCCCGCAAGGTCATGGCCGATCTCAAGGCGGTCGGGGTCGACTTCGACGACGTCGTCAAGGTCCTCGAGGAAGAGGGCGTCGACAAGTTCGAGGTCAGCTGGAAGGAACTGCTGGAGAGCGTCCAGAAGTCGCTCAAGGCCGGCACCGGCGTCTGACCCTTGTGCGAGGGGCCCGCTCGACCGGAGCGGGCCCCCGCGTACTTCACCTGCATGACACCGAGAACTGGCAGGATGGACCACGTGGGCAATCCGCTGCGTACCGCACAGGACCGCAGACTTCCCCGGATCCCGGAGCCCTGTGCTCTGGTGATCTTCGGAGTCACCGGTGACCTGTCCCGAAAGAAGCTCATCCCGGCCGTCTACGACCTGGCCAACCGTGGTCTCCTGCCGCCCGGTTTCGTGGTTCTGGGCTTCGCCCGCCGCGACTGGGGCGACGGCGACTTCGAGTCGCTGGCCTCCGAGGCGGCAAAGAAGGGCGCCCGGACCCCGTGGCGCGAGGACGTCTGGCAGCGTCTGGCCAGCCAGTTCCAGTTCGTACCCGGCTCGTTCGACGACGACGCCGCGTTCGACCACCTGGCCGCCACCCTCGACGATCTGCGCGAGCGCAACGGCATCCCCGGCAACGCCGCCTTCTACTTCTCCATCCCGCCGGCCGCGTTCCCGCTGGTGCTCAACCAGCTGGCGCGCACCGGCATGGCCGACAACGCGAAGTCCGGCGGCTGGCGCCGGGTCGTGGTCGAGAAGCCGTTCGGCAACGACCTGAAGACCGCCATGGCGCTCAACCAGCTGGTCGACGAGGTCTTCACCCCCGAGG
>DASWRZ010000257.1:0-10631 GCA_036402935.1 Actinoplanes sp.
GCCGGCAACACAGAATTACGGAGAACATGGCGCTCGATCAAGAGACCAAGACCAAGATCATCGACGAGTACAAGGCGCAGGACGGCGACACCGGTTCGCCCGAGGTCCAGGTCGCGATGCTCACCAAGCGGATCGCCGACCTGACCGAGCACCTCAAGGTGCACAAGCACGACCACCACAGCCGGCGTGGCCTGCTGCTGCTGGTCGGCCGCCGCCGCCGACTGCTCAACTACGTTCAGAAGAAGGACATCGCGCGCTACCGCTCGCTGATCGAGCGGCTCGGCCTGCGCCGATGACGTGACGGGGGAGTGGCCGGCAGGCCGCTCCCCCGTGTTTTGAAACCCATGGACCCGGACCCCCGGTCCTCGGTAGTGGTTCCCAGGCCGAAACTCCTGGGCACTTCGATCGAAGACCGGCCAGCCCGACCGGGTCCTTCGATGAAGGAGTACCGCACCAACATGACAGAGCAGACTGCTCTCGGGACCGAATCCCGCACCGCGGTGATCGACAACGGGTCGTTCGGCACCCGCGAGATCACCTTCTCCACCGGCCGGCTGGCCAAGCAGGCCGCCGGCTCGGTCGTCGTCCAGCTGGGCGAGACCGTCGTCCTCTCCGCGACCACGGCCAGCAAGGCGCCGAAGGAGCACTTCGACTTCTTCCCGCTGACCGTCGACGTCGAGGAGCGGATGTACGCCGCGGGTCGCATCCCCGGCTCGTTCTTCCGCCGTGAGGGCCGCCCCAGCGAGGACGCCATCCTCACCTGCCGCCTGATCGACCGGCCGCTGCGCCCGTCCTTCACCAAGGGCCTGCGCAACGAGGTCCAGGTCGTCGAGACCGTGCTCGCCCTCGACCCGCAGCACCCCTACGACGTCGTCGCCATGAACGGCGCCTCGCTGTCGACCAAGCTCTCCGGCCTGCCGTTCAGCGGCCCGGTCGGCTCGACCCGGGTCGCGCACGTCGACGGCCAGTGGATCGCCTTCCCGACCCTCGAGGAACTCGAGCGGGCCACCTTCGACATGGTGGTCGCCGGTCGCGTCCTGGCCGACGGCGATGTCGCGATCATGATGGTCGAGGCCGAGGCCACCCCGCACGCGATCAAGCTGATCGCGGCCGGCTCGCCCGCCCCGACCGAGGAGATCGTCGCCGGCGGCCTCGAGGCCGCCAAGCCGGCCATCCGCGAGCTCTGCCGCGCGCAGAACGAGCTGGCCGAGATCGCCGCCAAGCCGGTCGCCGACTACCCGGTCTTCCTGGACTACCAGGACGACGTCTACTCGGCCGTCACCGAGGCCGTCCGCGAGGAGACCGCCGAGGCTCTCAAGATCGCTGCCAAGCAGGAGCGTGAAGAGGCCCTCGACCTGGTCAAGGCCAAGGCCCACGAGCTGCTCGACGAGCGGTTCGAGGGTCGCGAGAAGGAGATCAGCGCCGCCTTCCGCTCGGTCACCAAGGCCGAGGTCCGGCAGCGGGTGCTGCGCGAGCAGATCCGCATCGACGGCCGCGGCCCGCGCGACATCCGCCCGCTGACCGCCCAGGTCGGCGTGCTGCCGCGGGTGCACGGCTCGGCGCTCTTCGAGCGGGGCGAGACCCAGATCCTGGGCGTCACCACGCTGAACATGCTGCGCATGGAGCAGGCGCTCGACACCCTGGCGCCGGAGAAGTCCAAGCGCTACATGCACAACTACAACTTCCCGCCGTACTCGACCGGTGAGACCGGCCGGGTGGGCTCGCCGAAGCGCCGCGAGATCGGCCACGGCGCGCTCGCCGAGCGGGCCCTCGTGCCGGTGCTGCCGGCACGCGAGGAATTCCCGTACGCGATCCGCCAGGTCTCCGAGGCGCTGAGCTCCAACGGCTCGACCTCGATGGGCTCGGTCTGCGCCTCGACGCTGTCGCTGCTGAGCGCCGGCGTGCCGCTGAAGGCGCCGGTCGCCGGCATCGCGATGGGCCTGATCTCGGACGAGGTCGACGGCAAGACCCAGTACGTCGCGCTGACCGACATCCTGGGCGCCGAGGACGCGTTCGGCGACATGGACTTCAAGGTCGCCGGCACCAGCGAGTTCGTCACCGCCCTGCAGCTGGACACCAAGCTCGACGGCATCCCGTCGGACGTGCTGGCCGGCGCTCTGCAGCAGGCGCACGACGCCCGCACCACGATCCTCGCGGTCATGGAGCAGGCCATCCAGGCTCCGGCCGAGATGAGCGAGTACGCCCCGCGGGTCACCACGGTGAAGATCCCGGTCGACAAGATCGGCATGGTGATCGGCCCGAAGGGCCAGACCATCAACGCGATCCAGGACGAGACCGGCGCCGACATCTCGATCGAGGACGACGGCACGATCTACGTCGGCGCGACCAACGGCCCGGCGGCCGAGGCCGCGGTCGAGCGGATCAACGCGATCGCCAACCCGACGATGCCGAAGGCCGGCGACAAGTTCCTCGGCACGGTGGTGAAGACGGCCGCGTTCGGCGCCTTCATCTCGCTGCTGCCGGGCCGCGACGGCCTGCTGCACATCTCCAAGGTCGGCGACGGCAAGCGGGTCGACAAGGTCGAGGACTTCCTCAACGTCGGCGACAAGGTCGAGGTCTCGATCGCGGACATCGACGGCCGCGGCAAGATCTACCTCGACAAGGTCCGCCCCGAGGGTGAGGAGGCGCCGCCGGCGCCGGCCGCCTCCGAGGGTGGCAACCGTGAGGGCGGCAACCGGCCGCCGCGCGAGGACCGCGGTCCCCGCAACGACGGTGGCGAGCCGCGTCGCCGTCGCCAGCGCTCCGCTGGTGACCGTGGCGAGCGCCGCGACTGATAACCAGCGATGACAGCTAGTTTCCGCGGGCCGGCCGAGAGGCCGGCCCGCGTCTCTACCAAGACCTTGCAGGACGGCGTACGCCGCACGATCCTGCCCAGTGGTCTGCGCATCGTGACCGAGGCCATCCCGACCACCCGCAGCGTCGCGCTCGGCGTCTGGGTCGGCATCGGTTCACGCGACGAGACCCCGGCCATGTCGGGCGCCTCACACTTCCTCGAACACCTGCTCTTCAAGGGCACCCACAAGCGCACCGCGCTGCAGATCTCGGCCGAGATCGAGGCGGTCGGCGGCGAGACCAACGCCTTCACCACGAAGGAGTACACCTGCTATTACGCGCGGGTGCTCGACGACGACCTCGCGCTCGCGGTCGACGTGCTGGTCGACGCGGTGGCCGACTCGATCCTCGACCCGGCCGACGTCGAGACCGAGCGCGGCGTGATCCTCGAAGAGATCGCCATGCACGAGGACGAGCCCGGCGACGAGGTACACGACATCTTCACCGAGGCGATCTACGGCGATCACCCGCTGGGCCGGCTCATCTCCGGCACCGAAGAGTCGATCACCCCGATGACCCGGACCCAGATCAACGGTTTCTACCGGCGGCGTTACACGCCACCCAACATCGTGGTGGCGGCGGCCGGCAACCTCGAGCACGCGACGGTCGTACGCCTGGTGCGCAAGGCCCTGGCCGGCACCGCCCTCGACGGGACGGCCGCCCCGCCGGCCGCGCCCCGGCTGGGCAGCAAGCGGGTGCCGACCCAGAAGCCGCACACGGTCGTCCGCAACCGGGACACCGAACAGGCTCACGTGGTGCTGGGCGGCGTCGGCATCGGCCGCCTCGACGAGCGCCGGTTCGCGCTGGGCGTGCTCAACAACGTGCTCGGCGGCGGCATGTCGAGCCGCCTCTTCCAGGAGATCCGGGAGAAGCGGGGCCTCGCCTACTCGGTCTATTCGTACGCCAGCCAGTACGCCGACGCGGGCCTCTTCGGCGTCTACGCCGGTTGCGCACCGGGCAAGGTCGACGAGGTGCTCGATCTCACCCGGGCCGAGCTGGCCGCGGTGGCGGCCGACGGGCTGAACGCCGAGGAGGTCGCGCGGGGCAAGGGCATGGTGAAAGGCTCGTACGTGCTCGGCCTGGAGGACACCGGCTCGCGGATGAGCCGGCTGGCCAAGTCCGAGCTGCTCTACGGCGACCTGATGACCGTGGACGAGCTGCTGGCCCGGGTCGACGCGGTCACCGACGAGGAGGTCCGCAAGGTCGCCCGCGAGCTGCTCGACCAGCCGATGACGCTGGCCGTGGTTGGTCCGTTCGACGAAGCCGCTTTCGCCGCCCGCTAGCCTTGGACCCGTGACGAGGCTGGACTCCCCACCCGAGACATCGGAAACGCTCGAGCCGACACCCGACCTGCGCAAGCGTCGGGTGCTCGGCCTGGTGGTCTGGGCGGTGGCGTTCGGCGTCTTCGTGGCGCTCGTCGGCATTCCGACCAGCGACCCGCTGGAGGCGTTCGGCTGGCTCTGGCTGGCCACCATTGCGTGGCGCAACCACCAGCCGTGGCGTCAGCATCTGCTGTTCCTGCGCGACTGGCTGCCGGTGGTCGTGCTCCTGGAGATCTACAACGTCACCCGGGGCTCGGCCGATCGGCTGTTCGCCCCGCACGTGTCCCCGATGATCGACGCCGACAAGTGGCTCTTCGGCCGGCTCACCGGCGATCAGATCCCGACGGTATGGCTCCAGCAGCACCTCTATCACCCCGGCCACGTGCAGTGGTGGGAAGTGATCGTGACGCTGATCTACACGTCGCACTTCCTGACCGTCCCGACCGTCGCGGTCATCCTGTGGCTGCGCGACCGGAAACTGTCCTATCGGTTCATGCGGCGGTGGGTCGTGCTCAGCGTGGCGGGACTGGCCACCTACTTCCTCTACCCGGCCGCCCCGCCCTGGTGGGCCTCCCGCTATGGCGGAGCGGCGCTGGGCGAGCCGGTGGCCCGCATCTCGACCGACGGCTGGTCGGCGCTCGGCCTGCACGGAGCCGGCAACACGCTCAACGCGCTCCAGGCCGACCAGTCCAATCCGGTCGCGGCCATGCCCTCGCTGCACACGGCGTACGCGATGATGGCCGTCGCCATCTTCCTGCCGATGGTCCGCCGCCGCTGGTGGCCACTGCTGCTCGCCTACCCGCTGGCGATGACCTTCACCCTGGTCTACACCGGCGAGCACTACGTGGCCGACGTGCTGGTCGGCTGGCTGTACGTCGCCCTGACCTTCATCGTGGTCGGCCTGGGGGAGCGCTGGTGGGCGCGGCGCCGCGCTGCGTTAGGTTGACGCGGTGATTCGCGTAGGTGTGTTCGGCGCCCGGGGGCGCATGGGTTCCGAGGTCTGCCGGGCGGTCGAGGCCGCCGGCGACCTCGAACTGGTGGCGGCGCTCGACCAGGGCGACGAGCTCACCGCCGCCGCGGCGGCCCAGGTGGTCGTCGACTTCACCACCCCCGACGTCGTCATGGACAACCTGAAATGGACCATCGGGCAGGGCATCCATGCGGTCGTGGGCACGACCGGCTTCACCGATCAAAGGCTTGCTTCCGTACGCGAGTGGCTGACGCCCCATCCCTCCGTGGGCGTCATGATCGCCCCCAACTTCGGCATCGGCGCCGTGCTGATGATGGAGTTCGCGGCCCGCGCGGCCCGCTACTTCGAGTCGGTCGAGATCATCGAGCAGCACCACCCCCGCAAGCTCGACGCCCCGAGCGGCACGTCGGCCCACACGGCCCGCCTCATCGCCGCGGCCCGGCAGTCGGCCGGCCTGGGCCCGATGCCGGACGCGACCAAGGAGGAGGCGCCGGGCGCCCGCGGCACCGACGTCGACGGCGTACGCATCCACTCGGTCCGCGCGGCCGGCCTGGTCGCCCACCAGGAGGTCCTGTTCGGCACCCAGGGCGAGACCCTGACCATCCGCCACGACTCTCTCGACCGGGTTTCCTTCATGCCCGGCGTCCTCCTCGCGGTCCGCACCGTCGTCCGCCGCCCGGGCCTCACCGTCGGTCTGGACGCCTTCCTCGACTAGGCCGGTCGCGGCGGATCCCAGTGGCGATCATCTTCGTGATTTTCCGGCGCCGTTCCGCGGGCGACGCCGACGAAGGGGCTGACAACGGCTGAACGGTGGACGGTAGGTTGTCCTCCGATGAATCAGTTGACCTTGCGCGGCCGGTGGATCCGGGTCGGGTTCAGCGTCGCGGCCGCAGTGCTGCTGGTGCTGGGCACGTTCTGGGGCCAGGACGACGACTTCCCGTTCGGCCCGTTCCGGATGTATTCGACCGCTCCGGGACCGAATCAGGCCGCCACGGACACCCGTGTCGAGGGGGTCGACGTCGCCGGTCGCGTCGTCGAGCTGACCGAGAACAACTCCGGCATCCGCCGGGCCGAGATCGAGGGCCAGCAGGCGGCGTACGTCGCCGACCCGGCGCGGTTGCGCGAGGTCGTCGACGCGTACGCGCAGCGCAACCCGGCCGCCCCGGCCCTGCGCGAGGTCCGGCTGGTGGTCCGGTCGCACGGGGTGAGGCACAGCCGGCCCACCGGCACCTGGACCGACCGGGTCATCGCCGATTGGGTCACGTCATGAGGTGGTTGTTCGAGCCGGTGCCGAAGGGCCGCATCGCCGCCTTCCGCACGGTGGTCTATCTGTTCGTCGCCGCCGACATGGTGATCTTCACGCCGTGGGTGCGGGCGCACGCCGACACCCCGACCTCGCTCTACCGGCCGTTGCTGGTCGGCCGGCTGCTGCCGCTGCCGGTCCCGACCTCGCTGGTGGTGCACGCCGTCTTCTGGGTGCTGCTCGTGGTCACCCTGTTCGCGGCCACCGGGCGGGCGCCGCGCCTGCTCGGCTGGACGGTCTTCCTGCTCTACTTCGAGTGGATGATCATCGCGATGAGCTACGGCAAGGTCGATCACGACCGGTTCGGGTTCCTGGTCGCGCTGGCCGTCCTGCCGACCGCGGGCAAGGCCCGGCACGGCTCCTTGGAAAAGAGTGAGGCCGGTGGATGGGCCCTGCGGGTCACCCAGATCGCGGTGGTCTGCACCTACTTCCTGGCCGCGTTCGCCAAGATGCGGTTCGGCGGGGCGCATTGGGGGACCAGCTCGGTGCTCGCTCAGGCGATCATCCGCCGGGGCACGCCGCCGGCCGGCCTGATCGCGTCGGTGCCCGGCCTGCTGATCGTGTCCCAGTTCGGGATCATCGCGTTCGAGTTGCTGAGCCCACTGGTCTTCGTGGTGCCGCGGCGGCTGCGGGGCTGGGTGGTGGCGTTCTTCTACTCGTTCCACCTGGCCACGTTCGCGACCATCACGATCTCGTTCATGCCGCACCTGATCGCGATGACGAGCTTCCTGCCCCTGGAGAAGGTGCGGCCGGTGGTCTGGGCGCGCCGCCGTTTCCGGCCCGGCGAGCGGCCGGCCGAGGACCCGTCGGCCGCTTCCGCGCCGGCCGCCTCGGCGGCGTCAGGCGTTGGCTGACCGCGCTTTGCTCGGGCGGCTTCGGCTTTGCTCGGGCGGTCTCGGCTTTGCTCGGGCGGTCTCGGCTTGCTCGGGCGGTCTCGGCTTTGCTCAGGCGGCTTCGGCGGCCGGGCCTCCGGTGCCGTAGAGCAGGTCGCGCTGGGCCTGGGGAAGCGAGCACGCGGCGGTGCCACCGGGCAGCAGGTGCCGGTGGTCGGCCACCCAGTGGTAGGCCGGCCAGGCCGCGAGCCGCACCGGGCCCCACTGGAGCGCCCCGCCCGCGAACTGCCAGAACCGGCCGGCGTCGCGCAGCAGCAGGGCGATCGCATCCGGGCCGGCCGCGACCGTGCCGTCGGCGCCGACCCACTGCACGGCCGACTCGCACTGCTCGACGGTCAGGCCGAGCGCGTCGAGGTCGGCGAACTGCCAGGGGATCACACGGGCGCGGCTGGGGATGCGGCGTTCGATGAAATCGGCGCACGTCGTACAGAACGAGCAGTCGCCGTCGTAGACGAAGGTCGGCTTGATCACGTCGCTATTCTCCGTCTTTGCCGATCGCGACGTGGAACCGCATCTGGGGCACGAGCATGTCGTCGACGTCGAGTGCCCGGGCGGCCCCGTCGGGCTCCCACCCGGCCGAGGCCAGGAACTTCTGCATCGCCTTGTCCTGCTCGTAGGCCCAGGCCACGGCGGTGGCGAAACCGTCCTCCCGCCACCGGTCGACGACCGCGGCGAGCAGCCGGCTGCCGTGCCCGCGGCGGTTCCAGCGCGGCTCGATCAGCAGCTCGGTGATCGCCGCGACGTCGTCGGGGAGCGGCGGCTCCTCGGGCGCCAGCGCCTGCTCGTCGGCCGGCCCGGCCGCCGCGAAGCCGACCACCGTGGTCGAGGCTTCGCTCTGCTCGACCGCGATCAGCACCCGGTGGCGCTCGCTCGGCGCCGACTCGATCGCCTCCGACCAGCCCCGCGTCAGGTAGGTCTCGTCGAGGCCGGCCAACACGTGGGGCGGGAACATGCGCCGGTAGGACGACCGCCAGGTCGACAGCTGGATGCGGGCGATCTCCGCCGCGTCCTCGGGACGGGCGGGGCGGACGAAGCCGAGTGCCATGCCGGGAAGCCTACAGAGCGACCGCGTAGCGCAGTTCGGGCAGTTCGACCGGGTAGCCGCGGGGGATCCAGACCTCGCGCTCGCCGTCCGGCCGCATGCCCTGCCGCTCGTAGAAGCGCCGCGCCCGGTGGTTGTCCTCGAGGACCCAGAGGCGCAGGTCGGGGAAGCCGGCCGCGGTCAGCCGCTCCCTGGCCGTCGCGAACAGCCGGTAGCCCGTGCCGTTGCCCCATTGCTCCGGCGCGACGTAGATCGAGTAGAGCTCACCGGACGACCGGTCGACGACGTCCTTGTCCGGCCGGTAGGGCCCGAACGTGGCGTGCCCCAGGATCCGTCCTTCGTCGACCGCGCACACGGCGCCACCACCCGGCGGTATGGCCGTGTAGCGCCGCCGGGCCGCGAAATCGGCCGGATCGAGCGACGCGAGAAACTCCTCCGGGACGATTCCGGCATATCCGGATTGCCACGAGCGGACGTGAACGCGGGCGACATCGTCGATCTCGTCCTCGGCGATGGGTCGGATCTCGAGCATTCACAAATTGTCGTACCCCTGCTCTACCGTTTTTTCCGTGGCACTTCCCGACTCGCTCTCACTGGCCCAGGCCCGCCGCATCACGCTGGCCGCGCAGGGCTTCACCGACCCCAAACCGGGCGGCGCCACCGACCTGCGCCACCTCCGGCGGGTGCTGCGCCGGTTGCACCTGATCCAGATGGATTCGGTCAACGTTCTTCAGCGCGCTCACTTCATGCCGGTCTACAGCCGGCTCGGGCCCTACCCGGTCGAGCTGCTCGAGCGGGCGGCCTACCACAAACCCCGCGAGCTGTTCGAGTTCTGGGGTCACGAGGCCTCGCTGATCACCACCGACCTCCAGCCGCTGTTCCGCTGGCGGATGGACCGGGCGGCCGACTTCGCGTGGGGCGGCGTGCGCCGGTTCGCCGCCGAGCAGCCCGGCCTGATCGCGCGCGTGCTCGACGAGGTGCGCCGCCGCGGCCCGATCACCTCCGCCCAGATCGAGGACGACACACCCCGCAGCAAGGACAACTGGGGGTGGAACTGGTCGGCGACCAAGCACGCGCTGGAGTGGCTCTTCTACACCGGGCAGATCACCGCCGCCGACCGCACCACCTCGTTCGCCCGGCGCTACGACGTGCCCGAGCGGGTGCTGCCTCAGGCAGTGCTCGACGCGCCCACCCCGTCGCCGGCCGACGCGTTCCGGGCCCTGGTCGAACTCTCCGCCCGGTCCCTGGGCGTGGCCGCCGAGCCCGAGCTGCGTGACTACTTCCGGCTCCCGGTCGACGGCTTCAAGCAGGCCGTCGCCGAGCTCGTCGAAGACCAGGTGCTGGTGCCGGTCACGGTGCCCGGCTGGAAGCAGCCGACCTATCTGCACCACGAGGCCAGGCTGCCGCGCTGGGTGCGGGCGGCCACGCTGGTCAGCCCGTTCGACCCGCTGATCTGGGAGCGCGGGCGCACCGAGCGGTTGTTCGGCATGAACTACCGCATCGAGATCTACGTGCCGGCGGCCCAGCGGCTCTACGGCTATTACGTACTGCCGTTCCTGCTCGGCGACCAGCTGGCGGCCCGGGTCGACCTCAAGGCCGACCGCAAGACCGGGGTTCTGCAGATCCCGGCCGCCTGGCTCGAGCCGGGCGCCGCCCAGGAGGAGACCGCGGTCGCGCTCGCCGCCGAGCTGCACCGGCTGGCCGGCTGGCTCGGCCTGCAGGCGGTCGCCACTCCGGAGCGCGGCGACTTCGCCGGGCCGCTGACCGCCGCCCTCAAAGCACACGCCGAGCTCGGCGACCGCGCTTGACCGCCGATTCACCGGCTGCTGCCCTTGACCGCCGATTCACCGGCTGCTGCCCTTGACCGCCGATTCGCGGGCGGCCGTTCTTGATCGCCGATTCGCGGGCGGCCGTTCTTGATCGCCGATTCGCGGGCGGCCACCGCCGATTCGGCGGCGGAAGCGATCGACCCGCCGGTGTAGCGTGGCGGCCATGAGCAGCGCGACTTCGGCGGACGGGCTTGCCGTCTCGCCGGGCTCTCTCCCGCCCGAGCTGGCCACCCAGCCGGTGCAGGGCCCGCCGGTGCCGCCGGAGTGGATCGCCTACTGGGCCGCTCAGCAGCCGCGGCAGGACCGTCTCACCCGGTTCGTCCAGCGCCTCTGGCACCGCTCGCCGCTCTGGGTCGCCCCGGTCGCGATGCTCGCCTGCATGGGCGGCGCGGTCGGCTACACGCTGCTCAGCCACCCCG